>NZ_JBIVEG010000020.1:0-148331 GCF_044747545.1 Streptomyces sp. NPDC090077
TGGAGTGCGCTGCGCGCACTCCAGCCCGCCGGGCGACCGGCCCGGCACATCCAGCGGTGGCCGGCACAACTCAGCCCCGCCGGCGATTGAGGCGCGGGGGTCTGGGGGCGGAGCCCCCAGGAGGGGTCCGGGCGGAGCCCGGGGAACGGGCGAAGGGTGGGTGGGGGACCTCGCCCCGCGCAGAGGTACGGCCACCCGCACTCGGCCCACCGGCCCCAGCCCCCCGCACCGGCCCCGCCCAGGTCCGACGGACGGAGTCCGGCGCAGCGGCGCGAAGCCGGGCAGGCCCCCCAGGGGCCGGGCGGCGCGAGCGGCGCGGCGGGGAGAGCGGGGGTGCTTGACTTCGGGCTAGCGCGATATATCGTGTCTGCAAGAAGACGCGATATGTTGCGTGCGTCAGCCTGAAGAGGAGCAGCACATGCCAGAGCAGATGACGTGGTCCGTCGCCGCACCGCAGAAGCTCACCTTCGAGGAGCCGGTCAGCGACCTCCGCGTACGCGTCGTCGGCGGCACCGTCAACGTGGTCGCCGCCGAGGAGGGCCCGGCCCGGCTGGAGGTCGCCGAGGTCGACGGGCCCCCGCTGCACGTGGTCCAGGAGGGCGGCACCCTCACGCTGTCGTACGAGGACCTCCCCTGGAACGGCTCCCAGGGCTTCCGGAAGTGGATCGAGGGCAAGCCCTGGAAGGCCTGGGCGGGCTCCTCCCCGGACGGCCGCAAGGCCTGGGAGCGCAGCGTCACGGTGACGCTGACCGTCCCCGCCGGCACCCGCGTACAGCTGGCCACCGTCAGCGCCGCGGCCTTCGTGTCCGGGATCTCCGGCGGGACCGAGGTCAACGGGGTCTCGGGCGACGCGACGCTGGTCGGGCTCTCCGGGCGGGTGGAGGCGCGGACGGTGTCCGGCGGTGTCGAGGCGCAGTCCGTCGCGGGTGAGTTCGGCTTCCACTCCGTCTCCGGTGGGCTGACCGTGGTCGACGGCGCGGCCGGCAGCGTACGGGCCGACTCGGTCAGCGGGGACATGCTCATCGACCTCGTCCCGGACCCGGACGCCGCCCGGCCGGTGGACATCTTCCTGAACTCCGTCTCCGGCGAGGTGGCGATCCGCCTCCCGCACCCCGCCGACGCCAAGGTCGAGGCCAACACCGCCACCGGCAGCGTCTCCAACGGCTTCGCGGACCTGCGGGTCACCGGCCAGTTCGGCGCCAAGCGGATCACCGGCACCCTCGGCTCCGGCTCCGGCACCCTTCGCGCCACCACCGTCTCCGGGGCGATCGCCCTGCTGAGCCGCCCGCAGGCCGCGGCCGCTCCCCTCCAGCTCGACAAGAAGGTGCTCTGACATGCCGCCCGTCTTCGCCCACGGCCGCCTCCGCCTCTACCTGCTCAAGCTGCTGGACGAGGCGCCCCGCCACGGGTACGAGGTGATCCGGCTGCTGGAGGAGCGCTTCCAGGGGCTGTACGCACCCTCCGCGGGCACGGTGTACCCGCGGCTGGCCAAGCTGGAGGCCGAGGGGCTGGTCACGTACGCCACCGAGGGCGGGCGCAAGGTGTACTCCATCACCGAGGCGGGCCGCGCCGAGCTGGCGGGCCGGGTCGGGGAGCTGGCGGACCTGGAGCTGGAGATCCGGGACTCGGTCTCCGAGCTGGCCGCCGAGATCCGGGACGACGTCCGGGGCGCCGCCGGCGACCTGCGCCGCGAGATGCGGGCCGCGGCGTCCGCGACGGCGACGCAGGTCGAGGACGAGAACTGGAAGGTGGCCAAGGAGGAGTTCCGCAAGGCCAGACAGGAGTGGAAGGAGCAGGCCCGCCGGGCGAAGGACGAGAGCCGCCGGGCCCGCGAGGAGGCCCAGCAGGCCCGGCGCCAGGCCAAGGAGGCCCAGGAGCGGGCCCGCGAGGAGGTCCAGCGGATCGCCGCGCAGCTCCAGGAGCAGTTCTCCAAGTCCGGCGGGGTCCTGGGCAGCCTGGCCGGGGCCTGGCTGGGCAACGGCACCCCGGCCGGCCCCGCCGAGACGCCGAGCGCGCCGGGGCCCGCGGGCTCGGGGTGGGCCGAGGACCTGGCGCCCACCGAGGACCCGGCGCGGGACCTGGACCGGCTGCTGGACCGTTTCCGCGACGACGTGCGCGACGCGGCCCGCGACCACGGCGTGACCCCGGCACAGCTCGCCGAGGCCCGCGCCCACCTGGCGGCCGCCGCCGCCCGCATCGCGGCGGGGCTGAAGGCCTAGGCCGCGAGGGCGGTCTCCACCGTGGCGTAGGTGACTCCGTGGTCCGCGAGGGCCTCGGAGGCCGGGCCGGGGCGCGAGACCAGGGCCAGGAGCAGGTGGAGGGTGCCGATGTGACGGTCCTTGCGGCCCAGGGCGATGCGCAGGGACTGCTCCAGGGTCTTCTTCGCGCCCTGGGTGAGGGGGAAGTGGCGCCGGTCCGGGGAGGGCCGGCCCAGGGCCTCGCGGAGCGAGGCGCCCAGCCCCGGCCTACGGGGAGCGGGGGCCGCGAGGGCGCCCGTGCCGTGCGTCTCCTCGATCCGGGCGACGACCTCCGAGAGGTCGATGCCGAGGCCCGCGAGGGCCTCCTCGTCCGCCTTGGACATCCCGCCCCGGCGGCGGGCCGCTTCGAGGTCGGCCGCGACCGCCGTGCCGTCGACGCGCAGCGGGTCCAGTGCGCCGCCGTCCAGCAGCGACAGGAGCAGGTGCTCCTCGGTGACGGCCCCGGCTCCCGCGGCCCGGGCCTGGGCCACCGCACCCGCCACCGCGTACCGCGCGTCCCGGGTGAAGCGTTCGAACATCACAGCCTCCCGTGCTTCTTGTGTACGGCCTGCCGGCTGACGCCCAGCTCGGACGCGATCTCCTGCCAGGACCAGCCCTGCGCGCGGGCGCTGCGCACCTGTACGGCCTCCAGCTGCTCCAGCAGCCTGCGGAGGGCGGCCACGGCACGCAGGCCCACGCGCGGGTCCCGGTCACCGGCCCGTGCGGCGAGGTCGGTCGCTTCGGTCATGCTTGTCAATCTAGGTTGACGCGGGAGGGGTGTCAACCCTGATTGACGTCCGCACGGCCGCCCGGCCTCAGGTCGTGAGGACGATCTTGCCGAAGAGGTCGCCCGATGCGAGCTTCTCGAAGCCCTCGCGGGCGCGGTCCAGCGGCAGGACCTCGTCGATGACGGGGCGGATGCCGGTGGCCGCGCAGAAGGACAGCAGGTCCTCCAGCTCGTCCTTGGTGCCCATGGTCGAGCCGACCACCTTCAGCTCCAGGAAGAAGATCCGGTGCAGCTCGCCCGACGGCGGGGTGCCGCCGCTGGTCGCGCCCGAGATCACCAGGGTGCCGCCGGGGCGCAGGCTCTTGACCGAGTGCGACCAGGTCGCGGCGCCCACCGTCTCGATGACCGCGTCCACGCGGTGCGGGAGCCGGGCGCCCGGCTCGAACGCCTCCAGCGCGCCCAGCTCCACGGCCCGCTTGCGCTTGGCCTCGTCCCGGCTCGTGGCGAAGACCCGCAGGCCGGCGGCCTTGCCCAGGACGATCGCGGCGGTGGCGACCCCGCCGCCGGCGCCCTGGACGAGCACGGAGTCCCCGGGGCGGACCCCGGCGTTGGTGAAGAGCATCCGGTACGCCGTCAGCCAGGCCGTCGGGAGGCAGGCGGCCTCCTCGAAGGACAGCCCGGCGGGCTTGCGCAGCACGTTCCAGGCGGGGACGGTCACCTGCTCGGCGAAGGTGCCCTGGTAGCGCTCGGTGAGGATGGAGCGGGGCTCGTCCGGGCCGACGCCGTGGCCGCTCTGGCCGATCACGGAGTGCAGGACGACCTCGTTGCCGTCCTGGTCGGTCCCGGCGGCGTCGCAGCCGAGGATCATGGGCAGTTTGTCCTCGCCGAGGCCGACTCCGCGCAGTGACCACAGGTCGTGGTGGTTGAGCGAGGCGGCCCTGACGTTGACGGTCACCCAGCCGGGACGGGCCTCGGGGGCTGGGCGTTCGCCCAGCTCAAGGCCGCTCAGCGGCTGGTCTCGGTCGATTCGGGCGGCATAGGCAGCGAACATGGCGCCAGACGCTACCGGTCGGTAGGCCTTCCTGACCAGGGGCGGGTGATCGCGGACCGGCCGGAGTGGAAGTGGTGGTTCGACGCTCAACTACCCTCCGTACCAGGCGGTTTGCGCCCCGCATAGGGCTAACCGGAACGTCGGGAGGGACCCTGGGGAGGGGTAGGATTCAAGCCATGCGGCGCGCTCGACATGAGCCTGTCATTCCCGTCGCGTTCTCGCTTTGCGTTCCCGCGTTCTTCCGCGCGCCCGGCAAGGGGGGCGGAACGACCCCTCCCGGTTCGGGGGCGGGGAGGGTGCGTTCCCGCGGGGGGACGACGCGCACGCGAAGAGGCCCGGCCGGAAGGATCCGGCCGGGCCCCACTCGTGGCACGGTGACTCAGCGTGGCGCTCAGGCCAGGCGGGCCACCCCGTCGGCCTTCGCCGCGGCGGCGACCGCGGCCGTGACGGCCTCGGCGACGCGCTCGTCGAACGGCGACGGGATCACGTAGTCGGCGGCGAGCTCGTCACCCACGACACCGGCGATGGCGTCGGCGGCGGCGATCTTCATGCCCTCGGTGATCCGGGTCGCGCGGACCTTCAGGGCACCCGCGAAGATGCCCGGGAACGCCAGCACGTTGTTGATCTGGTTCGGGAAGTCCGAACGGCCGGTCGCCACGACGGCCGCGTACTTGTGCGCGACGTCGGGGTGGACCTCCGGGTTCGGGTTGGCCATGGCGAAGACGAAGGAGTTCTCCGCCATCGTGGCCACGGCCTCCTCGCCCACGGTGCCGCCGGAGACGCCGATGAAGACGTCCGCGCCCGCGAGGGCCTCCTCCAGCGTGCCGTTCAGGCCGGTCTTGTTGGTCAGGCCCGCGATCTCGGCCTTGACGTCCGTCAGGTCGGAGCGGTCCGAGGAGACCACGCCCTTGCGGTCGGTGACGCAGACGTCGCCGATGCCCGCGTCGACCAGGATCTTGGCGATGGCGATGCCCGCCGCGCCGGCACCCGCGATCACGGCGCGCAGGTCGCCGAGGGTGCGACCGGTGAGCTTCGCCGCGTTCCGCAGGGCGGCCAGCGTCACGATGGCCGTGCCGTGCTGGTCGTCGTGGAAGATCGGGATGTCCAGCGCCTCCTGGAGGCGGCGCTCGATCTCGAAGCAGCGGGGGGCGGAGATGTCCTCCAGGTTCACCCCGCCGAAGGACGGCGCCAGACGGATGACCGTCTCGACGATCTCGTCCGTGTCCTTGGTCGCGAGCGCGATCGGAACCGCGTCCACGCCGCCGAACTGCTTGAAAAGAATCGCCTTGCCCTCCATGACGGGGAGGGAGGCCTCGGGACCGATGTCACCGAGTCCGAGCACGGCCGTACCGTCGGTGACGACGGCGACCACGTTCGACTTCCAGGTGTACTCGTTCACGAGCTCCGGCTGCTCGGCGATGGCGGTGCACACCTTCGCCACGCCGGGGGTGTACGCCAGGGACAGGTCGTCCTTGTCGTTCACCGGCACCGTGGCCTGAATGGCCATCTTGCCGCCCCGGTGCAGTGCGAACACCGCATCGGGGTTGTTGTCCGTCGCACTGTCGCTGCGAGGGTTGACGATCTCCGCTGCCACTTCGTGTGACCCCTTAAGTCCTTTGAATCGTTGAGGGTGGCCACTCCTGGTTAAGGGGTGGGCGGGCACCGCGTCCGTACTCCGCATCGACGGTTGGACCGCCTCCGCGGAGGGGAGGTTCGTACGCGCGGGCGCGCCGCACGCGCGCCCTGAGCCCCGGATGAGGGGTGTAAGGATCTGTTCTACCCGAAGAACACTCGCCCAGACGAGTCGATTCCGGACTGATCGTAGGGTCCTTGCCCCGGTTTTGGCTAAAAGTCCAAATCTCTCTGTCCAGCAGTCGAGACGCACCGTAAATAGTGAGGCGAAAGCGCCAGGTCACGGCGGTTTGTGCGGCTCCGACGGGCCTTGCCCGCAGTCCTGTTGGGTAGTCGGGGGCGCCCGTTATCTGATTTTGACCTGACGGGCACCCTGAATGCGTCAGTCCGAATGGCAAGATGCCGTAATCACACAAGGTCGCGACACTCGATGGTGCGTGTCCGTCCTTCTCTCGGATGCTTTTCCACCCCTGTCGGAGGAACCGCTCATGACCGCAAGCACCACCCGTCGTACGACCGCCGCCCGGTCCCGGATCGCCGCGGTCGGCGCGATCGCGGTCGCCGGCGCCCTGATCCTCACCGGATGTGGCGACCAGACCGAGGGCAACGGCTCCTCGAACTCGGGCAAGGCCGACAACAGCGCCCCGCTGTTCTCGAAGCTCCCGAAGAAGATCCAGGACGCGGGTGTCATCAAGGTCGGCTCCGACACGGCCTACGCGCCGATGGAGTTCGTCGACGGCGGCAAGATCGTCGGTGTGGACCCCGACATCGCCGAGGCCCTCGGCAAGCAGCTCGGCGTGAAGTTCCAGTTCACCTCCGGCACCTTCGACGGCCTGATCACCTCCCTGGAGACCGGTCGCCAGGACATCGCGATGTCCTCGATCACGGACAACAAGAAGCGCCAGGAAGGCCTCGACGACAAGGGCCAGAAGATCGGCAAGGGCGTCGACTTCGTCGACTACTTCTCCTCCGGCGTCTCGCTCCTGGTCAAGAAGGGCAACCCGGACAACATCAAGTCCCTCGACGACCTCTGCGGCAAGACCGTCGCCGTCCAGCGCGGCACCACGTACGAGGACACCTTCAAGGCGCAGGCCGAGAAGTGCGGTGACAAGAAGCTCACCATCGAGGCCTTCGACACCGACGCCGAGGCCCAGACCCGCGTCAAGGCCGGCGGCGCCGTGGCCGACCTGAACGACTTCCCGGTCACCGCCTACACGGCGAAGACCTCCGGCGGCGGCAACGACTTCGAGGTCGGCGGCGCGCAGGCCGACGTCGGCCTGTTCGGCATCGCGGTCTCCAAGGAGAACACCCAGCTGCGCGACGCGCTCAAGGAAGCCCTCGACGCCATCATCAAGGACGGCTCCTACGCCAAGGTCCTGGAGAAGTGGAACGTGAAGGACAGCGCCGTGCAGTCCGCCACGGTCAACGCAGGCAAGTGATCCGAGAGCTCCACTGAAGGGCAGTCATTGTGACTGACAAGATCGACAAGGGTCCGGCCGCCGCTCCGGCCGGACCCGGCGCCTCGGGTTCCCCCTACGAGGCCATCAAGGCCATCCCCGTACGGCACTACGGCCGCTGGATCAGCGCCGTGGCCGTCGCCGCCATCCTGGCGTGGCTCGTCTACGCCTTCTCCCAGGGCAAGATCATCTGGGCGACGGTCGGCGACAAGCTGTTCGACCCCGCGGTCCTCAGCGGCCTCGGCAACACCATCATCATCAGCATCTCGGCCATGGCGCTGGGCCTGGCGCTGGGCATCCTCTTCGCCGTGATGCGGCTGTCGAAGAACCCGGTCACGAGCTTCGTGTCCTGGATCTACATCTGGTTCTTCCGCGGCACCCCGGTCTACGTGCAGCTGCTGGTCTGGTTCAGCCTCCCGCTGATCTTCCAGTACATCAACCTGGGGCCGATCTACAAGAACGAGACCGTCGACGTCATGACGCCGTTCATGGTCGCCCTGCTGGGCCTCGGCCTGAACGAGGGCGCCTACATGGCGGAGATCGTCCGTGCGGGCATCCAGTCCGTCGACGAGGGCCAGACCGAGGCCTCGCACGCGCTCGGCATGACCCAGGTGCAGACCATGCGCCGCGTCGTGCTGCCGCAGGCGATGCGCGTGATCATCCCGCCGACCGGCAACGAGTTCATCAACATGCTGAAGACCTCGTCCCTGGTCTCGGCGGTGCAGTACACCGAACTCCTGCGGGCCAGCTCCAACATCGGCAGCACCGCCGGCGCGGTCATCGAGATGTACTTCGTGGCCTCCATCTGGTACCTCGCGCTGACCAGCGTCTTCAGCGTCGGCCAGTACTACCTGGAGCGCCGCTACGCCCGCGGCTCGCTGCGCAGCCTGCCGCCCACCCCGTTCGAGCGGCTCAAGGCCAACCTGAACATGTTCCGCCGTACGGAGGTGGCGAAGTGACCGCCCAGCCGATGGTCAAGGCCGAAGGCGTCCACAAGTCGTACGGCGCCGCCCACATCCTCCGGGGCATCGACCTGGAGGTCGCCCCCCGCGAGGTCTTCTGCCTGGTCGGCCCGTCCGGCTCCGGCAAGTCCACCTTCCTGCGCTGCATCAACCACCTGGAGCGCATCAACGCCGGCCGGCTCTCGGTCGACGGCCAGCTGGTGGGCTACAAGCAGAAGGGCGACAAGCTCTACGAGCTGAAGGACAGCGAGGTCGCGGCCCAGCGCCGGGACATCGGCATGGTCTTCCAGCGCTTCAACCTCTTCCCGCACATGACGGCCATAGAGAACGTCATGGAAGCCCCGGTCCTGGTCAAGGGCGAGAGCAAGGCCGTGGCGCGCGAGCGCGCGGTCAAGCTCCTCGACCGCGTCGGCCTCGGCACCAAGGGCGGGAACTACCCGTCCCAGCTCTCCGGCGGCCAGCAGCAGCGCGTGGCGATCGCCCGCGCGCTGGCCATGGAGCCGAAGCTGATGCTCTTCGACGAGCCCACCTCGGCCCTGGACCCGGAGCTGGTCGGCGACGTCCTCGACGTCATGCGGGACCTGGCCGAGTCGGGCATGACCATGATCGTGGTGACCCACGAGATGGGCTTCGCCCGCGAGGTCGGCGACAACCTCGTCTTCATGGACGGCGGCGTCGTGGTCGAGTCCGGCAACCCGCGCGACGTGCTGGGCAACCCGCAGCACGACCGGACCAAGGCGTTCCTGTCGAAGGTCCTCTAGCCGGAAAACGCTGACGCAGGGGCGGTACGGGTTCCCGTACCGCCCCTGCGGCGCGTGCGCCCGAAGTTCCTACCGGAGTCCTAGGACCAGGGCGTCGGAGGGGGAGCGCCAGACCGTCCGGGCCTCGGCGAAGCCGGCCCCGCGCAGGGTGCGGGCGTGCCAGGCCTCGTCGGGGGTGTCGCCGTCGGCGTGCTCCCCGTAGATCTCGAACCGGGCCGCCACCGCGTCGGCGAGCACCGGGTCGGAGCCCGCCAGGCTCCACCACTCCCGCCAGTCCAGGGCCCCTGCCGCCCGCGCCCGGTCCATCCCGGCGTGCCGGTGGGCGCGCTCGGCGGCGCCGATCCGGGGGGTGGCCGGGTCGGGCATGTGGTCGGCGTTCATGAAGACCCCGCCGGGGCGCACCAGCGGGGCGATCTGCCCGTACAGGACGGCCAGCTCCGTGCTGGGCAGCCAGTGCAGGGCGGTCGCGGTCAGCACGGCGTCGTACGCGTCGTACGGGAGGGCCGCGCGCCAGTCCGGGTCCTTGAGGTCGGCGGTGACGAAGGAGACCCGGTCGTCCCCGGCGAAGTGCCCCCGGGCGATCGTCAGCAGCGCGGGGTCGAGGTCCAGGCCCGTACTGGAGGCTTCCGGGAACCGCTGCAGCAGCCGGTCCGTGATACTTCCCGTACCGCACGCGAGGTCCAGCACCCGGGGGGAGGGCCCGGTGAGGGCCTCCACCATGTCCAGCATCACCCGGAACCGCTCCTCGCGGTCGGGCATGTACCACTCCTGCTGGCGGTCCCAGCTCTCCTGCCAGGCCCGCCAGTCCGTACCGAACGAGCCGGTCACCGCGTCCGCCATCACGAACCCCTCCACACGTAATACCCTCGAAGGTCAAGCAGCCGTTACCCGGCTGATGTCGACAGTAATTCGCAGCCGTAAGGACTACAAGTGGAACTGGCCCATTACTCGGACTTCGCCGTGCGCCTGGTCAACACCGAGGAGCCGGCCCGCAACAAGGACGCCCTCACCTCGGTGGACGACGTCCGCGCCCTCTTCGGCGCCAGCGTGCAGATGGCCCGCCGGGTCACCGACACCGACGTCACCCGCTTCCGCAACGTCCGCGGCCGGCTGCGCGCCGTCTTCGAGGCCGCCGACCGCGGCGACCACGCCCTCGCCGTCGACCTGCTGAACTCCCTCCTCATGGAGTTCCCCGTCAGCCCCCAGGTCACCGGCCACGACACCGTCCGCGAGGACGGCAGCCCCGACTGGCACATCCACCTCGCCGAGCACCCCTCCAACGCCTCCGCCGGCTACGCCGCCATGGCCGCCATGGGACTCGCCTTCGCCCTCACCGAGCACGGCCCCGACCGCCTCGGCCTCTGCCAGGCCCCGCCCTGCCGCAACGCCTACCTCGACACCTCCACCAACCGCTCCCGGCGCTACTGCTCCGACCGCTGCGCCACCCGCGCCAACGTCGCCGCCTACCGCGCCCGCAAGCGGCTGGAGGCCGAGGCGTCCGCACGCAGCGGCCGCACCGCCGACAGCGCCCAGGACAGCCACGCCCTCAGCGAACGCTGAGCCGCCGCCGGGCGCGGCCGCAGCCGCAGGAAGGCCACCGCCAGCACCAGCTCCTCGGGGACCGCGCCGTAGTCGGTGCTGTCCCCGGTCTCGTTGAACGGGTTGTCCCCGAGCACCCACCAGCCGCCCGGCCGGCGCCCCGCCGCCCGCTTCACCACCAGCAGGTCCTGCTGGAGCGGATGCCGGAACACCACCACGTCACCCGGCCGGACCAACGCCCCGTACCGGACCAGCAGCCGGTCCCCGTGCACCAGCGTCGGCACCATCGACGGCCCCGTCACCTCGGTGATCCCCACGCGCACCCGCACCCGCCCGCTCTCCGCCATCTCCGGCCTCCTCATCGCTCCCCGCATGCTGCCGCACGGCCCCGTACGTTCGCTCACCCCCGCTCGGCCGGGGCTGGACTTTTGTCCTAAGCCCATGGGGGCGCCCGCGATTTCCGGATTCTCAGCGAGTAATCTCCACCCTTGAGAAGACGATCACGAGGAGGACCCACTCCAATGCTTTCCCGCTTCTTCGCCCCCAAGGTGAAGGTCTCCGCCCACTGCGACCTGCCCTGCGGCGTGTACGACCCGGCCCAGGCCCGCATCGAGGCCGAGTCCGTCAAGGCCGTCCAGGAGAAGTACCAGGCCAACGAGGACGCCGACTTCCGCGCCCGCGCCATCACCATCAAGGAGCAGCGCGCCGAGCTCGCGAAGCACCACGTCTCGGTGCTGTGGAGCGACTACTTCAAGCCCCCGCACTTCGAGAAGTACCCCCAGCTGCACACCCTGGTCAACGACACCCTGAAGGCCCTCTCGGCCGCCAAGGCGTCGAACGACCCGGCGACCGGCGCCAAGGCCCTGGAGCTCATCGCCGAGATCGACCGCATCTTCTGGGAGACCAAGGCCGCCTGATCCGGCGCCCTCCCGGCAGCACACGGCAGAGGGGCCCGACCGCACGCGGTCGGGCCCCTCTGCCGCGCTCACGCGCTGCTCGGACTACTCGTCGTCCTCGTCCTCGTCGTCCAGCCGGGCCAGCCAGGTCGCCAGGCGTTCCACCGGGACCTCGAAGTCCGGGTTCAGGTCGACGAACGTGCGGAGCTGCTCGGCGAGCCACTCGAAGGTGACCTCCTCCTCGCCGCGCCGCTTCTCCAGCTCCTCGATGCCGCGATCGGTGAAGTACAAGTCGGGCTCCGTGCCGTGTCGTGGTGATGGGGGTGTTTCCCGCCAGGATAATCCGCTTACTCCCGAGACCCTCCCGCCCACCCGTCACCCGGCGCTACCGTGGACGCCCCTTCACGGGACGAGCGGGGGACGGGGGGCCAGAGATGCCGGACGGGCGCACGGCCGGATCCGCGCGCGCCTTCGAGCTCCTGGAACCCCTCGTCCGGGCCGCCACCGTACGCGTCCACGCGCCCCCGGACGGGTATGAGAACCCCGGGACGGGGCCGACGTGGGGGAGCGGGTTCTTCATCGCCCCGGGCTGGGTCCTGACGTGCGCGCACGTGGTCGGCGAAGGGGGTGCTGCCGTGCGGCTGGCCGGGCGTGAGGTCGGCATCACCTTCTTCTCCGGCGGCACCGGGGGCCCCGGCCCCGACGGCGCCACCGGGACGGTCACGGGCCGGGTGGAATGCGTCCTGCCCGAACGGCTCGACGAGCGGCGGCCCGGCCGCCGCGCCCTGTGGGACCTGCCCGACCTGGCGCTCGTCCGCGTCCTCGCCCCCGTCACCCACGCCTGCGTCTGGCTCACCGACCGGGCCAGACCCCGCCTCGACGAAGCCGCCTACTTCGGCTGCACCGAGGAACTCGGCTTCCGCGAGATCACCGGCCGCACCACCCGGCTCCGCGGCATCGCCGCGGGCGGGGCCGCGATCCGCCTCGGCGACGACGACGAGATCGAGGCCGGCATGTCCGGCGGGCCCGTGGTCGACCTCGCCCGCGGCGAGGTCGTCGGAGTGGTCAAGGCACGCCGCAGCGGAGCCGGCGGGGGCCTCGCCGTGTCCGTGGCCCAGCTGCGGACCCTGCCCATGGCGGCCACCGGCCAGACCGGCCTCTACCGCAGGGTCATGCAGGCCCACGACCTGTACCACTACGACCGGCACCTGAGCGACCTCGACAGCCGCCGGACCTGGACCGACGTGCACGACGAACTGCCCGACGGCGACGGCGACCCCTACGGCGGCCGCGGCCGCCTCACCCCCGGCGAGCGCACCACCCTGTGCGGACTGCTCGCCGAACTCCCGCCGCCCGGCTCGTCCGAGGCCGTACGGGAACTCGCCGAACAGGCGCGGGGCGAGGAGCCCGACACCACCCTGCCCGCCCCCCTCAGCTGGCGCGACGGCCTCGGCCTGCTGCACGACCCGCCCGGCGCGGGCGGCGAGGCCGCCGCCATGCTCCGCTACGCGACCGGCGTCAGCGTCGCCGACCACCGCGAGCCGCCCGCCCCCGGCGCGGACGAGGAACTGTGGGACTGGGTGCGCGCCACCGCCGAGCGGCTGTGGCGCCCCCTGCGCCGGGAACTGGGCGAACGGCACGAACGCGGCCTCGCCGAACGCGAACGCCGCCGGCGCGCCGCAGGCCGGGAGGTCCACGGCCCCGCCCGCCGCCCCGCCGTGCCGACGCCGGGGCCCTCGGTGCTGCTGGAGGCCTGGGCGCACGGCTGGGAGGAGGTCTACGACTGGCGGGTGTCCGTCCTGGCCGGCCCGGCCCGGCCCGACCGGGTCACCCCCGTCGCCGCCGGCGTGCGCGCCACCCTGGCCGCCCTGCCCGAGGCCCTGCGCGCCCCGCTCGCCGAAGGCTTCCGGCGGTGCGACACGCACGAGGCGGCCGCGCTCCTCGAAGTCGCCGTCGCCCCCGAGCTGTTCGGGCTCGCGGTCGACGAATGGACCGTGTCGGGCGGCACCCCGGTCGGCGTGCAGCGGCCGGTGGTGTTCCGCTCCGGCGGACCCGTCGCCGCCGGACGGTGGGCGCGCGTGCAGGCCGGCCCGCTGCTGGACCAGCGGGCCGACTGCCTGCGCGGCCGGCCCCGCAGCCCCTCCCCGGGCTGGCTCGCGGGGCTCCTCGACAACACCGTCCCGGTGCTCTGCCGGGCCGCGGACGCCGAACCGACCCTGGGCGCGCTGCACTCCGTACACGAGGCCGGCTACGGGGTGGCCGTCTGCCGCAGACCCCCGGCCGACCCGGGGGCCTCCTGCGCCCCCTTCCACCGGGGCCTGCGGGAGGAACTCGCCGAGGCGGGCCGGGGCGCGGTGCTGCCGCAGCGCCTCCAGGCCCTGCGGCAACGGGCGTACGGGGCGGATCCCGACGCCTACTGGGCGGCCGGGCTGGCCCTCGTCTGGGACGACCCGGCACGGGCGCTGCCCGAGGACGAGCCGCTGCGGGGGGACCTGTGAGGCGGGCCCCCGGGACGGTCCCACCGGAGCCCCCGGGGGCAGGGGCGGCAGCGGCAGCGGGGTACGGGCGGTGCGGGCGGTGCGGGACGTGCGGGAGGGAGCGGGCGTGAACGACGAATGGCTCATCTACCGGGGCGTGGGCGAACCCCACGACGGGATCGAGGCCCTGCCCGAACCCCCGCCCTGGCGCGACTTCGACGGCGGCCCCGCCGTCGAACCGGGCGGGCCCGCCGCGGCCGCCGACGGCAACGTGGCCCGCCGCCTCGGCGCCCACCGGCAGGCCGCCGAACTCCACCGGCCCGAGCCCGAGGAACTGGAGGCCGTCAACGCCGCCCTCTACCTGCGCCGGCCCCTCCTGGTCACCGGCTACCCCGGCACCGGCAAGTCCACCCTCGCCCACGCCGTCGCCCACGAACTGAAACTCGGCCGGGTCCTGCGCTGGCCCGTCGTGTCGCGGACCGTGCTCCAGGAGGGCCTCTACCGCTACGACGCCCTCGCCCGGCTCCAGGACGTGCAGATCGCCGCCGGAGCGGGCGCGGCCGGACCGGCCGGGGCACCCGGCATCGGCAGGTACATCCGCCTCGGCCCCCTCGGCACCGCCCTGCTGCCCACCGAACGCCCCCGCGTCCTGCTCGTCGACGAACTCGACAAGAGCGACATAGACCTGCCGAACGACCTGCTGAACGTGCTGGAGGAAGGCGAGTTCACCCTCCCCGAACTCGAACGCGTCGCCGACTCCGAACCCGAGGTGCAGGTCCTCACCGACGACGGGGCCAAGGTCACCGTCCGCGACGGCCGCGTCCGCTGCCGCGCCTTCCCCTTCATCATCCTCACCAGCAACGGCGAACGGGACTTCCCCGCCGCCCTGCTGCGCCGCTGCATCCAGCTCAAGCTCGGCCAGCCCGGCGAGAAGCGCCTCGCCACCATGGTCCGCGCCCACCTGGGCGAGGAGGCCGCCGAGCTCGGCGCCGACCTGATCCGCGAGTTCCTCACCCGCTCCCGCTCCGAACTGGTCGCCGCCGACCAGCTGCTCAACGCCATCTACCTCACCCACTACGCCGCCCCGCCCAGCCGGGACGACCTCGCCGACCTGCTCATCCAGCGCCTCGACCGCCCGAGGTGAGCCGCCGTGCCCCAGGAACCCGCCCGCCCCGACGGGGCCGCGGCCGCGGACATCCGCGCCCTCGCCGGGCTGCTGCGCGCCGCCGGCCTCGACCCCTCCGCCGAGGAACTGGCCGACGCCCTCTGGCTGGCCGCGAAGGCCGGCAGCACGACGGCCCGGCCCGCCGGAGCCGCCCCGGAACCCGGCCCCGCCGCGCCCGGGGAACCCGCCGCCCCGGCCGGGCCCGAAGCCGCCGCCGAACCGCCCCCGGAGCCGGAAGCGGAGGAACCGGACCCCGAGGACCCGGTCAGCCTCTACCCCGCCGGGGAACCCGCCGCCCCCGACACCGGGGCCGCCGCCGAGGTCCCCGTCGCGGGCGCGGTACCCGTCCGCGTCCCCGGCGCCGCCGCACTGCCCCGGATCCTGGAGATCCAGCGGGCCCTGCGCGCCCTCCAGCGGCACCGGCCCCCCGGCCGCCCCACCCGCACCGTCCTCGACGAGGCCGCCACCGCCGAGGCCAGCGCCCGCGCCCTCGGACTGGTCATCCCGGTGTTCCGGCCGGAGAGCCGCCGCGAGGCGACCGTCCGGCTGGTCATGGACGCCTCGCCCTCCATGGCCGTCTGGCAGGAGATGTTCGAGGAACTCCGCTCCGTGTGCGAACGCCTCGGCGCCTTCCGGGACGTCCAGGCCCACCACCTCCACCGGCTCCCCGACGGCACCGCCGCCGTCGGCCGCGGCCCCGCCCCCGGCCCCGGACTGCGCTCCGGCGACCAGCTCCGCGACCCCACCGGGCGGGCCCTGACCATCGTGGTCTCCGACTGCGCCGGCCCACTGTGGCGGGAGGGCGAGGCCCAGCGGCTGCTGCACCGCTGGGCCGAGTGCGCGCCCTGCGCCGTCGTACAGCCCCTGCCGCAGCGGCTCTGGGGCCGCAGCTGGCTGCCGACCGAACGCGGGCTGCTGGAACGGGCCGGCACCGGCCCGGGCGGCAGCACCGGCGGCGGCCCCAGGCTGCGGTTCCGGCCCGACCGGCCGCCCCGCCCCGGCCGGCCCACCGGCGGCCTCACCGTGCCCGTGCTGCCGCCGAACGCCATCGCCCTCGGCGCGTGGGCCCGGCTCGTCGCCGGCCTCGGCACCGGGCCCGTCCCCGCCGAGGTGGGCCGCGTCCTCGCCCGCCACCCCGCCGCCCCCGTACCCCTGCCCCCCACCGCCCGGCCGCCCCGCGAACTCGTCCGCCGGTTCCGCTCCTCCGCCGCGCCCGGCGCCGTCCAGCTCGCCGTGTACCTGTCGGCCGCACCGCTGACCCTGCCCGTGATGCGGCTGGTCCAGCGCACCATGCTGCCCGACTCGGAACCCTCCGACCTGGCGGAGGTCCTGCTCAGCGGACTGCTGCGGCGCAGCGGCGAACCGGCCGGGCAGTGGTACGAGTTCGTACCCGGCGTGCAGGAGGTGCTGCTCGGGCCGCTGGGCCGGGACGAGGCCGCACTGGTGCTCAAGCACTGCTCCGAGTACGTCCTCGCCCACTTCGGCCGGGGCGTGCGCAACTTCCCCGCACTGGCCGTCGCCCAGCTCACCGGCGAACCCGCGGCCGACCCGGACACCGCCCCCGCCCCCGGACCGGACGCCGCGTGGAACGGCGGCCGGATCCCGCCCGGCCGGCTCCCGCAGGCCTTCGCGCAGGTCTCCGCGAAGGTCGTCCGCCGCTACCTGCCCGGCCCGCCCGAGGACGCCCCCGAACCCCCCGCACCGCCCGTCCCCGTCCCCCTCGCCGACCCGCCGCCCGGCCGCGCCTGGGCGGTCCGCGCCGCCCGGGAGCGGCTCGCGCCGGGCACGCCCGACGCCGACGCACGGCCCCTGTACGAGTCCGCCGCACTGCTGCGCCGGGCCCTCGCCGCCCCGCCCGCCCCGGACGACCCGCCCGAGGAGGCCGAAACCGAACTCGCCGGGGTACTGCTGCGGCTGTGGGCCGTCCAGCGGGACCCCGAGCTCCTCGACGAAGCCGAACGGGCCGTCACCGGGCTGCACACCGCCGCCGGCCGGGCAGCCCTGGGCCGGGTGCTGTACGAGCGGGCGGTGGCGGCGGGCGCGGCCCCCGAGCTGCTGGCCGCCGCCGACCGGGAGTTCGCCGCCGCGGCCGCCGACCCCGCCCTGCACCGCGACTGCGCCGTCCTGCGGGCCCGGACCCTGCTCCGGCTGGCCGTGCTGCGCGACGACGCCGGGCCGCTGCACGAGGCGCGGGCCGCCCTGGAACCGGCCGCCGCCGACGCCGGGGCGGCCGACCCGGAACTCCTCCTGACCCTGGGCCGCGTCCTGGTCGCCCTGCTCCCGCGCACCCCGGACCCGGCGCAGCGCACCGCCCTGGCGGAGCAGGCGGCGGACACCCTGACCACGGCCCTGACGACCCTCCTCGCCCCCACCCCGGGCCCCACCCCGGCCCCCTCCCCGGACCCGGACCCGGACGCCGCCGTTCCGGAGCCCGGCCGCCCGGACCCCGGACCCGAGGCCCCCGCCCCCGACCCCGCCCTCGCCGCACGGGTCCGCGTCGAGCTCGGCGCGGCGCTGCGCCACCTGCCCGCCCGGCTGGAGGAAGCCTCCGCACAGCTGGCGCAGGCCCTGGAGGAAGCGGCCGGGGACTCCGCACTGCGGCTCGCCGCCCTGCTGTGCCTGGCCCGCGTCCACCGCGCCCGGTACGCGCGCGACGCCGACCCGGCGGCCCTGGAGGAAGCCGCCGAGGCCTACGGCCGGGCCCGCCGGCTGATCCCCCGGGACGGCGAGGCCTTCGCGGAGCTGCTCCCCGAATGGGGCGACGTACTCCTCGACCGGGCCCGCACCGCCGACGGCCGCGGCTTCGTCTCCACCGCCGTCCGCGTGCTCCGCGAGAGCCGCGCGGCCGTGCCCCAGTCCGCCCCCGGGGCCGCGTACCGGCTGCGGCGGCTGGCCGCCGGACTGCGCCTGCGGCACGCCCACGAAGGCGACCTCGTCGACCTCAGGGAGGCCGAGTACCTCCTGGAGCTGGCCGCCCGGCAGGGCCACGGCCCGCTGGAACGGGCCCTCGCCTGGCGCGAGCACGGGGACGTCCAGCAGGAGATCCACGCCCACACCCGCACCGCCGACCGCCTCGACCGCGCCGCCGACTCCTACCGGCGCGCCTGGCGCGCCGCCGTGGAAGCCGACCGGGACGAGGGCGCCGAGGGGGCGCTGCCGCTCGCCGCCCGGGTCCAGGAACTGCGCGGCGAGGTCCTGGAACGCCTCGCCCGCCCCCGCGCCGCCCTGGACGCCTACCGGGCCGCCCTGGAGCTCCGCCGGCGCCTGGGCGACCCCGACGGCGAACCGGCCCGCGCCGTCCGGGCCCGCGTCCGGGCCCTGGAGGCAGGCACCTGAACCGTTTCCCCCCGCCGGGCGCAGGGAAAGGGCAGTGGACCACACACGACAAGGGGACGGGCAGCCCATGGTGACCGGACGTCAGGAAGCGGCAGCACCCCCACCGGCCCGCCCGTGCCCCGGGCCGCGGCCCGGACTCCCCGACCTCACCGGGATCGACCTCGCCGCCCTGCGCGGGATCGACCACCCCGTGCTCGCCGAGGTCATCGACGGCCTGGTCGACCGGGTCACGCACCCGGCCGAAATCCTCAACGCGTTCGACTCGGGCGTCGCCTGACCACCCCCGCCCCGCGCCGGAGTTGACCACTTTCCGCCGTTAGCCGGGCCCCCGCGGAGGGCAGGGATGGACCGTCCGCAGGGGAGAGGTACAGGCGATGAGCCAAGCGATCACGAGCGGTCCCGTGCCGCCCGTGCACCGGACCCTCGCAGGTCACGCCCGCCACGCCCGCTGGCCCTACGCCCGGCTCGACGTCCCCGGCCTGCGCGCCGCGGGCCACCGTCCGCAGCCGATCCGGCAGTTCGTCCTCAAGACCCACAGCCGCTGCAACCTCGCCTGCACCTACTGCTACGTGTACGAGATGGCCGACGGCAGCTGGCGCACCCGCCCCGCCACCATGGCCCCCGCCACCGCCCGGCGCGCCGCCGAGCGGATCGCCCAGCACGCCGCCGCCCACGCACTGCCCCGCGTCGACCTCGTCCTGCACGGCGGCGAACCCCTCCTCGCCGCACCCGCCGCCCTCGCCGCCCCCGTCGAAGCCGTACGGACCGCCGTCGCCCGGCACGCCCCCCGCACCCGCGTCACCGCCGCCGTCCAGACCAACGGCACCCTCCTCACCCCCGGCCGGATCACCGCCCTGGCCGCCGCCGGGATCCGGGTCGGCGTCAGCCTCGACGGCGGCCTGCCCGCCCACAACCGCCGCCGCGTCGACCACACCGGCCGCCCCGGCTTCGCCGCCGCCGCGCGCGGACTGCGCCTGCTCGCCCGCCACCCCGACAGCTACGCCGGGATCCTGTGCGTGGTCGACATCGCCCAGGACCCCGTGGAGACGTACGACTCCCTCCTGGCCTTCGCCCCGCCCCGCCTCGGCCTGCTCCTGCCCCTGGCCAACTGGAGCACCCCGCCGCCCGGCCTCCCCGCCCCCGGCAGCCCGTACGCCGACTGGCTCATCGCCGTCTTCGAACGCTGGTGGCACGACCGGGCCCGGCGCACCGGCATCCGCATCTTCGAGGAGGTCATCGCCCTGCTGCTCGGCCTGCCCGCCGCCACCGAAACCCTGGGCCTGGCGCCCGTCACCACCGCCGTCGTCGAGACCGACGGCAGCATCGAACAGGCCGATTCGCTGAAATCCGCGTACGAGGGGGCCGCCGCGACCGGCATGACCCTGGAACACCACAGCTTCGACGACCTCCTCGACCACCCCGGCTTCGCCGCCCGCCAGCTCGGCCGGGACGCCCTCGCCGCCGGCTGCCGCGCCTGCGAACTCGTCGAGGTGTGCGGCGGCGGCCACTACCCGCACCGCTACCGGGCCGGGGACGGCTTCCGCCAGCCGTCCGTGTACTGCGCCGACCTCCAGGCCCTCATCCGGCACATCGCCCGCGCCCTCCACCAGGCCGCCACCACCCCCGGGCGGGCCGCCTCATGACCCACGGCACCGACACCGGCACGAGCCTCCCCGCCCAGCGGACGCCCGGGACACCCGGGCAGGAGCTCGCCCGGTTCGCCGTCAGCTCCCACACCCTGCGCGCCCTCGCCTCCACCGAACCCTCCGACGAGGGCACCCGCCTCGTCCACGACGTACGCCGCTCCAAGCGGCTGCTCCTGCTCCGCGCCGTCCTGGACGCCGCCCCCGGCGCAGAGACCGCCGAGCACTGGGCGCTCCTGGAGGAAGCCGAACGCCAGGACCCCGCGGCCGTGCACGACGTACTGCACTACCCCGCCACCGGCGTGTGGGCCGAGGAGACCCTGCGCCGCCTGCACGCCACCGAGGGCCCCCCGCCCGACCTCGGCCACCTCGGGGCGCTCGCCGTCGCCGCCGCACTCCGCGCCGGAATCGGCTTCAAAGCCACCCTGCGCCCCGTCAACGGCCGCCTCGTCCTGCCCACCCTCGGCCTGCTCCGCCCCCACGGCCCCGGCCGGCTCGCCCTGACCGAACGCTCCTGGGACACCGCCGACGCCCTCCCGCTGCACGCCCTGCCCGGCGGAGCCCTCACCTCCCTCGACGACCTCGACCCCTACCGGGCCCCGCACACCGGCCCCGGCCCCGACACCGGCCCCGCCGCCGTCCGCCCGGCCCGCCGGCTCACCCCCAAGGGGCACAAGCGCTGGGACATCCAGTGGTCCGGCGCGCACACCCTGCTGGGCCGCTACGACTCCGCCCGCGCCGAGGAGATCGGCCTCCTGCTGCGCTCCGTGGTCCCCCTCGCCGGCGGCTCCCGCTCCACCGGCGCCACCCTGCCCGCCGCCGCCGGCTCCGTCCTGGCCCGCGCCCAGGCCCCGCCCGCCCTCGCCGCGACCCTGGTCCACGAGGTGCAGCACGGCAAACTCGCCGCCCTCGCCGACGTCCTCACCCTGCACACCGCCGACCGGACCCCCCGCCACTGGGCACCCTGGCGCGCCGACCCGCGCCCCCTGGAAGGCCTGCTGCACGGCGCCTACGCCCACCTCGCCCTCGCCGGGTACTGGCAGCACGCCGCCCTCTACGGGGCCCGCGGCGCCTGGGCCCAGCACGCCCGGATCCGCGCCCAGGTCGCCGCCGTCCTGCCCGCCCTGCGCGCCCACCCCGCACTCACCGTCACCGGAAGGGAGTTCGTCGACGGCATGGCCGCCGCCGAGCGGGCCATGGACGCCACCCCGCCCCCCGGCGACCAGCACGCCGGAGCCCGCCGCACCCTCGAACGCGAACGCCGCGCCTGGTGCGAGGCACACCCCGAACTCGCCCCGTTCGTACGGGTATGACGCCCCGTCCCCTGCGGTACCTTTCAAGCCGCACCGCCCCGCACCCCGTCCATCGCACGGACCCCAGGGAGACGGCCGCATGACCGGTACCGCCATGCGTCACGACCGCGACGGAGCCGCCCCCGCGCAGCGCTTCGTCATCAGCTTCACGGGCTTCAACCGCCCCTGGGCGGTGTGGATCGCCCACCGCCTGGAGGAACACGGACACCGCGTCGTCCTCCAGCGCTGGGACCCGCAGAGCAGCCCCGGCGGGCTCACCGAGGCCCTCGACGACCTGGCCCGCGCGGGCGGCCGGATCCTCGTGGTCCTCAGCGAGCGCTACTTCTCGGCCGGCACCCACACGGACGAGGAGTGGAACACCGCCCTGCGCACCGTCACCGCCTCCCACCCCGACCGGTTCGCCGCCGTCTGCCTCACCGACGCCCCGCTGCCCAGCGCCGTCGCCGCCCTGGAGAAGACCGACCTCTGGGGCCTGGACGCCTACGAGGCCGAATACCGGGTGCTGCGCCGGCTGGACCTGCCCACCGACCGCATCGGCACCGAGAGCGGCCGCCGCGGCCCCCGGTTCCCCAACGACCCGCCCGAGATCTGGGGCCGCGTCCCCCGCCGCAACCCCCGCTTCACCGGCCGCAACGACGTCATCGGCCGGCTCCGCGCCGCCCTCACCGAAGCCCCGCCCGGCGCCTCCACCGCCACCCTGCTCGGGCTCTCCGGCGTCGGCAAGACCCAGGTCGCCACCGAGTACGCCTACCGCTTCGCCTCCGAGTACGACGTCGTGTGGTGGGTGCCCGCCGAGGACCGGCCCACCCTGCGCGAACGCCTCGCCGACCTGGCCCCCGCCCTCGGCCTGCCCCGCGGCGCCGGCAGCTACGGCGAGCAGATCCGGGCCGTCCTGGAGGCCCTGCGGCGCGGCTCCCCGTACCACCGCTGGCTGCTGGTCTTCGACGGCTGCGACAACCCCGACGACCTCACCGACCTGCTGCCCTCCGGCGCCGGCGACGTCATCATCACCTCCCGCAACCGCGAATGGGCCACCCGGCACACCAGCCTCGTCGAAGTCCCCCTCTACGCCCGCCCCGAGTCCGTCACCTTCATCCGCCGCCGGGCCCGCCGGCTCACCGGCGACGAGGCCGACCAGCTCGCCGAGGCCCTGGAGGACTACCCCCTCGCCCTCGACCAGACCGCCGGCTGGCTCGCCGACTCCCCGCTCGGCGTCGGCGAGTACCTCAGCCTCCTCCAGCACCGCCTCGACTCCCACGAGGCCGTCACCCTCTCCGACGACTACCCGCTGCCCTTCCCGACCGCGCTGGCCATACTCCTCAACAACGTCCGGGAGAACTTCCCCGACGCCCTCGCCCTGCTGCGGCTGTTCGTCTTCTTCGCCCCCGGCCGCGTCCCGCTGCGCCTGCTGCGCGAATTCCCCGCCGACGGGGTCCCCGAACACCTCGCCGGGATCCTCAACGACCAGATCCGCTGGAACGCCGCCCTCAACAAGCTCGTCCAGTTCTCCGTGGTCCGCCTGGAGTACTCCGACCTCTCCGTCGAGGAGGGCGGCGGACTGGAGACCGTCCAGCTCCACCGCATGGTCCACAACATCGTCCGCGAGAACCTCGCCGAGGACGAGGCCGACCGGCTCTCCCGCGCCGTCCGCCAGGTCCTCGCCGCCGCCGACCCCGGCCGCCCCACCGACTCCCGGCTCTGGCCCCGCTACGCCGAACTCATCCCGCACCTCGACCACGCCGGGGTCCTCACCAGCAGCAACCCCCGCATCCAGAACTTCCTGCTGCACTGCCTGCGCTACCTGATCCTCGCCGGCGAGTACCGCACCTGCCTGCGCCTGTCCGAACAGACCGACGCCGTCTGGCGGGCCATGCTCGGCGACGACCACGACCAGGTCCGCGAACTCAGCTACCACCACGGCGGCGCCCTGCGCATGCTCGGCCACTTCCGGCAGGCCGAGACCCTCGCCCGCAACGTCGCCGACCGGCTCCTCGCCGAACGCGGCGACCGCGACCTGGAAACCCTCCGCGCCACCAGTACCTACGCCGGAGTCCTGCTCAGCACCGCCAAGTTCGACGAGGCCCGCGAACTGCTGGAACACGCCTTCGCCACCTACCGCGAACTCCTCGGCGAGGACGACTCCACCACCCTCGGCGCCCAGAACAACGTCGCCGTCGCCCTGCGCCTCCTCGGCCGCTACCAGGAGGCCTACGACACCGACCTCGACACCCTCCGACGCCGCGAGCGGGTCCTGCGCGTCCGGCACATCGCCACCCTCTCCTCCGGCATCGGCTGCGCCATGGGCCTGCGCCTGATGGGCCGCTACCGCGAAGCCCTCGCCCGCCAGGAACAGGGCCTCAAGCTCCACGTCCAGGTCCTCGGCGCCAACCACCCGCAGACCCTGCGCGCCGAACACAACCTCGGCCAGTGCCTGCGCCGCACCGGCGACATCCCCGGCGCCGGATCCCGGCTCCGCAGCGTCCTGGAACGCTCCACCCGGGTGTTCGGCGCCGAATTCCCCTGGACCCTCATGGTCGCCTCCGACTACGCCACCTACCTGCGCGAATACGGGGACATCGAGGAGGCCCGCCGGATCTCCGAGGAGGTCGTGCGCGGCTACCAGTCACAGCTCGGCCTCGCCCACCCCTACAGCATCGGCACCGTCGGCAACCTCGCCCTCGTGCTCCGCGCCCAGGGCGAGCGCACGGAAGCCCTGAACCTCGCCGAACAGGCCCTGGTCGGCATGCGCGGCGCCCTCGGCGACCACCACCCCTGGACCCTGGGCTGCGCCCTCAACGCCACCGGCCACCGCAACATCACCGGCCGCCTGGAAGCCGCCCTGGACCTCAGCCGGGAAACCCTCCGCGGAGCCGAACGGGTCCTGGGCCCCGACCACCCGATGGCCCTCAGCGCCCAGATCGCCCTCGCCGCCGACCTCCGCTCGGTACGCGAGGACGCGGAGGCCTCGAAGCACGAGGACGCCGGCCTCAAGGCCCTCACCCGCACCCTGGGCCCCCAGCACGTCCACACCGTCTCGGCCCGCCAGCAGACCAGGCCCTACTGGGACTTCGAACCCCAGCCGTAGCCGGATCCGGCCCCGGCAGCGGCGCGGAAGCCGGAAGGCCCGGCCCCCCAGGTGGGGGGCCGGGCCTTCCGTCACGTGCAGGGCGCGTCAGCGACTAGGCCTCGAAGACCTCGTTCATCAGCTGCTGCTGCTCCGCCTGGTGGCGCTTGGCGGAACCCACCGCCGGCGACGAGCCGTGCGGACGCGAGACGCGCCGCAGGCGCTCGCCCGCCGGGACCTCCGCGCCGACCGCCAGGTCGAGGTGGTCGATCAGGTTCAGCGCGATGAACGGCCACGCACCCTGGTTCGCCGGCTCCTCCTGCGCCCAGATGTACTTCGCCGCGTTCGGGAACTTGGCGATCTCCGCCTGGAGCTCCGCACCCGCCAGCGGGTACAGCCGCTCGATGCGGATGATCGCGGTGTCCGTGATGCCGCGCTTCTCCCGCTCGGCCTCCAGGTCGTAGTAGACCTTGCCCGCGCAGAAGACGACCTTGCGGACCGCGTTCGGGTCCACCGTGGAGTCCCCGATGACCGGACGGAACGAACCGCTCGTGAACTCCTCCGCCTTCGACGCCGCGGCCTTCAGGCGCAGCATCGACTTCGGGGTGAAGACGATGAGCGGCTTGTGGTGCGGGTTGTGGACCTGCCAGCGCAGCAGGTGGAAGTAGTTCGACGGCAGGGTCGGCATCGCGACCGTCATGTTGTCCTGCGCGCACATCTGGAGGAAGCGCTCGGGACGCGCGGACGAGTGGTCCGGGCCCTGGCCCTCGTAGCCGTGCGGGAGCAGCAGGGTGACGCCGGAGGTCTGGCCCCACTTCTGCTCGGCCGAGGAGATGAACTCGTCGACGACGGTCTGCGCGCCGTTGACGAAGTCACCGAACTGGGCCTCCCACAGCACCAGCGCGTCCGGGCGGGCCAGCGAGTAGCCGTACTCGAAGCCCATGGCCGCGTACTCGGAGAGCAGCGAGTCGTAGACGTTGTAGCGGGCCTGGTCGTCCGACAGGTACAGCAGCGGGGTGTAGTCCTCGCCGGTCTCCCGGTCGATGAGGACCGCGTGGCGCTGGCCGAACGTGCCGCGGCGGGAGTCCTGGCCGGACAGCCGGACCGGGGTGCCCTCCATCAGCAGCGAACCGAAGGCCAGGGTCTCGCCCATGCCCCAGTCGATGGTGCCGTCGTCGATCATCGCCGCGCGGCGCTGCAGCTGCGGCAGCAGACGCGGGTGGACGGTGACGCCCTCGGGGATGTTGACCTGGGACTCGGCGATCCGCTTGACGACGTCCTGGGAGATCGCCGTGTTCACGGCCACCGGGAACACGGCCGCGGCCTGCGCCGGGGCCGGCACGCTGATCGCCGGCTGCGTGGCGGCCTCGCGGACCTCCGCGAAGACCTTCTCCAGCTGGCCCTGGAAGTCCTGGAGCGCCTGCTCGGCCTCTTCCAGGGTGATGTCGCCGCGGCCGATGAGGGACTCGGTGTACAGCTTGCGCACCGAGCGCTTCTTGTCGATCAGGTCGTACATCAGCGGCTGCGTGAACGCCGGGTTGTCCGACTCGTTGTGACCGCGGCGGCGGTAGCAGATGAGGTCGATGACCACGTCCTTGTTGAACGCCTGGCGGAACTCGAAGGCGAGCCGCGCGACGCGGACCACGGCCTCCGGGTCGTCACCGTTCACGTGGAAGATCGGCGCCTCGATCATGCGGGCCACGTCGGTCGCGTACATCGAGGAACGCGAGGACTCCGGGGCGGCGGTGAAGCCGACCTGGTTGTTGATCACGACGTGGACGGTGCCGCCGGTGCGGTAGCCGCGCAGCTGCGACATGTTCAGCGTCTCGGCGACCACACCCTGGCCGGCGAAGGCCGCGTCGCCGTGCAGGGCCAGCGGCAGGACGGTGAAGTCCGTGCCGCCCTTGTTGATGACGTCCTGCTTGGCGCGGGCGACACCCTCCAGGACCGGGTCGACCGCCTCCAGGTGCGAGGGGTTGGCGACGAGCGAGACCTTGATCTGCTCGCCGTCCAGGCCGGTGAAGGTGCCCTCGGCGCCCAGGTGGTACTTGACGTCGCCGGAGCCGTGCATGGACTTCGGGTCGAGGTTGCCCTCGAACTCGCGGAAGATCTGCGCGTACGACTTGCCGACGATGTTCGCGAGCACGTTCAGGCGGCCGCGGTGGGCCATGCCGATGACGACCTCTTCGAGGCGGGCCTCGGCGGCCGAGTCGATGACGGCGTCGAGCAGCGGGATGACGGACTCGCCGCCCTCCAGCGAGAAGCGCTTCTGGCCGACGTACTTCGTCTGCAGGAAGGTCTCGAAGGCCTCGGCCGCGTTCAGGCGGCGCAGGATGCGCAGCTGCTCCTCGCGCTCCGGCTTGGTGTGCGGGCGCTCGATGCGGTCCTGGATCCAGCGGCGCTGCTTCGGGTCCTGGATGTGCATGAACTCGACGCCGGTGGTGCGGCAGTACGAGTCGCGCAGCACGCCGAGGATGTCGCGGAGCTTCATCATCGACTTGCCGGAGAAGCCGCCGACCGCGAACTCGCGCTCCAGGTCCCACAGGGTGAGGCCGTGCTCGGTGATGTCGAGGTCGGGGTGCTTGCGCTGCTTGTACTCCAGCGGGTCGGTGTCGGCCATGACGTGGCCGCGGACCCGGTAGGAGTGGATCAGCTCGAAGACGCGGGCGGCCTTCGTGACGTCGTCGTCGTGCGAGGCGTCGATGTCGCGGTTCCAGCGGACCGGCTCGTACGGGATCCGCAGCGCCTCGAAGACGTCGTCGTAGAAGCCGTTCTCGCCGAGGAGCAGGTTCGCGACGATGCGCAGGAACTCGCCGGAGGCCGCGCCCTGGATGACCCGGTGGTCGTAGGTCGACGTCAGGGTCATGACCTTGGAGATGCCCAGCTTGTTCAGGGTGTCCTGCGAGGTGCCCTGGAACTCGGCGGGGTAGTCCATGGAGCCGACGCCCATGATGACCGACTGTCCGGGCATCAGGCGGGGCACGGAGTGGACGGTGCCCAGGCCGCCGGGGTTGGTCAGCGAGACGGTGACGCCGGTGAAGTCGTCCATCGTCAGCTTGCCGACGCGGGCGCGGCGCACGATGTCCTCGTAGGCCTGCCAGAACTCGAAGAAGTTGAGGGTCTCGGCCTTCTTGATGCCGGCGACGACGAGCTGGCGGTCGCCGTTGGGCTTCACGAGGTCGATCGCGAGGCCGAAGTTCACGTGCTCCGGCTTCACCAGGGTCGGCTTGCCGTCCTTCTCCGCGAAGGAGTGGTTCATCGACGGCATGGCCTTGATGGCCTGCACCATCGCGTAGCCGATGAGGTGGGTGAAGGAGATCTTCCCACCGCGGGCGCGCTTGAGGTGGTTGTTGATGACGATGCGGTTGTCGAACAGCAGCTTCACCGGGACGGCGCGGACGGACGTGGCCGTCGGGACGTCGAGGGAGGCGTTCATGTTCTTGGCCACGGCGGCGGCGGGGCCGCGGAGCGTCACCAGCTCGGGGCCGGCGGGGGCCTCGGTGGCGGGCGCGGTCTTCTGAGCCGGCGTGGTGGCAGCGGCCGGAGCCTGGGCCTGAGGGGCGGGCGCGGCCGGTGCGGCGGCCGGGGCCTGGGAGGTGACAGTCACAGCAGGGGCACCAGAGGGGGTGGCAGGAGCAGGGGCAGGAGCTGACACAGGTGTGGGCGCGGCGGCGGGCGCGGCGGGCGCCGCCCCCGTGGCGGCGTCGACGGCCTGGGGTACCCCGGCGGTGGCGGTGGCGGCCTGTGCGGAGGCGCCGTCCGTCGTCGGGGTCTTCTGGGGTTCGTCCGCCTTCACCGGGGCGACAGCGCCCCCCGGCTTGTAGTCGGCGAAGAAGTCCCACCAGGCCCGGTCGACCGAATTCGGGTCCTGGAGGTACTGCTGATAGATCTCGTCGACGAGCCACTCATTCGCGCCGAAGCCTGAGGCAGGGTTCTTCCCGCCCTCTGCTGCGTCGGTCGTGGTGCTCGGGTTACTGGGGGACTGTGGCGACACGGCGGCAACCGCCCTCTTCCGCTTCACAAGGTATGGACAGCGGGGATAAAGGCTACGCCTCCCAGGGCGTGTGATGCAGGCCGGGCGGGACTTCCGTCGTGCAGGTCACACCGAACGGCGGGTTTCACCCATCGGAATGGCGGGAAACAAGCGTGGTTCGGGTAGGGGACAGCCAGGTTGCGACCCCCTAGGCCTCGCACCCCTGACGACCCCGGGCACGTGTGGCCGAGATCATGTCCTTCCCAGTCGAACCCTACGTCAAGACGGCACCTGTGAGCTGCCCGGAAGGGTGACAAGGATTCGGCAACCCCGTGACGATTCGGCCACGCCGATGTGCCCTCCGTGCAGCCCGACGGCCCAGCGGGCGATGGCCAGCCCCAGGCCGGTGCCCCCGTCGCCGCCCGACTCCCCGCCGGCGCCGGAACCCCGGTTGAACCGCTCGAAGACCCGGTGCCGCTCCGCCTCCGGAATCCCCGGCCCCTCGTCGACGACCTCCAGCGCCAGACTCCCCGGCACCGCCCCGGCCCGCGCCCGGACCGTGACCCGGCCGTGCGCCGGACTGTGCTTCACCGCGTTGTCGATCAGGTTCGCCACCACCTGGTGCAGTCGCTCCGTGTCCGCGTACGCGGTCAGTTCCGGAGGGTGTACGTCCAGGTGAAGATGCACGTCATTGCGGGTGTGCCCGCCCGAACCGGAAGCAAGCCCCGGCCGCCCGGCGGCCGCCAGCCCCGACTCCTTCAGCACCCCCGACAGATACGGCCACACCTCGAACCGGCGCGCCTTCAGCGGCACCACCCCGTTGTCCACCCGCGACAGGTCCAGCAGGGTGTCCACCAGCCGGCCCAGCCGCTCGGCCTGCTTCAGCATCGTCCGCATGGTCTCCGGATCCGCCTCCGAGACCCCGTCCACGACGTTCTCCAGCACCGCCCGCAGCGCCGCGATCGGAGTGCGCAGCTCGTGCGAGACGTTCGCGACCAGCTCTCGACGGTGCCTGTCCTCCGCCTCCAGGTCGTCGGCCATCCGGTTGATCGTCGAGGCCAGATCGCCCAGCTCGTCACGGCGCCCGGCACCGCTCACCCGGCGCGTGTAGTCCCCGTGCGAGATCGCCCGGGCCACCGTCGTCATCTCGTCGAGCGGGGCCGTCAGGCCGTGCGCCACGAACTGGGTGATCAGCATCGAGGCGATCACCGAGAAGACCGTGATGAACCGCAGCTCCGTCGCCGTGCGCAGGGCCACCATCAGCAGCCCCGTGGTGATGAACACCGACACCACGACGAGCGTGCCCAGCTTCGTCTTGATCGAGAACGGCGAATAGGGCCGCAGACCCGGCCCGCGCGGCGGGCCGCTCACGCCTGCGCCGGGGTCTCCAGGGCGTACCCGACGCCGTGGACGGTACGGATCCGGTCCGCGCCGATCTTCCGCCGCAGGGCCTTGATGTGGCTGTCGACCGTACGGGTCCCCGACGCGTCGGCCCAGTCCCACACCTCCGCCAGCAGCTGCTCCCGCGAGAGCACCGCGCGCGGCGTCCCCGCCAGGCACACCAGCAGGTCGAACTCGGTCGGCGTCAGGTGCACGTCCTCCGCCTGCACCCGCACCCTGCGCTGCGCGTGGTCGATCTCCAGGTCGCCCAGGCGCAGCGTCGCCCCGCGCGGGGCCGTCGCGGCCAGCGTGGCCCGCTCCACCCGGCGCAGCAGCACGTGGACCCGCGCGGCCAGCTCGCGCATCGAGAACGGCTTCGTCATGTAGTCGTCGGCCCCGACCCCGAGGCCGACCAGCATGTCGGTCTCGTCGTCCCGGGCCGTGAGCATCAGCACCGGAACCGGCCGCTGGGCCTGGACCCGGCGGCAGACCTCCAGCCCGTCGAAGCCGGGCAGCATGACGTCCAGCACCAGCAGCTCCGGCTGCCAGCTCTCGGCGGCCGCGACGGCGGCAGGCCCGTCGTACGCCGTCTGCACCTGGAAGCCCTCGGCCCGCAGCCGGGCCGCGATGGCGTCGGCGATCGTGCGGTCGTCCTCGACCACGAGCACGCGCCGCTGGGCACCTGGAGTGGCCGCGGCGACGCTGTGGGTGGTGTGTGTCTGTTCCATGTCCCGCCCCTGAAGATCCCGCGTGATGGGGTGCAGCGTAGAGGAGCCACCGGCCTGCGGCCATGCGGGGTTCGGACAGGAGCCGGGGCCATCCGGAATCAGAGATTCATCCCGCCGCGTCGAACCCCGGCAGCGCGTCCAGCACCTTCCGGAGCCCCGGAGCCAGCTCCGTCTGGTCCGCCGCGACCTCGAAACCGCCGTGCACGAAGGCGTACGTGAACCCGTCGTAGACCGGCGGATCGGCCGTCGCCACCCGGGGCAGGTGCGCGAAGTCCGCCTCCCGCAGCGCGGTGCGCAGGGCCTCCAGCCGGGCCGGCTCCAGCCGCCCGGAGCGGATCTCGCGGGCCTTGCCGTCCAGGAGCGCCCAGGAGCCGTCGCCCTTGACGAGGACCGTCCGGGTCTGGCCCGCGAACCCCCCGCTGCGGGTCACGCGGACGAGGGTCTGCCCGGCGGGCACGGTTGCCGCCGAAGTGGGGGAGGGCGCCGCCGTGGGGGCGGTGGTGGGGGTGGGGGCGGCGGTGGGGGTGGCCGCCGGCGCGCTCCCGGGCGGGGGCGCCGTCACCGTCGGGGCCGCCGTCGTCGGGGCCGCCGTCGCCTCCGGGGGACCGCCGGACCCGCCGCCGCAGCCCGCCAGGACCAGCACCGCGCCCCACAGCACCACCGTCGCGGCCCCGGCCGCTCGGATCGCTCGCACACCCACCTCCGCAGGTACTCCGACCGAACACCGAGTATGGAGTTCCCGCCCCGCAACCGAAAGCACCCGGAGGCCGCCATCCGCCGCATCACCCCCTGGCGCGCGCTCCCTCCGCTGACCGCCGTGCTCCTCGGGCTGTGGGGGCTGCCGCGCGGCGCGGGCGGCGGCAGCATGTGGCGCGACGAGTCCACCACCTGGCAGGTGGCCCACCGCCCCCTCGGCGGGCTCTGGGACCTGCTCGGGCAGGTCGACGCGGTGCACGGCCTCCACTACCTGCTGATGCACGGGGTCTTCGCCCTGTGGGACGGCGGCCCGTGGGCCCTGCGGCTGCCGTCCGTGGCCGGCACGGCCCTCGCCGCCGCCGGAGTGGCCGCGGTGGCCCACCGGCTGGCGGGGGAACGGGCCGCACTGATCGCCGGCACCGCGTACGCCGTACTGCCGCCGGTACAGGCGTACGCGCAGGAGGGGCGCTCGTACGCCCTGGTCGCGGCGGCCGTGGTCTGGGCGACGTACCTGATGCTGCGCGAGCGGTGGGCGGCCTACGCGGTGGTGCTCCTGCTGGGCTGCTGGCTCCACGAGTTCGCCGTACTGGCCCTGCCCGCGCACGCGTTCACCGCCCGGCGGGCACGGGGCTGGCGGTGGGCTGCGGGGGCCGTCCTCGCGGGGCTGCTCCCGCTGGCCCTCGTCAGCGCACGACAGGCCCCGGCGCAGCTGGGGTGGCTGGGGCGGCCCTCGTGGCAGGACTGGGCCGCGTACGGGGTGCTCACGGCGGCGGTGCTGCTCCTGGCGCGGGGGATCCCCGGGAGCGAGGCCGTACGGGTCGCCGTACCGCTGGCGCTGCTGCCGCCCGGGGTGCTGATGGCGGTCTCCCTGGTGCACCCGCTGTACGTCGACCGGTACGTCCTCTACGCCCTGGCGGGCCTCGCGGTCCTGGTGGGGGTGCGGGGACGGCTGGTGCGGCCGAGGCCGGCGTGGGCGGTGGTGCTGGTGGGGCTGCTGCTGGTGCCGCTCGGGGTGTGGTCGGCGTGGCTGCGGACCCCGGAGGCGCGCAAGGACGACGCCCTCGCGGTCGCCGCGGCGGTGCGGGAGCGGGCCCGGCCGGGGGACGCGGTGCTGTTCATGCCGTCACGGCGACGGGAGTGGCTGCTGTCCTCGCCCGGGGTGTACGGCACCCTCCGCGACGTGGCCCTGTCCCGCAGCCCGGCCGCCTCCCGCACCCTCCACGGTACGGAACTGCCGCCGGAGGCCGTCCGGGCGGCGGTCCTGGCCTCCCCGAGGGTCATCGCCCTGCTGGACCCCCCGGACCAGCCCCTCGACGCCCACCCGGCCGAGGCGGCGAAGCGCGAGGCGCTGACGGCCGGCTTCGACCTCTGCTCCCTGACCCCGGTCCACGGTGCGCAGGTGGCGGTGTACGCACGGCGGGGCGGGTGCGGGTGAGGGGGCTCGCGCCCCGGGCCCACCATCTCCCCCCGACCCCCGACCCCCGACCCCCGACCCCCGACCCCCGACCCCCGACCCCCGACCCCCGACCCCCGACCCCCGTCCGCCGGGCGGCGGTTGCCCACCCGCCTCCCTGATCCGGTCCGGGGGCCACCGCCACCGCGGCCCCGCCTCGCCCGCACGGCCCCTCCCGCCCGCGGATGGGTCAGGATGGGCCGCAGACCGTGTCCGATGCCGCTTCCGGAGGCCCCGCATGCCCGTACCCGAGATACCCGGCCCGTTGGTCGGGAGCGCCTGGTTGGCCCAACACCTCGGGGACGTCGTGGTGTTCGACGCTTCCGTCGGGGCGCACCGCGGGGCACCCGTGCGGATCCCCGGTGCGCGGCCCTTCGACCTGGACGGCGCCCTTTCCGACCACGCGGCGGCGGCCCCGCACACCATGCCCTCCGCGGAGGACTTCGCCGAGGCCGTGCGGGGGCTCGGGGTCGGCGACGCCGATGCCGTGGTCGTGTACGACGGCGCCGGGATCTACTCCAGTGCCCGCGCCTGGTGGATGCTGCGCGCGATGGGCTTCGACCGGGCGGCCGTGCTGGACGGGGGGCTGCCCGCGTGGGAGGCCGCCGGGCTGCCCGTCGAGGCGGAGGCGGCGGCGTACGCGGGGCCGCGCGGCTCCTTCACCGCGCGGCCCCGGCCCGGGCTGCTGGTGGACGCCGGCGCCGTTGCCGGGGCACTCGCCGACCCGGCCGCGGCGGTGTTCGACGCCCGGACCCGCGAGCGCTTCGCCGGTACCGCCCCCGAGCCGCGGCCGGGGCTGCGGGGCGGGCACATGCCGGGCGCGCTGAACCTGCCGTTCGGCGAGCTCCAGGGGCCGGGCGGCCTGATGCGTCCCGCCGGGGAACTCCGCGAGGCGTTCGGGGCGTTGGCCGGGGAGCGGGAGCGGCTCTACTTCAGCTGCGGTTCGGGCGTCACGGCCTGCGTGCTCGCACTGGGGGCGACCCTCGCGGGGTACGGGGAGACCGCGGTGTACGACGGCTCGTGGAGCGAGTGGGGCCTGCCCTCGGAGCTGCGGCCGGTGGTGACGGGGCCCTGAGGTCGCGGGCCCTGAGGCCGCGGACCCTGAGGTCGCGGGGCCCTGAGGGGTGGGGCTAGCACCACCCCCGGTACGGATACCTGCACCAGCGCGGGCGGGCCTCCCGCTGGGCAGACTCGTCGGCATGGCACTCCACACCTTCTCCCGCACCGCTCTCGCCGCCGCTGCCACCGCCGCTGCCGCCGCCCTGCTCCTGTCGGGCTGCTCCTTCGTGGAGGAGGCCCGGCTGAAGACCGCCGCCGACGAGGCCACGGTCACCGATGCGGTCACGGCGGTGGAGCTGACGGGCCTCCGGCGGGGTTCCGTCGAGGTCACGCCGGGAAGCGGCCCCGGGGTGACCGTGCGCCGCGTCGCGCACTACCGGGGTGACACCGCGCCCGTGCCCGGGCAGCGGGTCTCGGGCGGGGTGCTGGGCTTCACCGACGGCTGCGGGGGCGACGGGGACTCCTGCTGGGTGGACTACCGGCTGGAGGTGCCGGCCTCGGTGCGGCTCAAGATCGGCAGCAGCAGCGGTGACATCACGGTGACGGGCGTGGCCTCCGCCGAGCTGGACTCCTCGTCCGGCGACGTCCGGGCCGAGCGGATCACGGGCCCGCTGAAGGTGCGCACCTCCTCCGGGGACCTGCGGGCCGCCGATCTGGCCGGTGCCGAGTTCGAGTTCCGCAGCAGCTCGGGGGACTCCACGGTCGGCTTCGCGAAGGCCCCGGCCTCGGTGTCCGTCACCACCAGCTCGGGCGACGTCACCCTGCGGGCGCCGCAGGCCCCGTACCGGGTGTCCGCCGACACCGCCTCGGGCGAACGGGACGTCACCCTCGGGGACGCCCCCGGCGCGACCTCCCGCATCGCGGTCCGCACGACCTCCGGGGACATCCGCATCGGTGCCTCCTAGTCCGCCACCGCGTCGACCTCCACCTCCACCAGCCAGGCCGGGTCGATGAAGCGGGACACCTCGACGAAGGTCGTCACCGGGCGGATCCCGGCGAAGCGCTCGCCGTGGGCCCGGGCGGCCTCCTCCCAGGCGGTGATGTCGGTCAGCATGATCCGGGTCCGCACGACGTCGGCGAGCGAGGCGCCGGCCTCCTCCAGGGCCCGCTGCGCGATGTCCAGGCAGCGCACCGTCTGGGCGTGGACGTCGCCCGGGCCGACCGTGGAGCCGTCGTCGCCGATCGGCGCCGTGCCGGCGACGGCCACGTACGCCCCCTTGCGCACCGCGCGGGAGAAGCCGATCCGGGGTTCCAGGGGCGAGCCCGAGCTGACGGTCCGTCGTATGTCTGTCATGCCGCCATGGTGCCGTCCGGGGCCCGCCGGGGGCGTTCGCCCCCGGCGAACGGGTGTTGGGGAACATTGCCGGGCGCAGAAGCATTGAGTCGGCATAGCTCAACTTCACTGCCGGAGGGAAGATCATGGCTTCGACGTCCGTAACGCTCACCCTGCCCGTACTGCCGCTCGACGACGAGGTCGTGCTGCCCGGGATGGTCGTTCCCCTGGACCTGTCCGACGCCGAGGTGCGCGGAGCCGTGGAGGCGGCGCAGGCGGCGGTGGGCAGCGGGAAGCCCCGGGTGCTGCTCGTGCCGCGGGTCGACGGGAAGTACGCCGGGATCGGCGTCCTCGGGACCGTCGAGCAGGTCGGGCGGCTCTCCGACGGGGATCCCGGGGCGCTGATCCGCGGCCGCGGCCGCGTCCGGATCGGCGCGGGGACCACCGGGCCCGGGGCGGCGCTCTGGGTCGAGGGGGAGACCGTCGACGAAAAGGTGCCCGACCCGCTGCCCGGGGCGGTCGCCGAGCTCGTCAAGGAGTACAAGGCCCTCGCCACCAGCTGGCTGAAGAAGCGCGGCGCCTGGCAGGTCGTGGACCGGGTCCAGCAGATCGAGGGGGTGTCGGCCCTCGCCGACAACTCCGGGTACTCGCCCTTCCTGAGCACGGCCCAGAAGGTGGAGCTGCTGGAGACGACCGACCCGGTCGCCCGGCTCCGGCTCGCCGTCAAGGCGCTCTCCGACCACCTCGCCGAACAGGACGTCGCCGAGTCCATCGCCAAGGACGTCCAGGACGGCGTCGAGAAGCAGCAGCGCGAGTTCCTGCTCCGCCGCCAGCTGGAGGCCGTCCGCAAGGAGCTGCGCGAGCTGGGCGGGGAGAAGGAGGGCGAGGAGTCCGACGACTACCGCGCCCGCGTCGAGGCCGCCGACCTGCCCGAGAAGGTGCGGGAGGCCGCGCTCAAGGAGGTCGACAAGCTGGAGCGGTCCAGCGACCAGAGCCCCGAGGGCTCCTGGATCCGCACCTGGCTGGACACCGTGCTGGAACTGCCCTGGAACGAGCGCACCGAGGACGCGTACGACATCCAGGGCGCCCGGGCGGTGCTCGACGCCGAACACGCCGGGCTGAACGACGTGAAGGACCGCATCACCGAGTACCTCGCCGTGCGCAAGCGGCGCGGCGAGCGCGGCATGGGCGTGGTCGGCGGACGGCGCGGGGGAGCGGTCCTGGCGCTCGTCGGTCCGCCCGGCGTCGGCAAGACCTCGCTCGGCGAGAGCGTGGCCCACGCCATGGGGCGGAAGTTCGTCCGCGTCGCCCTCGGCGGCGTCCGGGACGAGGCCGAGGTCCGCGGCCACCGCCGCACCTACGTCGGCGCCCTGCCCGGCCGCATCGTGCGGGCGATCAAGGAGGCCGGGTCCATGAACCCGGTCGTGCTCCTCGACGAGATCGACAAGGTCGGCTCCGACTTCCGGGGCGATCCGGCGGCCGCCCTGCTGGAGGTCCTGGACCCGGCGCAGAACCACACCTTCCGGGACCACTACCTGGAGGTGGAGCTGGACCTCAGCGACGTGGTCTTCCTCGCGACCGCCAACGTCCTGGAGGCCATCCCCGAGGCCCTCGCCGACCGCATGGAGCTGGTGCGCCTCGACGGCTACACCGAGGACGAGAAGGTCGTCATCGCCCGCGACCACCTGCTGCCCCGCCAGCTGGAGCGCGCCGGGCTGACCGCCGGAGAAGTGGTCCTCGGGGAGGACGCGCTGCGCAAGCTCGCCGGCGAGTACACCCGCGAGGCGGGCGTGCGCACCCTGGAGCGGTCCATCGCGCGGCTGCTGCGCAAGGTGGCCTCCCAGCACGAACTGGGCGAGCGGGAGTTCCCCTTCGCCATCGGCGCGGGTGAGCTCCGCGGCCTGATCGGCCGCCCGCACCACGTCCCGGAGTCCGCCCAGGACCCTGCGGAGCGGCGCACCGCGGTGCCCGGCGTGGCCACCGGCCTCGCCGTGACCGGGGCCGGCGGCGACGTCCTGTTCGTCGAGGCCTCCCTCGCCGACCCGGAGACCGGCGCCGCCGGGCTCACCCTCACGGGCCAGCTGGGCGACGTCATGAAGGAGTCGGCGCAGATCGCCCTCAGCTTCCTGCGCTCGCACGGCGCGGAGCTGGAGCTGCCGGTCGCCGACCTGAAGGACCGGGGCGTGCACATCCACTTCCCGGCGGGCGCGGTCCCCAAGGACGGTCCGAGCGCGGGCATCACCATGACCACCGCGCTGGCGTCCCTGCTCTCCGGCCGCCAGGTCCGCACGGACGTGGCCATGACCGGCGAGGTCTCGCTCACCGGGCGGGTCCTCCCGATCGGCGGGGTCAAGCAGAAGCTGCTCGCCGCGCACCGGGCCGGGCTGACCACCGTGATCATCCCCAAGCGGAACGAGGCCGACCTGGACGACGTCCCGAGCGAGGTGCTGGAGGGACTGGAGGTGCACCCGGTGACCGACGTGCGCCAGGTGCTGGAGCTCGCCCTCGCCCCGGCGGTGGTCTCCTTCACCAAGGCCGCCTGATCCGGAAGGCGCGCCGAGGGGCCGAGGGCCCGGGTACCCCCACCGGCGGGGCCCCGGGCCCTCGGCGCGTCCGCTGCGAAATACTGGTCCCGAACAGGGGTGCCACGGAGTGCCCCGCCACGGATGGGAGCGGCACGTGCACGGCAGCGAAGACCAGGAGTTCCTCGCCCTGGAGCGGGAGCTGTCCGTCTTCCTGCGGCGCGCCCGGGCCTCCTCCGGGGAAATGGCCCGCGCCCTGCACCCCGAGCTGGAGCCGGCCGCGTACGGGCTGCTGGTCCGGCTGGAGGCCGCCGGCCGCCAGCGGGCCACCGAGCTGGCCGCCTACTTCGGCGTCGGCAAGGCCACCATGAGCCGGCAGCTGCGCGCCCTGGAGGTACTCGGCCTGGTGGCCCGCGAGCCGGACCCCGCCGACGGCCGCGCCTTCCTCGTCGGCCTCACCGAGGAGGGCCGGGAGCGGTTCCTGCGCGTACGGGGGGCCCGGCGCGAGCAGTACATGCGCAAGCTGGCCGACTGGGACCGCGGCGAGGTCGCGGAACTGGCCCGGCTGCTCAACCAGCTCAACTCCGGCGAGGAGTAGGCGGCCGGGAGCGGTGGGCGGGCGGGAGCGGCCGAGCGGGGCTCAGAGCTCCGCGTAGACCGCCGAGGCGTCGTCGTGCCGCTTGTGCCGGGCGGGCGGGCGCAGCGGATCCGACTCCACGGCCCGGACCCGCCCGATCAGCCCCTGCGCGCCCTCCTTGCGCAGCACGTCCAGGCAGGCCGCCCAGTCGCCCTCCCCGAACGTGTCCGTCCAGCGGCTCGCCCCGTCCGTGAGCGCGGCCACCGCCAGCACCTCGGAGCGGGGGGTGCGCCCGGTGACGGCCCGGGCCGCCACCGCCGGATCCGCGGCCGCCGTGAAGAAGCCCCCCTCGGCGTTGCGCAGCGCGTCGGTCGCCGCCACCGAGCCGCGCACCGCGTCCGGGACCCGGTCCAGCCGGTCGTCCAGCACCGGTGTGACCGCGCCGCCGGGGGCGCGGAGCAGGAGTACGGAGTCCGAGAGCACGAGGTGCTCCACGTACGCCGTGTCCCACCGGACCACGACCACCGTCGCCTGCGGGGTGCGGACGTGAGAAAGGTCACAGGTTTCGCGGTGGGCGTCGGCGGTGTCCGCGATGGCCCGGGCCAGGACCCCCTCCAGGGGCATGTCCCGCCGCGATCCGGACAGTTCGGTCAATCGGCCGCCGAGCCGGGTGGAGAACCAGGGCACTCCGTGCACGCACCCGTCGTCCCCGCGCGGCGGGGTCACCCCGTCCAGGACGACCACGACGCCGCCTCCCGATGCAGGTGCCGACGCCGACACCCAGTCCTGGTTGGGGTGTTCCGGGTTGCCGGGTTCGGAGGCCAGGTCGATGCGCATGCGGACATTCTGCCCGCCGGGGCCCCCTGGGGGCCGGAAGGTCCATACCAATGCCGGGAGGGGCGGAGCCGGCCGCCCGGAGCCCCGCACACCCGCTCCCCGCGAAACGTGGGCGGGCATACTGCCAAAGCCCGCCGCGTTCTTTCAACCGCCCGTCCACGCCGGACCCCTGGCGCGCGGTGCCCGAGTTGGTCGGCCACTCCTCCGTGATGTTCACTCCTTCGAGTGGCCGGGTGGGCGATGTGCGGCTCTCCTCCCAACACACTGCGAAGGTCTGAGGCGGTACGAGGGGGCAGGGGGCGTTTACTTGTTGACCGGCCGTTACCTCGGCCACACGAGTAGACGAGCACGAGCACACGTACAGGATTGCGAGCACCGGTGTCCAAGAAGCGGTCTCGGAAGAACGGCACCGCCAGCGCCGACGCACCCGCCAACGCAGGACGGCGCGTACGCGTCCGCAGCAGGCTGGTCGTCGGAGTAGCAGTCGCCGGACTCACCGTCCTCGCGGCAGGCACCCCCGCCGTCGTTTCCGCCACGAGGGAACTCAACGACTCCCAGCGCCTGGTCACCCTGGCGGAGCAGACCCAGCACGCCCTGACGCTGGCCCACCTCCTCGGCGACGAGCGCGACGCCGTCGTCGAATACGCGGCCAAGGGCCGGCCCGGCAACGCCAAGGCACCCGTCGACGAGCGCACCGCGCGCACCGACCGGCAGATCGCCGAACTCCAGCCGGAGGCCGACGCGGAACTCGCCCGCGCCCTCGGCAAGGTCAAGGCCGTCCGCGCCGAAGCCGTCGACGGCAAGGGCACCGCCCTCGCCGCCCAGCAGGCCTACGCCGGACTCCTCACCGAACTCCTCACCCCCGGCGACCGCCTCGCCGAGCTCACCCCGCCCCGCGCCGAGGCCGCCCTCGCGGTCACCCGGCCCATGGCCCCCCTCGGCCAGGCCGTGGACCAGGCCTCGGCCACCCGCGGACTGCTCCTCGCCGCCCTGGCCGTCCCCCGCGCCGACCAGGCCCCGAACTCCGCCGTCGCCGACGAGCTCACCGGAGCCGCCCAGCGCTCCCGCGTACGCGAACAGGCCGCCCTCGACGACTTCGCGCGCGCCGCCCGTCCCGCCGTCCGCCAGACCCTCGCCGCCACCGTCACCGGCCCCGAGGTCAAGGCCGCCGACGACCAGCTCAAGCGCCTCACCGAGCGGTCCACCCTGACCCCGGCCGAGCGCAAGGCCACCGACGCCGCAGCCCTCGCCACCACCCTCACCGCCCGCATCGACCGGATGCGCTCGGTGGAGTCCACCCTCGCCGGCGACCGTGCCACCGCCTTCACCACGCTGCGCGACGACGACGTGACCCGGCTGGAGCTGATGGTCACCGGACTCGGCGTCCTCTTCCTCTTCGTCATCGGCTTCTCCACGGCCGTCGCCCGCTCCCTCACCAGACCCCTCTCGGTGCTGCGCCGCGGAGCGGAACGCCTCGCGACCCCCGAGGGCTCGCAGGAACCCGTCCGCTTCACCGGCCGCAACGACGAGTTCGCCGAGGTCGTGCGCCACCTCAACGCCGTCCGCGAGCAGACCGTCGGCCTGCACACCAAGCTCGCCGGGCTCGACGCCGACCGCCGACGCCTCATCGGCCGCAACGAAGCCCTCTCCGGCGGCCGCGAGGCCCTGGAGGACGAACTCGCCAAGCTGCGCGCCGGGCTCGAAGAGCACCGCCGCATCATGTCGACGACCTCCGTCTCCCTCTCCCTGCGCACCCTCGGCCTCGTCGAGCGCCAGCTCGCCGTCATCGAGGAGCTGGAGTCCAAGGAGGGCGACCCGGACCGGCTCGCCACCCTCTTCAAGCTGGACCACCTGGCGACGGTCATGCGCCGCCACAACGAGAACCTGCTCGTCCTCGCCGGACAGGAACACGGCCACGGCCAGAGCCTGCCCGTCCCCCTGGTCGACGTCATGCGGGCCGCCGTCAGCGAGATCGAGCGCTACGAGCGCGTCGACCTCGCCGCCATGCCCTCCTACACCCAGGTCGCCGGGCACGCCGCCGACGACATCTCGCACGTCCTCGCCGAGCTCCTGGAGAACGCCACCACGTTCTCCCCGCCCGAGGCCAAGGTGAAGGTGTCCGGCTGGCTCAACGACGCCGGCGACGTGGTCCTGTCCGTCGTCGACGAGGGCATCGGCGTCACCGAGGACCGCCTGGCCTCCCTCAACACCCGCCTCTCCACCCCCGACGCCTACGACGAGGAACCCGAGGCCGAGCACGGCCTGGGACTCGGCCTGTACGTCGCCGGCCGCCTCGCGGCACGCCACGGCGTCACCGCCGAGCTGCGCGCCGGCCGGCACGGCGGCCTGGAGGCCCTGGTCGTCGTCCCCGAGGCGCTGCTCCCGGACGCCCCGCCGTCCTCCCCGGTGCACACCCTGGCCACGCCGGGCGCCCCCGCGTTCCAGCTGCCCGGCGTGATCGCCGAGGCCAACGAGAACACCCTGCCGCCGCGACTGCGCCCGCCGGCCGCCGAGCAGGACGCGCAGGACCGGCAGGACGCGCAGCCGGCCGAGCCCGCCGACGCGGCCCCCGCGGACGCGGAGCCCGCCAAGGTGGTCACCCTCGCCGAGGCCTTCGACCCGGAGGCGGGCGACACGGACGGGGCGGGCGACACGGACGGAGCGGAGGCCGCAGCCGACGCCGATGCCGTGGACGCCGCCGGAACCGGAGCCCCCGAGGCCGGGTCCGAGGTCTACGAGTCCGACACCTTCGACGCCGGCTCCCTGGTGGCCGAGGCCTTCGGAGCCGGTGCCTTCACCCGCGCCGGTGAGGCCGCCGCCCCCGAAGCCGAAGCCGAAGCCGCGCAGGACGAGCAGGCCCCCGCCGAGGCGGAGCCCGCCAAGGTCGTCACCCTCGCCGAGGCCTTCGAGGACGCACCCCCGCCCCCCGCCGACCAGGTCTTCACCGCGTCGGCCCCCGAGGACGCACCCGCGGCCGGCGCACCCGTACAGGACGCAGCACACACCGGACCGGCGCACGACGCCGACCAGTCCGCCCACCGGCGGGCCGCCGACGCGGAGGACGGCTTCGTCCCCCGCCAGGGCAGCCACCCCGAGCCCATGGCCGAGCCCGCCGCCCCGACCGTCACCGCCAAGGGCCTGCCCAAGCGGACCCCGCGCTCCGTGGCGGCCCCCGGCATCGGAAACCCCGCAGCGGCACGCCCCGAGCCGCGCCGGGTCGACGCCGAGGAACTGCGCCGCCGGCTCGGCGGGTTCTACCAGGGCGCCCAGGACGGGCGCCGGGTCGTCGCGGCGGAGCTCGCGCAGGACCGGCAGGACCCGCAGGACCGGGGGCAGGGGCACACCGACCAGGGGGACACCGCACAGGAGGCACGCACATGACCGCGCCCAGTACGTACGGACTGAGCACCCAGGCCCGCAACCTGCAGTGGCTGCTGACCGACCTGGTCGAGGAGGTGCCCGGGGTCAACTCCGTGGCCGTCGTGTCCTCGGACGGGCTGCTGCTGCTCTCCTCCGAGCCGGCGGCGGAAGCCGACCGGGGTGACCGTCCCAAGGGCCCCCGCGGGGCCTCGGCCGACCTCGCCACCATCGTGTCCGGACTCGGCAGCCTCACCACCGGTGCGGCCGCCCTCATGGAGTTCGGCACGGTCAAGCAGACGATGGTCGCCATGGAGAACGGCTCCGTCTTCGTCATGTCCATCAGCGACGGCTCCCTGCTCGGCGTGCACGCCACGCCCGACTGCGACATGAGCGTCGTCGCCTACCACATGGCCCTCTTCGTCGGCCGCGCCGGCCACGTCCTGACCCCCGAAGTCCGCAGCGAGCTGCGCCAGTCGATGGAGAAAAACCCGTGAGGAGTACGGCCTCCGACCGGCTGCCGATACGCGGCGCCGACCGCCGCCCCGCCCGCGTCCGCCCGTACTCCCTGACGGGCGGCCGCACCCGCTTCCCGCAGGTGCTGCTGGTGGAGACCTTCGTCGCCACCCTCGACAGCGGCCCGGCCAAGACGCCCGACCGCATGCCCGAGATGCGCGCCATCGTCGAGGTGTGCCGCCGGATGCGCACCATCGCCGAGATATCCGCACTGCTGAAGCTGCCGCTCGGCGTCGTCCGCGTCCTCGTCAGCGACCTCGCCGACCAGGGCCGGATACGCGTCTACGGCACGGGCCACGGCACCGGCCGCCCCGACCGCGCACTGCTGGAAAGGGTGCTCAGTGGCCTCCGCCGTCTCTGATTTCGTCACCGGCCCCGCCGCCGACGTGACCGGCCTCGTGGACGACGAGCCCGTCCAGCCCTGGCAGTACGACCGCTCGCGCGCCCCCGTCGCCGTCAAGGTCCTCGTCGCCGGCGGCTTCGGCGTCGGCAAGACCACCTTCGTGTCCTCCGTCTCCGAGATCACCCCGCTGCGCACCGAAGCGGTGATGACCCAGGCCAGCGTCCCCACCGACGACCTGACCGGGACCCCGGACAAGAGCACGACCACCGTCGCGATGGACTTCGGTCGCATCACCCTTGACGACGACCTCGTGCTCTACGTGTACGGAACCCCCGGCCAGGAGCGGTTCTGGTTCATGTGGGACGACCTCGTCCGCGGGGCCATCGGCGGCCTGGTGCTCGCCGACACGCGCCGGCTGCGCGACTGCTTCCCCGCGCTCGACTACTTCGAGACCTGCGGGCTGCCGTACGCGGTCGCCGTGAACCACTTCGAGGGCTCGCGCTCCTACGACGTGGAGGACGTGCGGGAGGCGCTCACCATCGCGCCGCACGTCCCCGTCGTGATCATGGACGCGCGGCGCCGGGCCACGGTCGTGGAGTCCCTGCTCACCCTGGTGGGCCACGCCCTGGACGCCACCCCCGAGTAGGCCCGCTCCCCCTCCCCCCGAATCGAGAACGTGATGCGCAAGATACTCGTCGTCGGGGCCGGCCAGTCCGGTCTCCAGCTCGCCCTCGGCCTCCAGGCCAAGGGCTACGAGATCACCCTCATGTCCAACCGGACCGCGGACGAGATCCGCACCGGACGGGTCATGTCCACCCAGTGCATGTTCGACACGGCGCTCCAGCACGAGCGGGACCTCCAGCTGAACTTCTGGGAGAAGCAGGCCCCGAAGATCCAGGGCCTGGGCGTCTCCGTGGCCGCCCCCGACGGCTCCCGGGCCGTCGACTGGCTCGGCCGCCTCAAGGGGTACGCGCAGTCCGTGGACCAGCGCGTGAAGATGTCCGGCTGGCTCGACACCTTCACCCAGCGCGGCGGACAGCTGGTCGTCCACGGCGCCTCCGTCGCCGACCTCGACTTCTTCTCCCGCACCTACGACCTCGTGCTCGTCGCCGCCGGCAAGGGCGAGCTGGTGTCGATGTTCGGCCGGGACGCGGCACGCTCCCCCTACGACACCCCGCAGCGGGCCCTCGCCGTCGCCTACGTCCACGGCCTCGGACCGCGCCGCGAGCACCCGGACACCGAGGCCGTGCGCTGCAACCTGGTCCCCGGCGTCGGCGAACTGTTCGTCATGCCGACCCTGACCACCTCCGGCCGCGCCGACATCCTGTTCTGGGAGGGCCTGCCGGGCGGGCCGCTGGACGTCTTCAAGGGCGTCAACGACCCCGGCGAGCACCTGGCGCTGACGCTGGAGCTCATGGAGAAGTACACCCCGTGGGAATACGCGCGGGCGACGAAGGTCGAGCTGACCGACGCGGGCGGCACCCTCTCCGGCCGCTACGCGCCGGTCGTCCGCAACCCCATCGGGCGCCTGCCCGGCGGCGGCCTGGTGCTGGGCGTCGCGGACGTGGTCGTGGCGAACGACCCGATCACGGGGCAGGGTTCGAACGCGGCGGCCAAGTGCGCGGCCTCGTACCTCTCCTCGATCCTCATGCACGGCGACAAGCCGTTCGACGAGGCGTGGATGAAGGCCACCTTCGACAAGTACTGGTTCACCACCGGCAAGCCGGTCACCCAGTGGACCAACGCCATGCTCGGCGTCCCGCCGGAGCACGTGCTGAACCTGATCGGCGCGGCCGGGGAGCTCCCGCCGGTGGCGAACCGATTCGCCAACGGCTTCGACAACCCGGCCGACTTCGACGCGTACTTCTACGACCCCGAGGACACCGCCGACTGGCTGGCGGAGGCCGCCGCGTCGGTGTCCCCGTCGGTCTCCTCGTCGTCGGGTGCGTCCTCGGACGAGTAGCCCGCATCGTCCCCCGCCGCCGCGGCCACGGGCAGCGGCGGCGGGGTGAACTCCGCCAGCGGAACCCCCTCCGGATCCGGGCGGACCGCCCCCAGCAGCGGGTTCGCCGCGATCGGGGACACCTTCACCGAGGCCCCCGGCCGGGGCGCCTGGATCACCTTGCCGTCCCCGATGTACAGGGCCACGTGCGTGGCCTTCGGGAAGTAGACCACCAGATCACCCGGACGCAGCCGGTCCAGCGGCACCCGGGGCAACTGCGCCCACTGCTCCTGACTGGTCCGCGGGATCGACCGCCCGGCGTGCTCCCAGGCCTGCGAGGTCAGCCCCGAGCAGTCGAAGGAACCCGGACCCTCGGCCCCCCACACGTACGGCTTCCCGATCTGCGCCGCCGCGTACCGCAGCGCCGCCCCGCCCGCCGCCGTCGGCGTGGTCGTACGGGCGGGCAGCCGGCCCGAGTCCAGCAGGGCGCGCTGCGCCCCGGCGGTCACGGCCGCCTCGCGCGCCCCGAGCCCGGCGAGCTCCTCGGGGGTGAGCGCCGCCAGCAGCCGCTCGACCTCCTTGAGCCGGCCCGTCACCTCGCCCCGGGCCTCCTTCTGCCGCGCGGCGAGCGCCTCCTGCTCGTCCAGGGCCTTGCGGGCCGCCCCGGCGAGCGCCCCCGCCTGCTTCCGGTCCCGCTCCAGCCGCGCCACGACCCCGGCCCGCCGGGCGCCCTCGCGGGCGGCGAGCCGGCGCTGGTCGACGGCCTGCTGGGGGTCGCCCGAAAGCAGCAACCGCAGGTACGGGGAGAGGCTGCCGCCGCGCGCCCCCTGGTACTGCTCCCGGGCGAGCCGCCCGGCGGTGGCCCGCTCGGCGTCCAGCGCGGAACGCGTGCGCCCGAGCGCGGTGGCGAGCCGCTCCTCGTCGGCCCGGCGGGCCCGGAGGGCGGCCTCGGCGGCGTTGTAGGCCTCGCTGGCCTCTTCGGCCTGCTGGTACAGGCCCTGGAGCCGGGTGAGCAACTCCCCTACCCCGCGCGGGGGTGCGGTGGGTGCGGTGGGTGTGGTGGGTGCGGTGGGTGTGGTGGCGGCGGTGGCCGCGGTACGGGTTTCGGGGAGGGGGCCTTCGGCGACGGCGGGTCCGGGACGGGGGAGCGGCTCGGCACGGACGCCGGCCGGGGGGCCCGCGGCGACGAAGACGGCGGCGAGGCAGACGATGCGCAGCAGTCGTTTTGTCATGTAATCACCTCCGCCGCCCGATGCTGCCACGGGGAGGACGGAGGGACGCCGAGGGCGGGGGGCGGGTCGGGGGGCGTCACCTGGTTGGGGGAGGGGCTTGCAGTGAGGGCCCGCTGTCTCCCCCTCGACCCCCGTCGGTCGATCGGCGCCTGCCCACCCGCCTCCCTGGGTGCGGGGCGGGGGCCGGGTGGGCGGGATCCCGTTGGGCGGTCTCAGGGAGGGTTGGGGGTTTCCCGGCAGTCCATCGTCCTTCCGGTTCGCACCGGTCCCTCAAGGGCGCTCCTTCGTCGCGTCGCTACGCGATGGCCTTCGGCCACCCTTGACCGACCGGCCCGAACCGGAAAGCCGAAAGACTGCCGGGAAACCCCCAAAGAAACGGTCACCGGGCAAAGGACACAGGGACGGGCCCGTCAGTGACGAGACGACGGGCCGGGCGCCGGCCCACCGGGCATCCGAGCCCATGGTCCCCGTTCCGGGGCCAGGGGCGCGGCCACCCGCGTCAGATCGCTACGCGCTTCTCTTTTCTCGGCGTCCGGCGGCCGCCTGGGGCTGATACCTGCACCAAAAGTCGACCAGGTCGACCAGGAGGCGCACGGGCGCGTCAGAGCGCTACGCGCTCCTCATTTCTCACAGTCCGTGGTTCCCGCAGCGATCAGGGCCGCGACCGCCGGCAGACCCGCCTCGGCCAGTGCCAGGCGCTGGCGGTCGGCCGCCGTGCCCTCCCGCAGGAGCCGATGGACGAGCGAGGTCACCTCTCGGTGGTCGCCGTTCTCCTCCAGTGCGGGTCCGATGTACTGCAACAGCAGGCTGAGCACGTCTCCGCTGCTGCGCATCCGACCTGCCGGGTCCACCAGCGTGCCGCTCAAGCCGTGTCTCGCCGCGTGCCACGTAGCGGCCTGGAGCATCTCCTGGCTGCACGTCGGGGGAACGGTCCCGGCCTTCTCCTCGGCGATCGCGGTCGCGGCGAGCCCCCGGACGACGCCGGCGAGCATCACCGCATCGTCCGCCTCCAGCTGTACGTCACAGCAGCGGATTTCGAGGGTCGGGTAGCGTTCGGAGAGCCTGGCCTGCCAGTACAGCTGTCCCCGGTCGGGGATCACCCCCGAATTGAGCAGTGCTTCGGCCCGCGCCTCGTAGTCTGCGGCTCCCGCGAAGTACGGTGGCGGGCCGCTGACCGGCCAGCGGCCGAAGATGATGGTGCGCCAGCTCGCGTAGCCGGTGTCCCTTCCATCCCACAGGGGCCCGTTCGCGGACATGGCCAGCAGCGTCGGGAGCCAGACGCGCAGCCGGTTCAGCACGGCCACGCCGGTCTCCCGGTCGGGAAGTCCCACGTGGATGTGCATCCCGCAGATCAGCTGTTCGTCGACCAGCAGCCGGGCGTCCCCCCGCATCTTCAGGTACCTCGCCGTGCTGGTCACGGGCACGGGGAGGGGGCCCCTGACCGGGGCGGTGGCGGTGATCGCGATACGGCAGCCGTTCGCCTGGGCGGCGGAGGCGACCGCGTGACGCAGGCGCAGCAGATTGCCGCCCACCTCCTCCAGCGCCGTGCACACCGGGGTGGCGACTTCGATCTGTGCTTGGAGCAGCTCGTCCTGGACCTCGTCCGCGTCCGCGATCGGTGCCAGGCGGGCCGTGGCGCGCACCTCCTGCACGAGCGGAGTGGGAAGGAGCGTCGCCGGGTCGACCAGCAGGTACTCCTCCTCGACACCAACAGTGATCATGCAGGGTGGGTACCCCGGAGGCGCCCTGATCCCCCGGCAATGCGGCTCCGTTAGTGCAAGGGGTAGCGAAATTGCCCCCTCCGGGCGCCGCTGCGGTCAGGGGCAGCTCGCCTGCGGGTCGTCGTGGACGAGCGCGCAGACCATCTGCTCGCCGCGCCGGTGGTCGGGATAGGCAGTGAGCAGCGCGGCTTTGAAGTCGTCCCACTGGCGCGTGGTCTCGGCGGTGGCCCCGGACACGGCGCGGCCGAAGTTGTCACCGGTCCTGGAGCGGCGGGAGGCGTCGGTGTCCTTGTTCAGGTCGCGGTTGTGGGCGACGCGGCCCGTGCAGTCGGCCGCCTTGACGCCGGTGGAGTCGAGGTCGGAGTAGCAGCCGGTCGTCAGCTCCGGCGGGATGCGCTCACGCGCGTCCCGGGTCCAGTCCGCGTCGCTCATGGTGCTGTAGCGGCGGATGTCGAGGAAGGGAGCGACGCCGGTGCGCGCGAGTCCGGGAGGGTTGGTCACGCCGAGGGGGCCGGGGTCCGGGCGGTCGGTCCAGTTGGAGTGTGCGTAGAAGTCCTGGATCTGGTGCCAGCCGCGGCCGAGCTGTTCCAGGACCTCGCACTTGGCACGCTCGGGTGCTTCGTCCCACGTGCACGGCGTGGACAGGGCGCTCTGGTCCGCCCGGACCCGGCCCCGCGCGTCGACGAGGCCGTCTGCCGCCCGGACCGCGCTGCGGAAACGGGCCACGGAGGTGCGGATGCAGGCGAGGAGTTCGGTCGTGGCCTCGTCCCGGCTGCGCGGGTAGTCGCGTGCGTGGCTGGGGGCGAGGTAGTCGGCGTTGTCGCAGTGCAGCGGGCCCATGAGGAAGTATCCGCCGTGGTCGTTGGCGTTGACCGCCCCGTCGCGGGCGTCGGCCATCGCGGTCAGCGTGGCCGGCTCCCAGGGCAGGGCCGCCCGTGTGATGTCCTCGTGGTTGCCGCCGGTGAAGGCGTGTGCGGGGTGGGGCGCCGCGGTGGCCAGGGCGATCACGAGACCGGCCGCTACGGCCGTCCGCACCGGGCCGCCGGGCAGCAGACGGTACGACACGCGATGCTCCCGTCGTCCGGAGGGCCGGGAGGTCCGGGCGTGTGCCGGCGCCTTGCAGCGGCACACGTCCGGACGGCTGGCCCGTACGGTCAGGTGGTGGAACGCGACCGGCTTCCGTCCGTGCACAGGGCCCAGATCACGAAGATGCCGATGCCGATCGAGATGATGGCCCACAGGGGTGCGTAGGGCAGCCACATGAAGTTCACGATGATGCTGAAGCCGGCCAGCACCACGCCCATCGCACGGGCCCACAACATGCCCTTGAGGAGCCCGATGCCCACGATGAACATGATGATGCCGAGGATCAGGAGGATCCAGCCCCAGGCGGTCACGTCGAATGCGAAGACGTAGTCCCCCAGGCGCGCGTAGACCTCATCCTCGGCAACGCCGGCGATGCCCTTGATCACGCCGAGTGCGCCGTCGACGAGGAGGAGTACACCGGCGAACACGGTGCCGCCCGCTGCCCAGGCATTTCGGCCGTCGTGCGGGCCGCTACCGGCAGGAGAGGTGGAAGGGGATGCCTGTGCCACGAGAAGCTCCTTCATCGGCCAGAGCGCCGTGAGCGGGCGCCAGCCTCATGGTCGCCCTGCCCCTGAGGGGCGAACACCCGGACGCGTCCGTTCGGGTGATTCGTGCGTCCGTCACCCCGGGGCGCACGGACCCCTCGGCAGCCCGTGGAGCGTACGCGCCGGGCAGCTCGCCGCCTGGGGGCCGTACCGCGTCGGGGCCGGGCCCGGCCGTGCGGGATGCCGGTCCAGGACGGAACATGGCAGGCGTCTGGTCCGTTCGGTCAGATGCGTCCCCTCGCGCCGCCCTGGAGGAAGCCGTGACGGACCTCAAGTTCGAACAGAAGCGCTCGCTGTCCCGTGCCGAGGCCGCCGACCAGCTCGCGGCACTCGCCCAGGCGCTGCGGGACGGCGGGAAGACCGACATCGACCTGGGCTCGGGCGTGCTGAGCCTACGAGTCCCCGACGAACTCCGCAGCGAGGTGGAGATCGAGGTGGACGGAGACGAGATCGAGCTGGAGGTCGAGCTGAAGTGGACCACCGGCCGGCCCCGTACGGCCGCCGGCCCCGCGCACGAGGGCGCGCAGGAGCCCGAACCGGCTCCCGCGGGGCAGGCGCGGTCCCCACGGACCAGGAAGGCCGCGGCAACGGCCAAGCCCAGGCGTTCGGCGGCGAAACGCGCATGAGCGGCGGTCCCGGCCGGCGATCCACCGGCACCTGTGCCATCACCCTGTTCCGGCCCCGGGCATGCGCCCGCCCCCGGCCCCCCACTTCACCCCGCGGGGGTGATCTCCGGCGCCGGCGCGCCGCTACGGGCGTGCCGGGCTGCCGGAGAAAGCACGAGAGGAGCTGACGTGACCAGAGAGAACGGCCTCGACGAGATGGGGCCCATCGACTACCTCGTCGTCGAGTTCCCGGGCAGCCGATTGACCGGTGAGGGGATGCCGCTGCTGGTCGATCTCGTGGACCGCGGCATCATCCGCATCCTCGACCTGACTTTCTTCACCAAGGAGGAGGACGGCTCGTTGCGGGGTCTGGCCCTCGCGGACGTCACGGGCGACGGCGGCCTCGACCTCACCTTCTTCGAAGGGGCCTCCTCGGGCCTGCTCGGCCAGGACGACATCTCCGAGGCCGGCTCCCTCCTCCAGCCGGGGGACTCCGCGGCCGTCCTCCTCTACGAAAACCTGTGGGCGGCCCCCTTGGCCGCCGCCCTGCGCCGCGCGGACGCGCGGATGATCGCGAGTGGGCGGGTGCCGACTCAGGACCTGATCGAGGTGCTGGACGCGCTCGACGACGCGGCGGCCTGAATCCGCCGGTCCCGGGCACCGCGCCCTCGGACCGCAGGCCGACGAGCCTGAGACAAACACCTGAAACAGAGGCAGGAAACCATGCCCGGACTACTTCGCGGCGTCGTACGCACCGCCGCCATCGCCGGAACCGCCACGGCCGTCTCCAACCGTGTCTCACGCCGCCAGGCCGGCCGCTGGGCACAGCAGGAGGAACAAGCAGCCGCCGCCCAGCCGGCGCCGGCCGCACCACCCCCGCCCGCCGCACCAAGCATGGACGACAAGATCGCCCAACTGAAAGAGCTCTCCGCCCTCAAGGAACAGGGCGTGCTCACCGAGGCGGAGCTCGCGGTGCAGAAGGACCGCATCCTCAACTCCTGACGGACACCGGCGGCGCAGCTCCGGGGAAGTCGGGGAAGACGTGTGGTCCAAGCGGCGGCCGCCCTCGTACGCGCCGGTTCGCCCTGGCACCGTGATCCACGGCAACCGGGCCGCCATCAACTCCGACCCCGGGCGCGGGGCGGTCAAATCGGGCGGCCGATGCCCGTCCGCCGGGCGCGACGCTGCGGTTCCGTTCAAGACCTCGGCGACCGTCTCACGCGCGATGACCAGCCGCTCCAGCCGGCCTTCGACCTCCCCGAGTTCGATCGAGCGGTTGCGGGTGAGGCCGATATCCCTGCCTCACCCGACCGGAACCCACTCCCACCAGCGGAGAATCGACGATCACGTTCGATAGGACAACGGGTTCTCAGCGTCCGCCGGCTGTCCGTGGCTGATACCCGCAGAAGGGTCGATCAGGGCAGTCGAGGAAGCGTTCGGGTGCGGCCGATCTGTTGTGCTGGAGGTCGATCACCGTTCACCGCAGGCGAGTTGGGTGGATGAGCAGTCTCGTTCCGCGCTGTCAAGGAGGGCGGGCGGATTCGGCGTGTCCGGATACTGTTCTCGTGTCGAGTCAGAACGGAGCACAGCATGCACGCTCTCCCGCACGACCACACCGGCGGACGCATCAAGCGCCTGCGCCTGGAGCGCGGCCTCACGCAGACGGCTCTCTCCGAGCTCTCTCAAGTCCCCTACTCCACACTGACGAAGGCCGAGCAGGGCGTGAAGCCCGCATCGCCGTACGTCATCGCCCAGGTAGCCCGTGCACTCCGTGTCGACGTCGCCACGGTCATCGGCCAGCCCTACGTTTCCGAACTCCGTGAAGACCAACTGGACGTCCTCGTCCAGCCGATCCGCGAAGCCCTGGACGTCTACGACCTCGGGGTGGACCCGGAGGTTTCTCCTCGTCCGTATCAACTCCTGGCGGACGACGCCGAATCACTTCTCGTCGCCGTCCGTGCGGGGGAGATCAAGCAGGTGGCCACCGCCGTCCCGGGCCTCATTCTGGAAGCCACCACGGCAGCGCATGCGGCACCCGGACACGAGCGGTGGCTACTGCTGGCGAGTACGTATCGCACCGCGTACGACGTTGCCACCAAGCTCGGCTACGGCGATCTGGCGGCCATCGCGCTGGCTCGCATGGACTGGGCGGCCGAGCGGGCCTCCAGCGCCACACTGGGTGGCATCTACCGGTACATGCGTGCCCTCAGCTATCTCCGCGACGGTCAGTACCGCACCGGGCAGCGCCTCACCGCTCTCGGCATGAGCCTGCTGGAACAGGCCGACCCGGGTCACGAGCGCGAGGTCGCCACCGGGCAGCTGCACCTCGGTGCGGCGGTCATGGCCGGCCGCTCGAAGGACCATGCCACCGCCGAAGTCCACTTGACCGAGGCAGAACGGATTGCGGAGGGCACGGGGGAGAGCCCCACAGTGCACTACCTGTCCTTCGGACCGACGAACGTGCAGGTCCACCGCGTGAGTGTCCTGGCGGAACTCGACGAGTACGGAGAAGCGGCAAGGACTGGGCGGTCCGTGCGGATTCCGGGCGACTGGCCGAAGTCTCGGAAGGCGCATCACTACGCCGAACTCGCCCGGGCGCAACTGTGGACCGGCGACCTGGAGGCGTCGTTCGAGAATCTGCTGCGAGCCAGAAAGGCCGCGCCGCAGCAAGCGCGCTATCACCAGACGGTGAGAGACACGTACACCGGCCTGGAGGCCGCCCGCCGTCAGTTGCCCGACAACTTCCTGTCCTATGGCAATTGGCTGGGCGTATAACGCTCCGCCAGACCATGGCCCCAACTATCACCAACGCGTGATAGTTGGGGCCCTTTTGTGCCCTCACCCTGGTCACACCATCCGCTGAAGACGGTAGGGAGTGGCCGCATCATGTGCAGCTGTGCCTGCGACGAGACCTCGCACACCCTTGTGGTGGCGGAACCCAGTACGGATCTGCTCGACCGGGCCTCGGCCGGGTGGGAGCGCTTCCTCGGCACGTTCGAGGCGGCGTCCGATGAGTGAGTGCTACGAGTACGTCCCGCACCGCCTCCTCCGCCGACCCGTCCGCGACATCGCTTCGGGTGTCGAAGGCGTGCTCATGGCAGTGATCAACGAGAACGTCTCCGACACCGGCATCGAACGCTGGATGGAGCTCGCCTACATCCGTGGCGCCTCCGGCCGGGAATTCACCACGGCCGTCACCAACGTAGAACCCGCCTGAGGGCGAAACATCCCTGGGCGATGATGGGGCGATGGAGCAGCTCCCGTCCGTGAACGTCCTCACCCTTCGCCCCGACCGTCCACATCCCCAGGCTGCGTTCTACTCGGTGGGCGTACGCCCTTTCATCGACGGGCGGGACGTTCTGGCAGAGATCCACCCCGACGGCGATGCGAGCTGCCGTCAGGAGCAGTGGTTCGGGTCCCCGGAGACGTGGCCGTTGTGGGCGGCCGAGGAGCCGAGGCGGGTCGAGCTGTCGGACAACGACTGCGTGACCTCCTGCTGCGGGGGCGTGTTCGTCACGATCCGGCGCGAGGGGGACCGCGTGGTGTGGAGCGGTTGGGAGAACACCGACGACATCCGGGTCCCCGTTCCGCCCGAGGCCGTGTTCGACGCCCGCCAGTACGACGCCGAGCTCGCCCGCAGCGTCGCGGATCACGGCTGGGAAGAGCCCGTGGACACCGCCTGCCGGCTGCTCGCCGACTCCAACCAGTACGACGGCGTGTTCGTCGGCGGCCGGGGCGAGTCCGCGTACGTGTCGATGCACCGCCAGACGGACAGCGGGTCCAGCTGGTGCAGTATGCCGGTGTCCGCCCACGAGCCGGTCCAGGAGCAGGTCCGACGGTTCGTCGAGAAGTCATCCCCGTGAGATCGCCCAAGGCGGCCGAAACGGCGGCGTAACGAGTCCCGCGTACCGTCGGGCGATGGAAATCCGGCCCGGTGTCGAGGACGACCTCGACGAGCTGACCCGCATCTACAACCACTACGTCATCGAGACGCCGATCACCTTCGACGTCGAGCCCTTCACCCCCGATGAGCGGCGGCCGTGGCTGCTGGCCCACCCCCCGTCCGGCCCGCACCGCCTGCTCGTGGCCGAGGAGGGCGGGAAGCTCCTCGGCTACGCGACGAGCAGCGCCTTCCGCCCCAAGCCGGCCTACGCGACCTCCGTGGAGACCAGCGTCTACCTGGCGCCCGAGCACGTCGGCCGTGGGGTCGGCGGCCTGCTCTACACCTCGCTCTTCGAGGCCCTGGCACAGGAGGACGTCCACACGGCGCTCGCCGGGATCGCCGTCCCCAACCAGCCGTCCCAACGCCTCCACGAACGCCTCGGCTTCCGGCAGGTCGGCCTCCTCGAACAGGTCGGCCGGAAGTTCGACCGCTTCTGGGACGTGGCCTGGTTCCAGAAGTCCCTGTCCCCGACCCCTCGCTGATTCGGTCATCAACCCGTGCGGGCGTCAGCCGCCGAGACGAGAGAAGCGCGTAGCGATCTGACGCGCCCGTGCGCTTCCGCGCTGCTCTGGTCGACTTTTGGTGCGGGTATCAGCCCCGGGCGGTCGCTGGACGCCAAGCCGGGAGGAGCGCGTAGCGATCTGTTGCGCCTGTCGGCTCCCTGGGCTGCTCTGGTCGACTTTTCGTGCAGGTAAAGCCGCACCTCTGGTCCCGGAACGGGGATATGGGGCCCGGATGCCCGGTGGGCCGGCGCCCGGCCCCTCGCTCGTCGCTGACGGGCCTGTCCCTCCAGCCTTTGCCCGGTGACCGTTTCTTTGGGGGTTTCCCGGCAGTCTTTCGGCTTTCCGGTTCGGGCCGGTCGGTCAAGGGTCGCCGTAGGCGATCGCGCAGCGACGCGACCGCAGGGAGCGCCCTTGAGGGACCGGCACGAACCGGAAGGACGATGGGACTGACGGGAAGCCCCCAACCCTCCCTGAGACCGCCCCGCTAGGACTCCGCCCCCGTACCCCCGCCGACGCTGCCGCCCTCGCCCCCCAGCAGCCGCGCCTTGGCCTGCGTGAACTCCTCCGGGGTCAGCAGCCCCTCCCGGGTCAGGTCCGCCAGTTGGGTCAGCTCCGTCACCAGGCTGCCGGGCAGCGGTGGAGCCGTCGGGGTTCCCGGGGCGGGGGCGGAGGGGGTCTCCGCCGGAGCCGGTTGCGTTGCCCCCTCAGCGGCAGTGCCCGGACCGGGCTCCTCCTCCCAGGGCTCGGCACCGCCGCCCCCCACCCGCTCCCCGAACTCGTCCCCGTACTCGTCCCCGAACCCCTCCACCACCGCTTCCCCGCTGTCCTCCGCCTGCGCCCACTCCGCCGCGCCCGCCGCCCGGCGCAGCAGGCCCCGCAGGAGGGGGCGGCCCGCCGGGCGGTTCGCCGCCTTGACCGTGACACCCACCGGCCGGATGAACATCAGGCCACCCCCACCCGCTCCGCCGGGAGCCGGACCGAGCCGACGATCCGGCCGCCCGCGGCCCGTACGGCGACGGCCGCGTCCTGGGCCCAGACGTGCTCGACCACCAGCAGCAGCGCGCAGCTGCCCCGGTCCAGGAGTTCGGCCGCCTCGCGGACGTCCTCCGGGCCGATCAGCCGGGCCACGTCCCGGCCGGCCAGGATGCCCTGGAGTTCGACGAACTCGTCGAACTCGGCGGCCAGTACCTCCCCCGAGGCCGTCTTCGTCGCGACCAGGCCGTCGATCAGCCGGACCACCCCGGTCTTCCGCAGGCCCATCACGGCCTCGACCGCCGGGACCCGGAGCTGCTCCTCCGGGAAGGCGAGCACGATGAATTCCACAGGTCCCATGAGCCGGTGCTCCTCACTCCTGACCATTCCTGCCTGACGTTCCTGCCTGACGTTCCTGGCGGACGTCCCTGGCGGGCATCCCTACCTGACCGTTTCTGACGACTCTTCGGCACCCTATGACATAAGCGGACATACTGGCCGCGACCTTGCTACGTTTCCCCGTATGACCGCTCTGACGGCAAAGGTGACGGAGCCCGCTCCGCCCCCGCCCCCCGACGCCCGGGGCGCCAAACGCCGCGGTGTCGAGCTGACGCTCCTCGCGGCCGCGGTCCTGATCTCCGTACTGGGCCACCTCTACGTCGGCCTCGCCGCGGACGGCAGGGGCCCCCGGGCCCCCGCCGCCCCCGCGGCCCCCTACGCCGCCGGGCTCGGCGGGGCCGCGCTGCTCGCGCACCTCGCCGTCCGGCTCAGGGCCCCGTACGCCGATCCGCTCCTCCTGCCCATCGCCGTCCTGCTCAACGGGCTGGGCCTGGTCCTCATCCAGCGCCTGGACCTGGCCACCCCCGGGGAGCCCGGTGCGGGGGCCCAGCTGCGCTGGTCGGCGCTCGGGGTGGTGCTCTTCGTCCTGGTCCTGGCACTCCTGCGCGACCACCGCACCCTCCAGCGGTACGCCTACCTCTCCGTCACCGCCGCCCTCACCCTGATGCTGCTCCCCGTCTTCTTCCCGGCCGTCAACGGCGCCCACATCTGGGTCCGCTTCGCCGGGCTGTCCTTCCAGCCGGGGGAGTTCGCGAAGATCCTGCTCGCCCTCTTCTTCGCCGCCTACCTCGCCGCGAACCGCACCGCCCTCGCCCTCACCGGCCGCCGGCTGTTCTGGAAGCTCCGCCTGCTGCCCGGCCGGGTGCTCGGGCCGATCCTCGCGATCTGGCTGCTCAGCGTCGGGGTGCTGGTCCTGGAGCGGGACCTCGGGACCTCGCTGCTCTTCTTCGGCCTCTTCGTGATCATGCTGTTCACCGCCACCGGGCGGATCGGCTGGATCGCCATCGGCCTGCTGCTCGCCGCCCTCGGCGCCTACGCCGTCGGCACCCTCGAACCGCACGTCCACAGCCGCGTCCAGGACTGGATGAATCCTTTCGCCTCCATCGAGCGCGGCGAAGGCCCCGGCCAGCTCGCCCAGTCCCTCTTCGCCTTCGCCGCCGGCGGCCTGCTCGGCGCCGGCCTCGGACACGGCCAGTCCTTCCTCATCGGCTTCGCCGCCAAGTCGGACTTCGTCCTCGCCACCGCCGGGGAGGAGCTCGGCCTCGTCGGCCTCACCGCCATCCTGCTCCTCTACGGACTCCTGGTGTCCCGGGGCTTCCGGGCCGGTCTCGCGCTGCGCGACCCCTTCGGGCGGCTGCTCGCCACCGGGCTCGCCTCGATCGTCGCCCTCCAGGTGTTCGTCATCGCGGGCGGCGTCACCGGTCTGATCCCGCTCACGGGCATGGCCATGCCCTTCCTCGCGCAGGGCGGCTCCTCCGTGGTCACCAACTGGATCATCGTCGCCCTGCTGGTCCGGCTCAGCGACAGCGCCCGCAGGCCCCGTCCGAGTTCCGTGCCGGAGGGACCCGAGTGATCCGCTACATCCGCTGGTGCGCGTACTTCTGCGCCCTGCTGCTCGCCGCCCTGCTGGCCAACGTCGCCCGGGTGCAGGTGTGGGAGTCCGCCGCCTACGGGGCGAACCCCGCCAACAAGCGCCCCGCCATCGGGCGCTACGCCGAACCGCGCGGGAACATCCTGGTCGACGGCCTGCCCGTCACCGGCTCCCGCGACAGCGGCCAGCTGCTGCGCTACGAGCGGACCTACACCGACGGCCCCCTCTACGCGCCCGTCACCGGCTTCTCCTCCCAGACGTACGGGACCAGCTTCGTCGAGCGGGCCGAGGACGCCCTCCTGTCCGGCACCGACCCGGGACTGTCCGCCTTCCCGCTCTGGTACGACCTGTCGCGCGGCCGCCCCGGCGGTGGCGACGCCGCGACCACCCTGCGCGCCGCCGTGCAGCAGGCCGCGTACCGGGGGCTGGGCGGCAAGCGCGGCGCGGTCGCCGCAGTCGAGCCGGCCACGGGCAGGATCCTGGCCCTGGTCAGCAGCCCCTCGTACGACCCGGGCCTGCTCTCCGGCACCGGTACGCGGGTCAAGGCGGCCTGGGAGCGGCTGAACGCGGACCCCACCCGGCCGATGCTGAACCGGGCGCTGCGCGAGACCTATCCGCCGGGCTCCACCTTCAAGATCGTGACGGCGGCCGCCGCCCTCGACGCGGGCGTGGTCACGGACGTCGACGCCCCGACCCGGACCCCGGACCCGTACCCGCTGCCCGGCACCAGCACCCTGCTGCCGAACGCGGCCACGGGCTGCGCGGAGGCCTCGATGGCGGAGGCGGTGCAGTGGTCCTGCAACACGGTGATGGCCGACATCGGGGTGCGGGTCGGGCTGCGCGGGATGGCGGAGGCGGCGGCCCGCTTCGGGTTCAACGACGAGGGGCTGCGGGTGCCGTCCTGGGTGTCGCGGTCGAACTTCGACACCGACATGAGCCCCGACCAGCTGGCGCTGTCCGCGATCGGGCAGTTCAACACCAAGGCCACCCCGCTCCAGATGGCCATGGTCGCGGCGGCGGTGGCCAACGGGGGCGAGCTGCGGACCCCCTACCTGGTGGACCGCACCACGCGGGAGGACGGCTCCCTGGTGCGGCGCGCCGACCAGCGCACCCTGAGCCGGGCGATGAGCCCGGCCACGGCGCTGCGCGTGCAGGAGCTGATGGTGAAGGTGGTGGAGGACGGCACCGGACGCAACGCGGCGATCCCCGGCGCGCTGGTCGGCGGCAAGACCGGCACGGCGCAGCACGGCGTGGGCAACGCCGGCACCCCCTACGCCTGGTTCATCGGCTGGGCCCGTGGTCGGGACGCGCCGCAGCCGGCGGTGGCGGTCGCGGTGGTGGTCGAGGACGCCTCGGCGGTGCGCGGGGACATCAGCGGCAACGGCGCGGCGGCCCCGATCGCGCGGGCGGTGATGGAGGCGGCGCTGCGGGCGGACGCCCGCTAGGCGTGGGCCCGTTGGGCGTGGGCCCGCTGGGCGTGGGCCCGCTGGATGTACGCCCCCGCCCTCAGGTCTCCGCGCCCTCCTGGATCGCGGCCCGCACCTCCGCCACCCGCTCCCGCTCCTCGGCCGCGAAGCGCTCGCGGTCCAGCGACTCGGCGATCTCCTCGTCCTGGGACATCAGCAGGTCGAGGTTGGAGTCGCCCATCTCGAAGACCCCCATCTCCAGGTACGCCTTCTGCAGCCGGTCCCCCCAGAGCCCGATGTCCTTGACGCACGGCACGATCCGGCTGAACAGCAGCTTGCGGAACAGGTGCAGGAACTCCGACTGCTCGGTGTACTCCACCGCCTCCCGCTTCGGGATGCCGAAGGCCTCCAGCACCTCCACCCCGCGCAGCCGGTCGCGCATCAGGTAGCAGCCCTCGATGACGAACTCCTCGCGCTCGCGCAGTTCGGCGTCCGTCAGCTGCTTGTAGTAGTCGCGCAGGGCCATCCGCCCGAAGGCCACGTGGCGGGCCTCGTCCTGCATCACGTACGCGAGGATCTGCTTGGGCAGCGGCTTGTCGGTGGTGTCGCGGATCATCCCGAAGGCGGCCAGCGCGAGGCCCTCGATGAGCACCTGCATGCCGAGGTAGGGCATGTCCCAGCGGGAGTCGCGCAGGGTGTCGCCGAGGAGGCCCTGGAGGCTGTCGTTGATCGGGTAGAGCATCCCGACCTTCTCGTGCAGGAACCGTCCGAAGATCTCGGCGTGCCGGGCCTCGTCCATGGTCTGGGTGGCGGAGTAGAACTTGGCGTCCAGGTCCGGCACGGACTCCACGATGCGCGCCGCGCACACCATCGCGCCCTGCTCGCCGTGCAGGAACTGGCTGAAGTTCCAGGCGCTGTAGTGCCGGCGCAGCTCGCCCTTGTCCCGCTCGGTCATCCTGGCCCAGTGCCGGGTGCCGTGGAGGGTCAGCATCTCGTCGGGGGTGCCGAGGGGGTCGTACGGGTCCACCTCGATGTCCCAGTCGATGCGCTTGGCGCCGTCCCACTGCTTGTCCTTGCCCTTCTGGTACAGCGCGAGGAGGCGTTCGCGTCCTCCGTCGTACTCCCAGCTGAAGCGGGCCGCACCGGAGGCGGGGACCGGCCACACGGCCTCGTCCGGGGCATGGGTGTAGAACTCGTGCGTCGACACTGACGCCTCCTCGTCTCGCGTACTGCGTCTCGCGTGCGGGATGTCGCGTACTGCCGTGCGGGAGTGGACAGTTGGCAGCGTCACACGTTGGTAGACGCGGGGTCAACAAGTCGTGCGCGAGGGATTGACGGCCTTGCTGACAGGGAGTCTCATAAGGAGTGACCGCAGGTAACCCGACCGCGAGGTGCCCGAAGCCATGACGACAGTGACGGAACGAGCCGCGCTGAGGGACGCCCTCGGCCTCCTCAAGGACCGCGAGCAGATCGCCGAACGACTCCTCGAATCCTCCGCCAAGCACTCCTTCGACCCCGACCGGGAACTCGACTGGGACGCCCCGCCGATCGACGGCAAGTACTACTGGCCGCCCGAGCTGCTCTCCCTCTACGACACCCCGATGTGGAAGAAGATGGGCGAGGAGCAGCGCATCGACCTCTCCCGCCACGAGGCCGCCTCCCTCGCCTCCCTCGGCATCTGGTTCGAGATCATCCTCATGCAGCTCCTGGTCCGGCACATCTACGACAAGTCCCTCACCAGCAACCACGTCCGGTACGCGCTCACCGAGATCGCCGACGAATGCCGGCACTCGATGATGTTCGCCCGCATGATCCGGACGGGCGGAGCCCCCGAGTACCCGGTCACCCGGCTCAACCACAACCTCGCCCGCATCCTCAAGACCGTCTCCACCACCCCCGGCTCCTTCGCCTGCACCCTCCTCGGCGAGGAGATCCTCGACTGGATGCAGCGCCTGACCTTCCCGGACGAGCGCATCCAGCCCCTGGTCCGCGGCGTCACCCGGATCCACGTCATCGAAGAGGCCCGGCACGTCCGCTACGCCCGCGAGGAACTCCGCCGCCAGATGCTGACCGCCCCGCGCTGGGAGCAGGAACTCACCCGCATCAGCTGCGGCGAGGCCGCCCGCGTCTTCTCCGTGGCCTTCGTCAACCCCGCCGTCTACGACAACATCGGCCTCGACCGGCGCGAAGCCGTCGCCCAGGTCAAGGCCAGCGGCCACCGCCGCGAGGTCATGCAGACCGGCGCCAAGCGGCTCACCGACTTCCTCGACGACATCGGCGTCCTGCGCGGCGTCGGCCGCAGGCTCTGGCGCAGCTCCGGCCTCCTCGCCTAGACGGGTCGTCTACTCTGCGGGCATGACCGTACGGGCGTACCGCAGGCTGAGCGTCGAGGAGCGGCGCGCCCAGCTCCTCGACGCCGCGCTGTCGTTGTTCGCACACCGGGCCCCGGAGGAGATCTCCCTCGACGACGTCGCCGAGGCCGCCGGCGTCTCCCGCCCGCTGGTCTACCGCTACTTCCCGGGCGGCAAGCAGCAGCTGTACGAGGCTGCGCTGCGCTCGGCGGCGGACGTCCTGGAACTCTGCTTCGCCGAACCCCAGACCGGCCCGCTGACCCGGCGGCTGTCCCGGGCCCTGGACCGCTACCTGACCTTCGTCGACGAGCACGACACCGGCTTCGCCGCCCTGCTCCAGGGCGGCAGCGTCGTGGAGACCTCCCGCACCACCGCCACCGTGGACGGCATCCGCCGCGCGGCCGCCGAACAGATCCTCCTCCACCTCGGCGTCCCCGCCCCCGGGCCCCGGCTGCGGATGATGGTCCGCACCTGGATCACGGCCGTGGAGGCCGCCTCGCTGATCTGGATCGACGAGGGCAAACAGCCCGGGGCGGCCACCCTCCGCGACTGGCTGGTGGACCAGTTCATCGCCCTCCTCACGGCCACGGCCGCCACCGACCCGGAAACGGCCGATGCGGCCCGCGCGGCCCTCGCCCTGGAGTCGGCCGACGGCCCCGTGGGCGTCCTCGCACGCCGCGTGATCCCGGTGGTCTCCGAGGCCGCCCACCTCCTGTGACACTGGTGGGGTGAGAAGCGAACCGACCCCCTTCGAGGGCGGGCCGATGGACGGCCGGGTCCTCCCGATCCTCGTGGGCCCGACGGGGCACCCGCCGAAGTGGTACGAGATCCCGGTCCCGGCTGCGGACGGCGGCCCCCCGACGGTACTGCTGTACGAGCGCGTGCCGTCCGGGTACACGAAGCGGCTGGGGCTCCAGAAGGGCTGGAAGTACACCTACTCCCCGTCGGGCGAGAAGCCGAAGCTCCGCTGGCCCTGGACCAGGCCCCGCGGGGGCCGCTGAACGGGGGTTCGGGAGAGCCCGCGGGGCGGGGTGGGGTGAGCGGCACCACCCTGGACCGGATCAGAGAGGGTTTGGGGGTTTCCCGGCAGTCCATCGTCCTTCCGGTTCGTGCCGCCCTGTCAAGGGCGCTCCCTTCGGTCGCGTCGCTGCGCGATGTCGCTTCGCTCCACCCTTGACAGACCGACCCGCCCCGGAAAGCCGAAAGACTGCCGGGAAGCCCCCAAAAGAACGGTCACGGGGCAGAGACCGGAGGGACGGGCCTGTCAGGGATGGGCGAGGGGCCGGGGGCCGGCCGGCCTGTCATTCGGCCCCGCGTCAGCGGTTCCGGGCCAGGGGCGCGGCCAGGACGCAGCAGATCGCTACGCGCTCCTCATTTCTCAGCGTCTGGCGACCGCCTTGGGCTGGTACCTGCACCAAAAGTCGATCAGAGCAGGCTAGGGATCCGACAGGCGCGTCAGATCGCTACGCGCTCCTCTCGTCTCGGCGTCCGGCGGCCGTCCTGGGCTGGTCACAGCGCACAGCAGGCCTGCATGCCGTGTTTCTCGCCCGTCCCAGCCCCAGACGGCCGCGGGACGCCGAAACGGGAGGAGCGCGTAGCGATCTGACGCGCCCGTGCGCTTCCGCGCTGCTCTGGTCGACTTTTCGTGCAGGTATCAGCCCCAGGCGGTCGCTGGACGCCAAGCCGGGAGGAGCGCGTAGCGATCTGTCGCGCCTGTCGGATCCCTGGCCTGCTCTGATCGACTTTTCGTGCAGGTAGTCGCGCCCCTGGCTCCGGAATGGGGATATGGGGCCCGGATGCCCGGTGGGCCGGCCCTCGCCCCCTCCTGCATCGCTGACGCGGCCGTTCCTCTGTCCTTTGCCCGGTGACCGTTTCTTTGGGGGTTTCCCGGCAGTCTTTCGGCTTTCCGGTTCGTGCCGGTCGGTCAAGGGTGGCCGAAGGCCATCGCGTAGCGACGCGACCGGAGGGAGCGCCCTTGAGGGACCGGTGCGAACCGGAAGGACGATGGACTGACGGGAAGCCCCCAACCTGCTCTGATCCGGTCCAGGGGGATACCGCCCACCCGGCCCCCGGCCCGCAGACAGGGAGGCGGGTGGGCAGCCACCGCCCCGCGGCCGGGGGTCGAGGGGGCGATGGCGGGCCCGCACCGAGAGCCCCCGCCCCGTCCCCCCGCCGGGCTACGGCACCGGCAGCGTCAGGACCGCCTCCGCGCCGCCGCCCGGTGCGCGGCGGAACTCCAGGCGGGCGCCGATCGCCTCCGCCTGGCCCGCGGCGATGGTCAGGCCCAGGCCGTGTCCCTTGCCCCCGCTGCGGAACCGCTGCGGTCCGCTCGTGAGGAGGTACTCGGGGTACCCGTCGCCGTGGTCCCGTACCGTCATCACCGGCCCGTCCACCGTCAGCACCACCGGGGCCCGGCCGTGTTTGTGCGCGTTCGCCAGCAGGTTCCCCAGGACCCGCTCCAGCCGTCGCCGGTCCGTCTCCACGTGGGCGTCCCGGACCACGACCACCTCGGTCTCCAGCCCCGACGCCCGCACCACCCGCCGTGCCAGCCGCTCCAGCTGGTGCAGGTCGGTGTCCACCCGCTCGTTCCCCGAGTCCAGCCGGGAGATCTCCAGCAGGTCCTCCGTCAGCTGCCGCATCGTGCGCACCCGCTCCCGGACCAGCTCCGTCGGCCGCCCTTCCGGGAGCAGTTCCGAAGCCGCCTGGAGGCCCGTCAGCGGGGTGCGCAGCTCGTGGGCCACGTCCGCGGTGAACCGCTGCTCGCTCTGCAGCTTCCGCTGGAGCGTCCCCGCCATGGTGTCCAGTGCGCCCGCCACCGTCGACACCTCGTCCTGATGCCGCGAGGGGTCCTCCGTGCGGGGGTCGCCGACCCGCGCGTCCAGGTCGCCCTGGGTGATCCGGCGTGCGACGGTCGCCGTCTGGTGCAGCCGTCGCGTCACCCGCGTCACGGCGAAGGCGCCGATCAGCAGGGTGCCGCCGAGGGCCAGTACCGAGGAGCCGATGATCGCGTTGTCGAGGCCCCGGATGGTGCCCGCGCTCTGTCCGTAGTCGATGAGGGTGGCCAGGGCCCTGCCGTCGGCCGGGGCGGCCGCCCACATCACCGGCCGCCCGCCGACGTCGCCGACGACGGTCCCGCGCCGGCCGCTGAGCGCGAGGGCCCGCAGCTCCGGCGGGAGTCCCGCCGGGTCGAGTCCGGACTGCGGGGGCAGGGCCTCGCCCGCCTCGTAGGCGTACGAGGCCTCGTCCAGCTTGCCCAGCGCCTTGTCCCGGGCCGCCGCCACCGTCTGCCGGGTCACCTCCACGTGCACCAGGACGCCGAGCACCGCCGCCAGCGAGCAGCACATCACCACGATGAAGCAGGCGGACTTCCAGGTGAGCGTGGCCGTCCAGGCCGGCAGCCAGGACCTCACGGGCGGCCCGGCGCACCGGCCGACGCCGACGGGGACGCCTCCTGCGGGGCCGGTCCGGCGGGCACTCGTACGATCTGCTCGCGCTCCGGCAGCATCGTGCGCTGCTTCGCGTCCCAGGACCAGGCGGTGATGAGCTCGTAGCCGGGGTTGCCGCTCGGCACGCGGAGGATGACGTCCTGCCCCGCCAGTTCCACGCCGATGACGGTCTCGGTGGTGGCCATGATCCGGTTGATCCGCCCGTCCGGGTCCGCCGTGTACGCGCGTACGGACATCATCTTGTCGGGGAGCTCGATGCCGATCACCAGCTCGTCCTTGCCGTTGCCGGTGAGGTCCCGGTAGTAGGGCTGCCTGACCGGGCACGCGGCCGGGGCCTGCCCGGCCTTCCCGCAGGCGCGGATCGCGGCGGCGGTCTCCTCGGGCATGCCGTCCGGGCCCACGCTGATGTCCGGGTGGGCCCGCAGCTCCGCCTGCACCAGCGCGACCGGGTCCACTTCGTGCACGTTCTGGCCGGTGACCTCCGGCAGCCCCCGTACGTACTCCGGCGGCGCGCCCCCCGGGTCGGCGGGCGGGACTTCGGCGCCCCGGCGCTCGGGCCACAGGTGGACGGGGCCGCTCGCCGTCGGGGTGGGTCCGGCGGAGGCGAGGCCGCCGGTGTTGCCGCAGGCGGCGGCCAGCGGCAGCAGGGCCGCCAGCAGCAGCGGTGCGGGGGAGGGCTTTCGCACGTGCGGGCCCTCCTCTGCGCGCGGCCGATCGGCGGTGGCCGATCGGCGGTGGTCGATATCCAGCCAACCTTATGCGCAGCTCGACCCCATTTGTCGCCGGGAGCCGCTCAGCGGCCGGCGGTCGGCTACCGCCTCAGCCGGCGCTCAGCCGTCCGTACGCCCGCGCCGCAGCATCGCGAAGCCCAGGCCGGCGGCGCCCACGGCGGCGATCCCGCCGCCCGCGGCGAGCAGCAGCACCCCGTCGCCCGGCCCGTCGGCCAGCGTGTTCAGCCGCAGCGCCTCGGCGGTGCCGGGGGCGCCGGAACCGCCCTTGGCCGAGGTGCCCGCGGTGCCCGGCGTGCCCGCAGGGGTGTCCAGCGACGCGGGCACGACCTGGCCGCCGCTCCCGCCGGCGCCCGCGTTCCCGCCGTGCCGGGTCCCGGTCTTGTGGCCGTCGCCGGCCACCGCGTGGGAGCCGCCCCCGGGCGCGGTGTCGCCGACCCAGGAGGAGAGGCGTCCGTCGGGCCGCAGCGCGGCGTGCAGCTCACCGGCGGCGCCGACCCCGGTGGACCCGTCGCGGCTGGTCAGGGTGGCGACCTTGGCGCCGGCGCGCAGGATCTCGGCCTGGTACGCGTCCTTCGCGAGGCGGTACACCTTGGCGGTCGACCGGCCGTCCGCGAGGGAGATGCTGCTGACCAGGGTCCGCTGCGCGCCGGCGGCGGCCGGCGCCCCGTCGGCGAGCGCGGCGGCGGTCGGCAGTGCCAGCAGTGCGCCGGCGCATGCGGTCACGGCAGTGGCGCGAACGATGGTGCGGCGGCGGGCGGTTTCCACGGGATTCCCTCGGCAATGGTCAGGGCCTGGCGCTTCCAGACGGCACCAAACTAGGGCCCGGCCGTTGCGGTAGTGCGCTGGCCTTGTAACAGGAAGGCCGCAGGGACCCGACGGAGCTGTTACACAACCGAGGGATTGCCCGCGGGCGCGCCGCCTGCTCCCATGGACGGCGGGGGTGAGGCCGATGCGCGGACTCAAGGTCCTTCCGAGCGGCCGGCCCGGCCGCGGCCGGCTCTACGTCAACCGGCCCGACGGCCAGGCCGTGGCCTGGTACGACCGGCAGGGCAACCGGATCAGCGTCCTGGCGGACGACCAGCGCGAGGCGGTACTGGCCGCCCTGCGACCGTACTTGACCCGCGGCTGGACCATCGGCCCGCCCCCGGTGCCCACCCGGGCCGAGCTGCGCGGCCTGAGCCTGCCGCCGGACCGTGACCTGGCCCCGAACCGGCCCGGCGAGACCCTGCTGGGCGAGCTGGCGTACGGCTCGCAGGGCAGCCGGGCCCGGCACCGCATGCGGCAGGAGCTCCACGCCCGGCAGTGCACCGGCGCGGAGCTCGACCTGCTGGAGGCGGCGGACTGGCGGGCCCTGCACGACGTCCCGCTGCCCGGTCTGGGGCTGCTGGACCACCTGCTCATCGGCCCGCCGGGCGTGCTCGCCGTACGTACGGTCCCGGGCCGCCGCCAGCGCGCCCAGGTCGGGGACCTGCTGCTCACGGTGGGCCGCGCCGAGCCCCGCCCCGACCCCCGCTGGATCCGCCGGGCGGCCGCCTGTGCCGCCCGGGTGCTGGCCGCGCCGGTCACCCCGGCCCTCGCGCTGGCCGACGCCTCCCGGGTGGAGGTGGCCCCGACCCAGCGCGACGTGCTGGTGCTCCGGCCGCCGACGCTGACGGCCCTGCTGCGGGGGACGCCGACGACGCTCAAACCCCCGGAGATCGAGGCCCTGTTCGCCGTGGCCCGGGCCCGCCCGGCGTGGGCGTAGGGAGGAGGCTCAGGCCGAACTCCGCTTGCGCGGCGCTGCCTTCTTCGCGGCGGCGGTCTTCTTCGCGCCGGCGGACGTGGACTTGGCGGCGGCCGAGGTGGACTTCCTGGCGGTGGCGGTGGACTTCGTGGCCGAAGAGGCGGACTTCGTGGCGGCCGAAGTCGACTTCTTGCCGCCCGCCTTGGCGGACGGGGCCGCCGCAGCGGACTTCGCCGAGGTCTTCTTCGCCGCCGCGGCCGTCTTCCGGCCGGCGGATCCGGCCGTCGACTTCTTCCCGCCCACCGCCTTCGGCGCGGCGGCCGCCGCCCCGCGCCGGATCGGGGTCACCTCCGCCTCCGTGCCGTCCTGCGCACCTTCCCCGCCCCGCGAGGCCCTGGCGGCCCGCACGCTGTTCTCCAGTGCCGCCATCAGGTCGATCACCTGACCGCCGGCCGGCTCCACCACCGCCTCCGGCGGCTCGAACCCGCCGCCCGCCTTCGCCGCGATCATCGCCTCCACGGCCTCGCGGTAGTCGTCGTGCAGGGAGGACATCTCCACCTCGCCCAGCGTCGCCATCAGCGCGTCCGCCAGGTCGAGTTCGGCGTCCCGTACGGACACCTCGGCGTCCGGCGCCACGCCCTCCGGCGCCCTGATCTCGTCCGGCCACAGCAGTCCGTGCATCGCGATCACGTCGTCGACGACCCGCAGCATGCCCAGCCGCTCCCGCCCCCGCAGCGCGTACTTGGCGATCGCCACCCGCCGGCTGCGCTTGAGCGCCTCCCGCAGCAGCGTGTACGGCTTCGCCGCCGTGGCGCCGTTCGCCGCGAGGTAGTACGCGGCGTCCATCTGGAGCGGGTCGATCTCGTCGGCGGGCACGAACGACACGATCTCGATCGTCTTCGCCGTGGCGATCGGCAACTGCGCCAGGTCCTCCTCCGTGATCGGGATGATCGAACCGTCGGCCTCCTCGTACCCCTTGCCGATCTCGTCGGAGGACACCTCCTCGCCGTCCAGTTCGCACACCTTGCGGTAGCGGACCCGGCCGCCGTCGGACACGTGGATCTGACGGAAGGAGATCGAGTGGCTCTCGGTGGCGTTCACGAGCTTGATCGGGATGCTGACCAGGCCGAAGGAAATCGCCCCGTTCCAAATGGATCGCACGGTTCCTCCTGATTCGTGGCAATCTCATCGTATGACGCCGATCACGATGGTGGAGGGGCGTCGCATCGCGCTCAGCAACCTGGACAAGGTCATCTATCCGGGGACCGGCTTCACCAAGGGCGAGGTGCTGCACTACTACGCCACCGTCGCGGACTCCCTCCTCGCGCACATCAAGGACCGCCCGCTCTCCTTCCTGCGCTATCCGGACGGCCCGGACGGCCAGCTCTTCTTCACGAAGAACCCGCCCCCCGGCACGCCCGACTGGGTGAGGACCACCCCCGTGCCCCGCTCCGAGGACGAACGCGCCGAACAGGTGGTCGTGTCCGGCCTGGCGTCCCTGATGTGGGCGGCCAACCTCGTCGTCGAGTTCCACACCCCCCAGTGGCGGGCCGGCGCCCCCGCCGTCGCCGACCGGCTCGTGCTCGACCTCGACCCCGGCCCGCCCGCCACCGTCGTCGAATGCTGCGCCGCCGCCCTCTGGCTGCGCGGACGCCTCGCCGCCGACGGCCTGACCGCGTACGCCAAGACCTCCGGCGCCAAGGGCCTCCACCTGGCCGTGGCCCTCGAACCGGTCCCCTCCGCGCGCGTCTCCGCGTACGCCAAGGCCCTCGCCCAGGAGGCCGAGGCCGCGCTCCCCGGGCTCGTCGTGCACCGGATGGCCAAGGCGCTGCGCCCCGGCAAGGTCTTCGTCGACCACAGCCAGAACGCCGCCGCCAAGACCACCGCCGCGCCCTACACGCTGCGCGCGCGGCCCCTGCCGACCGTCTCCGCGCCCGTCTCCTGGGCGGAGGTCGAAGCCTGCCGCGACCCCTCCGACCTCGTGTTCCTCGCCGACGACATCCCGCCCCGACTGGCCCGCGACGGGGACCTCCTCGCCCCGCTGACCGACCCCGGACGGGCCGGGAGCCTGCCGTGACCCCGCCCGCCGTCCAGGTCGCGCTCGCCGCCGCCGTACGCACCCTGCCGCGCGCGGCGGGCCTGGCGTACGAGCCGAAGTTCGACGGCCACCGCATGGTCGTGCTGCGCACGGGGGAGGGGGTGGCGCTCCAGGCCCGGTCCGGGCGGATCGTCACCGGCGCCTTCCCGGATCTGGCCGCGGCGGCCGGCCGGCTGCCCGCCGGGACCGTGCTGGACGGGGAGGTGGTCGTCTGGCACGCCGGCCGCACGGACTTCGCGCTGGTCCAGCGGCGCGCGGCGGCCACGGCGGCCCGCGCCGCGGTGCTCGCGCAGAGCCTGCCGGCCTCGTACGCGGCCTTCGACGTGCTGGAGCTGGCCGGGGTGGACGTGCGCGGCCGCCCCTACGAGCGGCGCCGGGCCCTGCTGGTCGACCTGCTGCTGCCGCTCGGACCGCCGCTGCAGCCGGTGCCGATGACGACGGACCCGGAGCTGGCCGAGACCTGGTACGAGACCCTGCCCGCCAGCGGCATCGAGGGCCTCGTGGTGAAGCGGCTGGACCAGCCCTACCCGGCCGGGCGGCGCGCCTGGCGCAAGCTCCGGCACACGGACGTGCGGGACGCGGCGGTGATCGGCTACACCGGCACCCCGCGGCGGCCGCTGGCGCTCGTCCTGGTCCTGCCGGGGGAGGAGGACGAGGCGCCGCTGGTGTCGAGCCCGCTCTCGGCGGTGCTGCGCACGGAGCTGGCGGCGGCCGTCGCCGAGCGGGGGCGGGGCCCGGCCGGGGGCGCGGGCGGGGGCACGGGCGGGGCGACGGTCACGGCGATCGGGCTCGGGGAGGTGCCGTTCAGCCTGCTGGACCCGCCGCTGGCGGCGGAGGTCCGGCACAGCTCGGCGCGCCACCCGCCGCCGGAGGTGCTGCGGCTGCGGACGGACCTCTGACCCGCGCGGCGGCGCAGGTCAGAGGCCAGGTGGTGAGGCGTTCAGGAGTGCGCGCCGCGTCCGGCGTCGGGCGGCGCCCCGGGCTGCGGGTGCGGACCGGGTCCCTCCGGCTTCTTGTAGCCGGACTCGCGCTCGGCCCGGACCTCGTCGGCATGGCTGGAGGTGGTGGAGCCGAAGTTCCCGTAGCCCTGCATCTCGTGCGGGCGCAGGCCGCCCTCGGGGATCTCCACCGGGTCACGCTCCTCGCGGACCTCGTAGACCGCCCCGCCTTCGGGCAGGTGCGGCTGGCTCTCGGGGGTGGGCGGGGGCGGTTCCTTCTCCCGGACCTGCTGGCCCAGCTTGAACCCGGCGAGCAGGACGCCGGCGATGACGATGCCGACGACGAAGAACCACGCGATGTTGGTCAGGATCTTGTCCACGCTGAGGATCGTGTCCATGGACCCCATATTCCCGATTTCACCCCTCTTGCGCCTCGGGGAGGCGCAAAGAATCCCCCTCGAAAACCCCTCGGAAACGGCCGCCGGCCCCGCCCGGAGGCGGAGCCGGCGACCGGGCGGCGCGTACCGCCCCTTACTCCGAACGGATGACGACGGGGGTCACGCCGCGACGGCCGCCCCCTCGCCGCCCTCCCTCAGCGCAGCGGCCCGTCCGAGTCCCGCAGCCCGCGGGCGTCCCGGCCGCCGAGCACCCCGAGGATCTCCGCGCAGATGGCCAGCGCCGTCTCCGCCGGCGTCTTGGCCCCCAGGTCCAGCCCGATCGGCCCGTGCACCCGCGCCAGGTCGGACGCCCCCACCCCGGCGGCCACCAGCCCGTCCTGGCGCCGGGCGGTCGTCCGCCGGGAGCCGAGCGCGCCGATGTACGGGATCTCCAGGGCCAGGGCATTGCCCAGCGTGGGCACGTCGAATTCGGGTTCGTGGCTGAGCATCACCAGACAGGCGGCGTCCCGGTGCGCGGCCAGCACCTTCTCCGCCTCCGCCGCGTTCTCCACCGTGACCGCGTCCCAGCCCAGCAGCCCGGCCTGCGCGCCGATCACGTCCGCCAGCTCCCCGGTCCCGCCGATCACCACGTACGGGGCCGACGGGTACGCCTCCACCAGCACCAGGCCGGAGCCCCCGTACAGGGCGTCCCGTCCGGGCCGCCGGGTCCCCAGCAGCTCCCCGGCGCGCCGCCCGGCGTCGTCGGCGGGCGCGTCGCCGGCCCGTACGACCTCGCTGACGGCCTCGTCCGCGCCCTCGCTGAGCCGGGTCACGAGCGCCACCCCGGCCCCGGTGCCCAGCAGCTCCCACCACTCGGCGGGGATCGCGGACAGCGGCTGCAACAGCACCTCCGCCTGCCCGCCGCAGGTCAGCTTCGCCTCCGTGGCCTCCCCGGCCCCGACCGACACCTCGCACACCCGCGCGGTCCGCCCGGCCCCCAGCGCCCCGGCCTCCGCGACCAGCTCGGCGTCGAACACCCCCCGGTACAGGGCCCCGACGCACTCCCCGCGGGGGTCCACGAGCACGGCCCCGGCGGGGTCCCGGGGCCCGAACCCCTGCTCGGTCACGGGCCGGGCCAGGAACGCCACCCGCCCCTCGGCCGCCCACTGCCGCGCCGTCTCCGCAAGCTCACGCATCCTCGTCGCCCCATCCTCTGTGCGCTCCCTCGCCGCAAAGCACCTGGTCAACGGGCACAGAGCGGCCTCGGAAACCACCCTACGCACGCCCCCGGCCGCCACCCATCCCCCGAACCCACCAACCCCGGCCCGCCGCCCTCGTACGGACCACCGGAACCGGCCACGAGTGGCCGCTCCGCCGCCACGACGGAGAATCGAGGGAGCGAAGGGAAACTACCGCCCGTGCACACGCTGAAACGCGCCTTCGACTCCCTCTCCATACGCAACTTCCGGCTCTTCTTCCTCGGCCAGCTCCTCTCGGTGACCTGCACCTGGATGATGGTGGTCGCGCAGGACTGGCTGGTGCTGGAGCTGTCGGGCAACTCGGGGACGGCCCTGGGCGTGGTCACCGCCCTCCAGTTCACTCCCGTGCTCCTCCTCACCCTCTACGGCGGCCGGCTCGCCGACCGCCACAGCAAACGCCGCATCCTGATCCTGGCCAACCTCACCTCGGGCACCCTCTCCCTCGCCCTGGGCCTGTGGGTGGTCTGGGGCGACGTCCGCCTCTGGCACATCTGGCTCTTCGCCCTCGCCCTCGGAGCGGTCAACTCCGTCGAGGCCCCCACCCGCATCGCCTTCGTCGGCGAGATGGTCGGCAACGAACTGCTCCCCAACGCGTCCGCCCTGAGCGGCGCCTACTTCAACGCCGCCCGGGTGGCGGGCCCCGCGGCCGCGGGCCTGCTCATCGCCCACCTCGGCGTCGGCCCGGTCATCCTGCTCAACGCCTGCAGCTACCTCGCGGCAGTCGCGGGCCTCGCCCTCATGCGCCCCGCGGAACTCCACGGCCCGCCCTCCCGCCCGGCCGGCGCCCGCATCGCGGACGGCCTCCGCTACGTCTCCCGGCGCCCGGACCTCATCCTCCCCCTCACCCTGGTCGGCGTCCTGGGCCTGGCCGGCTTCAACTTCCAGCTGACCCTCCCCCTCCTGGCCAAGACCGAGTTCCACACCGGCTCGGCGGCCTTCGGGCTCCTCAGCAGCTCCCTCGCGGCGGGCTCCCTGCTGGCAGCCTTCGCGACCACCGCCCGCCGCTCCCGCCCGACGGCCGCCGTGGTCACCGGCTCCGCCCTGGCCTTCGGCGCCACGGAAGCCCTCACGGGCCTGGCCCCCACCCTCCCCACGGCCTGCCTCCTCCTCGCCCTCACCGGCTTCGCGATGATGTACTTCGCCCAGGCCGCCAACCACCGCATCCAGCTCGGCTCGGACCCCGCCTACCGCGGCCGCGTGATGGCCCTCTTCACCCTGATCTTCATGGGCACCACCCCCCTGGGCGCCCTCCTGACGGGCTGGCTCTCCGACCACTGGGGCCCCCGCTGGTCCCTCGCGGCAGGCGGCCTCATCTCCCTCACGGCGGCAGCCGTGGCCCTGGCCGTCACCCCGGCCTCCGAAGGGCCGGGGGAGCGCTCGGGAGAACCGGTGCCCGTGGCTGAACGAGGTGCGCCCCACAAGGGGGACGAACGCACCCCGTGACGGCATGGGGGTCGGTTCGTCACTCTGCGTTTTGGCAACAGGAAACCTCCGGGAAGGCCCCCGCGCCGTCGGGCAGCGTGCCACACTCGCCTCTGAATCGATCTCCAAGTACGCCATCGATTTTGGGAGTTGAGCTCGCGTGAGCACCTCGCCTGAATGGGGTCCAGAGCTGTGTCGATTACGGCATCAGGCCGGTTACACACTCACTGAACTGGCCCGGGCGGTGAACTACAGCAAGGGTTACCTCAGCAAGGCGGAACGAGGAAAGGTCCGGCCTTCCCCCGGCTTGATTCGTCGGCTCGACGCCCTGCTCCGGACGGGAGGTGTTCTGTGGAACCTTGCCGAACCTTCACGGGCGGGATCGACAGACCCCTCGTCGGCTGCCGAAAGCGGTCGGGCGCAGAATGCGGGCCGAAGGGAACAGGACCGGCCTGAATTCCTCGAATCCTTGGGGATTCCCCTGGCCGGCCTTTACCCCAAAGCGCCGGGAGGCGCCCCGGTCACCGGAACCCCCTTGCTGGACGCACTGGCCGTACAACTGGACCAGTCCCGGAAGCTCGGCCAGTGCTCGGATCCCGCCGCGCTGCTGCCCATGCTCGAGTCCCAGACGCGCCACGTCGTCGGCCTCGTGCCCAGGGTCGATGCCCGTACCCGCCTCCCCCTGCTCCTCCTGGCCTCACGATTCGCCGAGTTCGCCGGCTGGATGGCGCAGGAGGCGGGCAGGGACAGGGCCGCGCTGGCCTGGACCTCCGACGCCGTGCTGCTCGCCAAAGCCGGCGGGGACGAGCACCTCGCCTCCTACGCGTTCGTGCGACGGGCGCTCGTCGCCTTCTACGGCAACGACGCGGCTGCCACCATCGGACTTGCCGTCCGGGCCCAGTCGAACGAACGGGTGCCGCCCAGGATCCGGGGCCTGGCGGCGCAGCGCGAGGCCCAGGGGCACGCGCTGGCCGGTGACGAACTCGCCTGCATGCGCGCACTGGAACGGGCCCGCCGCAACCTCGCCGACGCTGAGGCGGAAGCCGGACCGGGCCCCGTCATCGGCACCACGAACCTGGCGGATCCCGCCGCCATGGTCACGGGATGGTGCCTGTACGACCTCGGCAGCCCGCGGGAGGCCGCCCAGGTACTGGACAAGGAGTTCCGCAGGATTCCCCCGGGCGCCCTGAGAACCCGTACGCGGTACGGAATCCGGCGGGCGCTCGCCCACGCGGCAGCAGGAGAGATCGAACACTCCTGCTCCATTGCCCGCGAATTGCTCGACGTCGGAGCCGCCGCCCCCTCGGCAACCGTGCGCGCCGACATCCAGCGCCTCGCCGACGAACTCGGCCGCTTTCGGACCAGCCGCGCCGTGCGGGATCTGCGGCCCGCCTTGGCCTGGTCCTTGAAGCCCTCCCACATCTGAAACGCCCGGCTCTCTCACCCCTGCACAGGCAAGGAGAAGAAACCGCCATGCCCGATATCTTCGTGAACTACCGCACCGGGGACGAGGAAGGCTCTGCGGCCCTCATCGCGCACGCGCTTTCCAGCCGTTTCGGATCCGAACGGATCTTCTATGCCGGAAAGTCGATCCGTCCGGGGCAGGCATTTCCCCAGGAACTTCTCACGGCAGTGCGCCGCAGCAGCGTCCTGCTCGCAGTGATCGGCACCCGATGGGCAGAGGCCACCACACGTGACGGACGCCGCGCCCTCGACGATCCCCAGGACTGGGTCCGCCGCGAGATCCAGGAGGCCCTGGACACCGGAGCCCACGTCATCCCGGTGTTGCTCAGGGGGGTGACGCGGCTCGATCGGGCGACCTTGCCGCACGAGCTGCAGGTACTGGCCGACCGCCAGTACCGCAGGTTCGACCACCGCAACGCGGAGAGCGACCTGAAGCGCCTCGGCGACGACTTGGCCGACCTCGTTCCCCGGCTGGCAGAGGCGGACACGGCCGCCGGGCCGGCCGCGGAGGACCGGACGCCGCAGCACAACGGATCCGTTCGGATGCAGGTGCGGGACGTGCGCCATCGCCAGCAGGGAGGCATCGGCAACCTCAACGGTGATCTGGGCACCTTCGTCAACGAGTCGAGCGGCCCCCTGCACACCGGCTCCGGGAACCAGCACAACGGGCCGACCTTCACCGGCGACGGCATGGGCGTGAACTACGTGGCGGGCGACAACTCCGGAGGGATGCGGCAGCAGACCGACCGAGTGCAGCCCGGCAAGGACGACGAGTGATGCCGGGAGACTCCACCAGCTACGTCTTCGGCAGCACGGGCCCCGCACACCACGGTCCGGGAACACAGATCAACTACATCGGTCACCGGGAACGCCGTGACCCCCTGCACATCGTCCGGGAACGGCGCGCGCGGCTGCGCCGGGCCTTCGTCCCCCCGGGCAACTACGGGGAGGCGGCCCACAGGCTGGAGACGCCGGGCGCCGTCGTCCTCCTCGACGGGCCTCCCGGCATCGGCCGAAGCGCCGCGGCGACGGTACTCCTCCACGAAGTGGCGGAATCCGAAGCCGGGGCAGAAGGCAGGTTCGAGGAACTGACGGCGGAGAAGCCCGAGGACACCCTGGACGCGGGTCCGCGGGACTGCTTCCTCCTGGACCTCTCCGGCGTTTCCGACGAGGACTATCCCGACGCCCAGGAGACCCTCGCACTGCACCGGTCCGCCGTTGAACACGCCAAGGCCAGGATGGTCGTCGTACTCCCGGCAGGACTGCACCACCTGCTCGCCCCGCAGTTCGCGCCACTGGTGGTTCCGCTGGAGAGGCCTCCGGCCAAGGCGGTGGTGCTTCTCGCCCTGCGCAGCGAAGGGATCCCGTGCGAGCCGGAGGCATTGCAGGACGGGGCCCTGACGGCGTTCCTGGCCGAGGCTCCGATGCGCGAACTGGCACGCTTCTGCGAGATGGTCAGGCGGGTCCGGGACGGAGGCCTCCACGGCACCGAGTTCCGCCTCTGGTGCGTGGAAGCGCTCGGGGCCGTCAGGGACCGTTCCGCCGACGCGGCACGGCGGGTGGCCGACCACGAGTCAGCCGGGGACCGCGCCCTGTTGCTGACCGTCGCGATGCTCCACGGTGCTTCGGAGGACGCGGTCTTCCACAGCCGCAACGCCCTCCTGGCCGAACTCGGGCACGGGGGTGAGGGCCCGCCCGGACTCGGCCATCCCGACCTACTCGCACAGATGGACGCACTGAAGATCCACCGGGACGACCAGGGGCAGATCCGGTTCGGCCCCTTGGAGTTCGACGCCGCCGTCCGCCGCCACTACTGGCTGCACTTCCCCGCACTGCGCGGCAGGTTCGCGCGCTGGGTCGACCGGACCATCAGGCTAGGCGATCTCACCCCCGCCGACCGAGAGGCTCTCGTCGAGCGCTTCGCGGAACAGGCCCTCGGTACGGGCCGGCTCGAAGACCTGTTGAAGCACGTCGAGAAGTGGGCGCTGACCGCTTCGCCGCGCCTGGGCACGGTGGCCGTCATGGCCCTGGAGCGGGGGCTCGGTGACGCGCGCCACGGCCAGGCCGTCCGTGAGCGGATCCGCACCTGGGCCATGGCGAGCGGACTTCCGGCAGGGCTGTGCCAGGTGTTGACCGAGGTCTGCCGCGGCACCATGTCCGTGACACACCCGCACCGGGCACTCGTCAGGCTCCATCACCTGGCACTCCAGGACGTGGGAGCGGACGCCCGCGAGGCGCTCCTCGGGCTGGTACGGGCGGACAGGCGGCTGAAGCGCTTCCTGATCAGCCGGATCGCGACCAGTCCCGGCCGCCGCTCCCTGGGCAATCTGGCTCTGCTCGTCGACCTCTTCCCGGAAGCCCCATTCCCCCCGGACCTGCCGTGGCCGGAGCTGACCGGGGTATGGCGCGCGGCCATGGAGCACAGCCCGCCGGACGACTGGTCCCCGCTCGCCCGCAGCTGGCTGACCGCATCCGCGCTCACGGCCGGCGCACGGCGGGAGTCGGCGCTCGGCGTCCTGGTGCAGGCCGCCTCCGGCAACGACCGGCGGGGCAACCAGCTCTACGCGACCACCTGCGGCTGGGCGGCCGGCCGGCCGGAAAGGGAGGCCACTGCGATGCGGGTCTGGCAGAAGATCGATGCGGCTCAGGGGATCGGACCCGACCCGGCCTTCGAGTCCGCCGTCTCGGGAGGCACCCGGTGAACACACTGGCCTGGATCTTCCTCAGCGCGGCCGGCGCGGCAGCGCTCGGCCTCGCCGTCATGAAACGCGCGGAACGCGCCCGACTCCGTACCCGGCGCAACGAAGAGGCCGCCGCCGAGGCCGCGTCGCGGGCCGAGGCCCAACGGCATGTCGAGGTCCCGTTCCAGGAGATCCACCTGGACCGGGTGCCCGTCCGCAGTGCGCTGACCGGCTACGACTTCCTCTTCTCCGCGTCGGTGTGGTGGCGGCCGGCAGGAACGGAAGGAGACGTCCCGCACGGGAACCGGGCAGGGCTCGCCGCGGCCGGCATCATCCGGAAGGCGCAGGAGCTCACCTGTCGTGAACACCCGGACCGGTACGGAGCCGTCCAGTACCTGCTGGAAGAGCGACTGGGGTCCCATGCCCTGGACGACTCGGCCACGCTCGTCGTCATGGCCACGGACGTGACGCTGGCGCTGGTCCCGGAGGACGCCGAACGCTTGCGGAAACTCGCCGGCCTCCGGAAGGAGGAGGACACCTGGGAGCAGGAGCGCCAGTACGAGCGGAGCAAGCGGCAGTACCTCACGGACGAGGTCCTCCAGACCCCGGGCAGTGCCGTCGTGTGGTGGCTCGCGCGCCACGATGAGGAGATCGAACGGGCGGTGGACCTCCTCGGCCCCCTGGCCCGGCTCTCCGCCGCGTCGAACAACACCGAGGTGGTCGAGCTGTTCCGGCACCTGGTCGACGGGCCGGAACCACGCGCCGCGCTCTGGTCGGAGGACGACGCGTTCCCCCGGGACCATCCCCAGGACGAGCCGCCACGGCCGCCGGACGTGGCCGCCCGGGCGGAGGCGTTCCTGGAGGACCTCGGTCTGGGTGAACCCTCGGCCGAGCGCTGGTCCTTCCTGCACCGCCTCCTGCGCCTCCTGGAGGCGGCCGAACGCCACGACGAGGCCGCACACATCCGAAAGCGGCTCTGGACCGACCCCGAGGAGGACCTCACGGCAGCCCCGCCACCGCCGGACGACCCCGGCGATCCGGCTGCCGCCGCGGCCTCCTGGGCCGCCGCCCCCGAGAGCCCGTAACCGGGCTCCGACTGCCCCGCAGGCTTGTGCGGCAGGACAGTTGGCCGCACATACGCGAAGACCCCGTCTCAGCGAACTCGCTGACGGCGGGGTCTTTGGGCACTTCCTGCGAAGTGCCCCCGGCAGGATTCGAACCTGCGCACACGGCTCCGGAGGCCGTTGCTCTATCCCCTGAGCTACGGGGGCGTGTCGTTCGCGTTGCGGCGACGGGTTGAACACTACCAGCTTCCGCGGGGTGATCAGGAACCGTTTTGGGCGGGAGGGGGAGGTCGGTCGCCCGGAGGGGGTGGAAGTGGCAAAAACCCGGACGCGGGGGCTTAGGGCGACCTACTCTCGAGTTGTGCCAGGCGCCTCGGGCCGGATTCTTGTCGTCGACGACAACAAGGTCATCCGGCAGCTGATCAAGGTCAATCTCGAGCTGGAGGGCTTCGAGGTAGTGACCGCGAACGATGGTGCCGAGTGTCTGGACGTGGTGCACCGGGTGTGTCCCGACGCCATCACCCTTGATGTGGTCATGCCCCGGCTGGACGGGTTCGGGGCCGCCGCGCAGTTGCGGGCCGATCCGCGGACGCGGCACGTGCCCGTCGCCATCGTCAGTGCCTGTACGCAGCACGAGGTCGAGACCGGGATCGCCGCCGGGGTGGACGCGTTCGTCGCCAAGCCCTTCGAGCCCGCCGAGCTGGTCCGGGTCGTGCGGCGGCTCGTCGAGCGGAAGGGTGCCCCCGCGGGGAGGGCCGGGAGGGCCGGTCGGGGGGCTTGAGGGCGGGCGCCTGTTCACATGGCGAAACCGGATGCATGGCCCGGGGGCTTCTCGCCTAGGCTGGGTGCCGTGATCCCCGCCGACCTCTCTCGTGCCGTCGCACAAGCCGTGCGCCGTGCCGTCGAGGGCGGAGAGTTCGCCGCGGGCGTGCCCGAGCGGGTGGTCGTCGAGCGGACCCGCCCCGGGGGAGTGGGGGAGTACGCCAGCCCCGTCGCGCTCCAGGTGGCGAAGGGGGCGCGGCTCGATCCCCGTGAGGTCGCCCGGGTGCTCGCGGGCCGGCTGCTCGCCGACGAGCCCGGGATCCGGGACGTGGAGATCACCGGCCCGGGGTTCCTGAACTTCAGCCTCGTGCCGATCTCAGCCGCCCAGCTGGTGCACGAGGTCCGGGGCGCGGGACTGCGGTACGGGTTCACGGACGGCGCGGAGCTCCGGGGGAGTGTCGTACGGGCCGCCGTGCGGCGGATCCAGGAGAGCCAGGGCACCCCGGACGGGCCCGTGCCGCGCGTCGCGCCCGTTGCCCGGCGTGACGGGGACGTGGTCGCGGTCTATGGGGCGGATGCCGCCGCCTGGGCCATGCTCTGCGTGCCGGCCCGCGAGACCCCCTCCTTCACCTCCGGGCTGCTCGTCCAGGACGAGTCCAGCGAGTTCTTCCGGGTGCGGTACGCCCATGCGCGGGCCAGGGCCCTGGGGCGCAATGCCGCCGGTCTCGGGTTCGGTGCGGAGCCCGGCCCGGTGGAGGAAACCGGGCTGCTGCGGCTGCTCGGCGAGTACCCGCTCGTGCTGGAGGCCGCCGCGCACCACCAGGCGCCCGAGCGGCTCACCCGGCACCTCGTCGCCGTCGCCGACGCGCTCCTCGACTTCCAGCACCGGGTCCTGCCCAAGGGGGACGAGAAACCCTCGGCCGCCCACCGCGCCCGGCTGGCACTCGCCGAAGCCGCCGGGACGGTGCTGGCAGGCGGCCTCGCCCTCCTCGGCATAGACGCCCCAGACTTCCTGTGAACCGCGAAGAGAGATTCCGATGAGCCGTTCCGCGCACCCCGCCGGGCCCCGCCACGCCGACGTCCTGCCCGAGGGCCACTACGCCCCGCCGCCGGCCGACCTGAACGCGCTCGACGAGAAGGTGTGGTCCCGTACCGTCACGCGGAACGACGACGGGGTCGTCACCGTCGGCGGGATCGAAGTGACCCGGCTCGCCGAGGAGTTCGGCACCCCCGCCTACTTCCTCGACGAGGAGGACTTCCGGGCCCGCTGCCGCGCCTGGGCGCACGCCTTCGGCAAGGACGCCGACGTGTTCTACGCCGGGAAGGCGTTCCTCTCCAAGGCCGTCGTGAAGTGGCTCAAGGAGGAGGGGCTGAACCTCGACGTGTGCTCCGGCGGGGAGCTGGCCACGGCCCTCGCCGCCGAGATGCCCGCCGAGCGGATCGCCTTCCACGGCAACAACAAGTCGGAGGGCGAGATCCGGCGCGCGATCACGGCCGGCGTGGGGCGGATCGTCCTCGACTCCTTCCAGGAGATCGCGCGGGTCGCGCACGTCGCCCGCGAGCTGGGCGTACGGCAGCCCGTGCAGATCCGGGTGACCGTCGGCGTGGAGGCGCACACCCACGAGTTCATCGCCACCGCGCACGAGGACCAGAAGTTCGGCATCGCCGTCGCCGACGGGTCCGCCGCCGAGGCCGTGCGGCGGGCGCTCGGGCACGAGAGCCTGGAGCTGCTCGGCGTCCACTCCCACATCGGCTCGCAGATCTTCGACATGGCCGGCTTCGAGGTCTCCGCGAAGCGGGTCGTACGGCTGCTGGCCGCCGTACGGGACGAGCACGGGGTAGAGCTGCCGGAGATCGACCTCGGCGGCGGCCTCGGCATCGCCTACACCTCCGCCGACGACCCGCGCGAGCCGCACGAGATCGCCAAGGCGCTCACCGAGATCGTCGCGCGGGAGTGCGAGAGCGCCGGTCTGAAGGCCCCGCGCATCTCCGTCGAGCCCGGCCGGGCCATCGTCGGGCCCACCGCCTTCACCCTCTACGAGGTCGGCACGATCAAGCCGCTGGAGGGGCTCCGCACGTACGTCTCCGTCGACGGCGGCATGTCCGACAACATCCGGACGGCCCTGTACGACGCCGAGTACTCGGTGACGCTCGTCTCCCGCGTCTCGGACGCCGAACCGATGCTGTCCCGCGTCGTCGGCAAGCACTGCGAGAGCGGTGACATCGTCGTGAAGGACGCCTTCCTGCCGGCCGACCTGGCCCCCGGCGACCTGCTCGCCGTGCCCGCCACCGGGGCGTACTGCCGCTCCATGGCCAGCAATTACAACCACGCGCTCCGCCCGCCCGTCGTCGCCGTGCGCGACGGCGGGGCGCGGGTGATCGTCCGCCGGGAGACGGAAGAAGATCTCCTGTCCCTCGACCTCGGATGACCCCCATATTTCTGGGGGAGGGGTCCGGACCCCCAAAATAGACGTTCCGTACACGTCTCACTCAATGGACCGGAGATGGAAAGTCCTGTCCATTGAGTGAGACTGGTTCATACCTGGCGCGCAAAACCGCGCGCCGGGAGCGATGGAAGATCGAAAGGCGTAGGTCAATGATGCGTACGCGTCCGCTGAAGGTGGCGCTGCTGGGCTGTGGAGTGGTCGGCTCAGAGGTGGCGCGCATCATGACGACGCACGCCGACGATCTGACAGCCAGGATCGGCGCGCCCGTCGAACTCGCCGGCGTGGCTGTGCGCCGTCCCTCCAAGGTGCGCGAGGGCATCGACCCCGCCCTCGTCACCACCGATGCGACCGCGCTGCTCAAACGCGGTGACATCGACGTGGCCATCGAGGTCATCGGCGGCATCGAGCCCGCCCGCACCCTGATCACCACCGCGTTCGAGCACGGCATCTCCGTCGTCTCCGCGAACAAGGCGCTGCTCGCCCAGGACGGCGCGGCCCTGCACGCCGCCGCCGAGCAGGCCGGGCTGGACCTCTACTACGAGGCCGCCGTCGCCGGTGCCATCCCGCTGGTCCGCCCGATGCGCGAGTCCCTCGCCGGCGACAAGATCAACCGGGTGATGGGCATCGTCAACGGCACGACGAACTTCATCCTCGACAAGATGGACTCGACCGGCGCCGGCTACCAGGAGGCGCTCGACGAGGCCACCGCCCTCGGGTACGCCGAGGCCGACCCCACCGCCGACGTCGAGGGCTACGACGCCGCCGCCAAGGCCGCGATCCTGGCCGGCATCGCCTTCCACACCCGGGTCCGCCTCGACGACGTCTACCGCGAGGGCATGACCGAGGTCAGCGCCGCGGACTTCGCCTCCGCCAAGCGCATGGGCTGCACCATCAAGCTCCTCGCCATCCTGGAGCGCGCCGCGGACGGCGAGTCCGTCACCGCCCGCGTCCACCCGGCGATGATCCCGCTGACCCACCCGCTCGCCTCCGTCCGCGAGGCGTACAACGCCGTCTTCGTCGAGGCCGAGGCCGCCGGACGGCTGATGTTCTACGGGCCCGGCGCGGGCGGCTCGCCGACCGCGTCCGCGGTCCTCGGCGACCTCGTCGCCGTCTGCCGCAACAAGCTCGCCGAGGCAACGGGGCCCGGCGAGTCGGCGTACACCCAGCTGCCGGTCAGCCCCATGGGGGACGTCGTCACCCGCTACCACATCAGCCTCGATGTGGCGGACAAGCCGGGCGTCCTCGCCCAGGTGGCGACCACCTTCGCGGAGCACGGTGTCTCCATCGACACCGTCCGGCAGCAGGGCAAGGACGGCGAGGCCTCCCTCGTCGTCGTCACCCACCGCGCACCCGACGCCGCCCTCTCCGGGACCGTCGAGGCGCTGCGGAAGCTGGACACCGTGCGCGGTGTCGCCAGCATCATGCGTGTTGAAGGGGAGTAAGGACCCATGAGCAGCAATCGCACCCACCAGTGGCGCGGCATCATCGAGGAGTACCGGGACCGGCTGCCGGTCACGGACACGACTCCCGTGGTCACGCTCCGCGAGGGCGGTACTCCCCTCGTCCCCGCCCAAGTGCTCTCCGAGCGCACGGGCTGTGAGGTGCACCTCAAGGTCGAGGGTGCGAACCCCACCGGGTCCTTCAAGGACCGCGGCATGACCATGGCCATCACCAAGGCCAAGGAGGACGGCGCCAAGGCCGTCATCTGCGCCTCCACGGGCAACACCTCGGCCTCCGCCGCCGCCTACGCGGTGCGGGCCGGGATGGTGTCCGCGGTCCTCGTGCCCCGCGGCAAGATCGCGCTCGGCAAGATGGGCCAGGCGCTGGTGCACGGCGCCAAGATCCTGCAGGTTGACGGCAACTTCGACGACTGCCTGGACCTGGCCCGCGCGCTGTCGGACAACTACCCGGTGGCGCTGGTCAATTCCGTCAACCCGGTGCGCATCGAGGGCCAGAAGACGGCCGCGTTCGAGATCGTGGACGCGCTCGGCGACGCTCCCGACATCCACGTGCTGCCCGTCGGCAACGCCGGCAACATCACGGCGTACTGGAAGGGCTTCAAGGAGTACAAGGCCGATGGCCTGGCCTCCCGTACGCCCCGCGTCTGGGGTTTCCAGGCCTCCGGCTCCGCACCGATCGTGCGCGGCGAGGTCGTCAAGGAGCCGCACACCATCGCCACCGCGATCCGCATCGGCAACCCGGCCTCCTGGGACTACGCGCTCGCCGCGCGGGACGAGTCGGGCGGCTTCATCGACGAGGTGACGGACCGCCAGATCCTGGCCGCCTACCGCCTGTTGGCCTCCCAGGAGGGCGTCTTCGTCGAGCCCGCCTCGGCCGCGTCGGTCGCCGGTCTGCTGAAGGCCGCCGAGGCCGGCCTGGTCGACCCCGGCCAGAAGATCGTGTGCACCGTCACCGGCAACGGCCTGAAGGACCCCGACTGGGCCGTCGCCGGTGCTCCGCAGCCGGTCACCGTCCCGGTCGATGCCGAGGCCGCGGCCGTCCGCCTCGGCCTGGTCTGACCCCGCTCACCGGCCCCCGAGGGGGCCCACGCCCCGTTGCCGGATTCCGGAAGCCTCCGGAATCCGGCGACCCGGGCCGTACGACACCGCGAGCAGGCGGTGGACCAGCGGGATCCGGCGGAAGACACCGACACGCATCGTGCGCCTCCCGTGCGCCCTATGTCGCGTGAGAACCTTCCTTCGATACGCTGTACTTACATCCGCCACCGCGCATATGACCGCGGTGCTGCCCCAAGGGCCTTCGGGTGTCGTACGTTCTCCAGTACATTCGCAGCGAAGATCCCGCGCAGCAGCCGGATCCCGCACAGTCACAAGGAGTGTCATCGACCGATGGCAGGTCCAGCGTTCCGCGCCGCCGCCGTACGGGTGCGCGTCCCCGCCAGCAGCGCCAACCTCGGCCCCGGCTTCGACGCCCTCGGCCTGGCCCTGGGGCTCTACGACGACGTCGTCGTCCGGGTAGCCGATTCCGGCCTGGACATCGACATCGCGGGCGAGGGTGCCGACACCCTCCCGCGGGACGAGAGCCACCTCCTCGTACGCTCCATGCGCACCGCCTTCGACCTGCTGGGCGGGCAGCCGCGCGGCCTCGAGGTCGTCTGCGCCAACCGCATCCCGCACGGCCGGGGCCTCGGCTCCTCCTCCGCCGCGATCTGCGCCGGCATCGTCGCCGCCCGCGCCGTGACCATAGGCGGGGAGGCGCGGCTCGACGACGCGGCTCTGCTGGAGCTCGCCACCGAGATCGAGGGCCACCCCGACAACGTCGCCGCCTGTCTGCTCGGCGGCTTCACCCTGGCCTGGATGGAGGGGGGCAGCGCCAAGGCGATCCGGATGGACCCCGCGGATTCCATCGTTCCGGTGGTCTTCGTCCCCTCGAAGCCGGTCCTGACCGAAACCGCCCGCGGGCTGCTGCCGCGCACCGTTCCGCACGTGGACGCGGCCGTCAACGCCGGCCGCGCGGGCCTGCTCGTGGAGGCCCTGACCAGGCGTCCCGAGTTCCTGCTGGCCGCCACCGAGGACCGGCTGCACCAGGAGTACCGGGCCCCGGCGATGCCGGAGAGCGTGGCACTCGTCAACCGGCTGCGGGCGGACGGCATCCCCGCGGTCATCTCCGGCGCGGGCCCCACGGTCCTCGCGCTGGTCGACAACGGCGCGGCCGACAAGGTCGCGCAGCTCGCGGGCGAGGGGTGGGCCGCCAACCGGCTCGCGCTCGACGCCGCGGGTGCGAGCGTCCTTCCGCTGGGCGCCCAGGGCGGTCAGCCCGTGTCGTGACGACACGGCCCGCTGGGGGCGGGCGGCCGGGCAGGCCGCCCGCCCCCAGCGGGGCGATTGCCGGTGATTGAGAGGGGGAATGTCTGTTGGATCCGGTAGTGTTAACCTCAGGTGCGCATCCGAAGCCGCCATGGCTCGGTGCTCAGTGTCCCCATCCGGGACCACATTTCTTCCGGGAGCCTCCCCGACTGCTTTGATCGCTGCCAGCAGTTTCGAGCACGCTCCGGAATCGGCGTGACATTCCCACGCTTCCAGCTCGGGGGCTTCTCGCCGGAACCACCACGCACGTTTCTCTCCGCCGTACCTCTATGACGGCGGACCACCGCCCCGGCACGGTCCACACACCGGACTGTTGTCGGACAGCACAACCGGTCGCCGAGCCAGACAGGCCGACGTCCGCTCCAGGGAAGGACCCTTCGTGAGCGACACCACCGATCTGATGGGCGCTGCCGACACCAACGTCGACACCAGTGCCCCCGCCGCGGGCGCGGCCCCGAAGCGCCGCCGCTCCGGCACCGGCCTTGAGGGCATGGTCCTGGCCGAGCTGCAGCAGGTCGCGTCGGGCCTCGGTATCAGGGGCACCGCGCGGATGCGCAAGAGCCAGCTGATCGAGGTCATCAAGGAGGCGCAGGGCGGCAGCGCCCCCAAGGCCGCCGCCGCGGCCCCCGCCGCCGACGCCGCCGAGGCCAAGCCGAAGCGCCGCGCCACCAGCAAGGCCCGTACGGGCGAGGCCGCCGCCGCGGCCCCCGCCGAGAAGTCGGCCGCCCAGGCCCAGATCGAGATCCCGGGCCAGCCGGCAGGTGGCACCTCCCGTTCGAGCGAAGCCGAGAACGGGGGAGACGACGCCCCCATCGGCGAGCGCCGCCGCCGCCGGGCCACCGCGCCCTCCGGCAGCCCCGAGTCCTCGGCCCCCGCCGCCGTGCAGGTCGAGCAGAAGACCGAGACCGCCGCCCCGGCCGCGCAGCCCGAGGCCAAGGCCGAGGCCGCCACCGCCGTCTCCGCCCAGCCCCAGGAGGCCGGCGAGGGCCGTACCCGCCGCGACCGCCGTGACCGCGGCGAGCGTGGTGAGCGCGGCGAGCGCGGTGACCGTCAGCAGGGCCGCCGCGAGCGCGGTGCCAAGGCCGACGAGCAGGGCCAGCAGCAGGGTGGCCAGGGCCAGCAGCAGCAGGGCGGCGGCCGCCAGGACCGTGCCGACCGTCAGCAGCAGCAGGGCGGCCGCGGCCAGGGCCGTCAGGACCGTCAGGACAACGGCCCGCAGGACGACTTCGACGAGGACGGCCGTCGCGGCCGCCGCGGCCGCTACCGCGACCGCCGTGGCCGTCGCGGCCGTGACGAGTTCGCGCCGAACGAGCCGCAGGTCGCCGACGACGACGTGCTGATCCCCGTCGCGGGCATCCTGGACATCCTCGACAACTACGCGTTCATCCGGACCTCCGGCTACCTGCCTGGTCCGAACGACGTGTACGTCTCCCTCGCCCAGGTCCGCAAGGCCGGCCTGCGCAAGGGCGACCACACCACCGGTGCGGTCCGCCAGCCCAAGGACGGCGAGCGCCGTGAGAAGTTCAACGCGCTCGTGCGCCTGGACTCGGTCAACGGCATGGCGCCCGAATCCGGCCGCGGCCGCCCGGAGTTCCAGAAGCTGACCCCGCTCTACCCGCAGGACCGGCTCCGTCTGGAGACCGACCCGGGCGTGCTGACCACCCGCATCATCGACCTCGTGTCGCCGATCGGCAAGGGCCAGCGCGGTCTGATCGTGGCCCCGCCGAAGACCGGCAAGACCATGATCATGCAGGCGATCGCCAACGCGATCACCACCAACAACCCCGAGTGCCACCTGATGGTCGTCCTGGTCGACGAGCGTCCGGAAGAGGTCACCGACATGCAGCGGTCGGTCAAGGGCGAGGTCATCTCCTCGACCTTCGACCGCCCGGCCGAGGACCACACCACCGTCGCCGAGCTGGCCATCGAGCGCGCCAAGCGCCTCGTCGAGCTGGGTCACGACGTGGTCGTCCTGCTGGACTCCATCACCCGTCTGGGCCGCGCGTACAACCTCGCGGCGCCCGCCTCCGGCCGCATCCTGTCCGGTGGTGTCGACTCGACCGCGCTGTACCCGCCGAAGCGCTTCTTCGGTGCCGCGCGCAACATCGAGGACGGCGGCTCGCTGACCATCCTGGCCACCGCGCTGGTCGACACCGGCTCGCGCATGGACGAGGTGATCTTCGAGGAGTTCAAGGGCACCGGCAACATGGAGCTCAAGCTCGACCGCAAGCTCGCCGACAAGCGCATCTTCCCGGCCGTCGACGTCGACCCGTCGGGTACGCGCAAGGAGGAGATCCTCCTCAACAGCGAGGAGCTCGCCATCGTCTGGAAGCTGCGCCGGGTGCTGCACGCGCTCGACTCGCAGCAGGCGATCGAGCTGCTGCTCGACAAGATGAAGCAGACGAAGTCGAACGCCGAGTTCCTGATGCAGATCGCCAAGACGACCCCGGCCGGCAAGAACGACGACTGACCGGGTCGCCGAACACGGAACCGCCCCCGCCGCATCTGCGGCGGGGGCGGTTCCGTTTGTGCGACCTTCGCCACACTCCTGCGCCGTACGGGTCGTGTAAGAGACCCTTGAAACCCCCGGATCGGGACCCTCGGTGGGCGTCCGGTCACGGGTGGTGCTCGTACGGGAGGGGGCGTACGGAGCGCTCCGCGCTCCGTGGAACCCTGGAATGCGCTAGTCCGTCTGTGTGAGAGACAGCCGGCAACGGAGCCAGGACCGAGGAGAGCATGAGCGAGGACAGCAGGGGCAGCGGTCGACGGGCACGCAGGCGCGGGCGCCGGGCGCAGCCGCGCCGCCGCAAGGGCCTCAGAGTCGCCGCCTGGACCGCCGCCGGGGTGGTCCTGCTGGGCGGGGGGAGCCTCGGCTGGTTCTACTTCAAGCTCAACGGCAACCTGCACAGCGTCGACATCGACCAGGCCCTGGGCAAGGACCGCCCGCCGAACGTCGACAACGGCTCGATGGACATCCTCGTCCTCGGCTCGGACTCCCGCGACGGGGCGAACAGCGAGTACGGCGCGGACGACGGCGGTTCGGCCCGCTCCGACACCGCGATGATCATCCACCTCTACGAGGGCCACAAGCAGGCCAGCGTCGTGTCCATCCCGCGCGACACCATGCTCCCGCGGCCCGCCTGCCCCACCGGCAAGGGGAAGACCAGCGCCCCGCGGCAGCGCGCGCAGTTCAACGAGGCCTTCACCATCGGCGGGGCCGCCTGCGCCGTGAAGACCGTCGAGGCGATGTCGGGGATCCGCATGGACCACTACATCGAGGTCGACTTCACCGGCTTCAAGAAGATCATCGACAACCTCGGCGGGGTCGAGCTCACGACCACCAAGCCGATCAAGGACGACGGCAGCCACCTCGACCTGCCGGCCGGCTCCCACAAGCTCAACGGGGAGCAGTCCCTCGGCCTCGTCCGCACGCGCAAGAGCGTCGGCGACGGCGGCGACCTGGGCCGAATACAGCTCCAGCAGGCCTTCATCAAGGCACTGATCAAGCAGGTCAAGGGGGTCGGCGTGTTCGACAGCCCGAAGAAGCTCTACGGCCTCGCGGACTCCGCCACCAAGGCGATCACCACCGACAAGGCGCTCGGCGACGTGAAGTCCCTGGCGAGCTTCGCCCAGGGACTCCAGGGCATCAGCGCCGAGAACATGCACATGATCACCCTGCCGGTGGGCCCGGACCCGCTCGACAGGGACCGCGTGGCGATCCTGCCCAAGGACTCCAAGATGGTCTGGGACGCCCTGCTGGCCGACCGGCCCATCCCCGCCGAGGCCACCCAGCACTCCAACGGGGACAAGAGCACCGCGGGCTCGATCGTCAAGTAGCCGTACCTGCCGGGACCCGGCAGGAATACATCCCGCAGCCCTCCTGTTGAAGGGTGCGTTCCCGGAATTTTGACAGGCGGCCCGGTCCTGGCAGACTGGTCTGTCGGCCCCGGTTCACGCAGTGCGCAATTCGGCTCCTGCGACCCGGCGCCCTCCCGAATCTAGGAGACACCTTGAAGCGCGATGTTCACCCCCAGTACGTCGAGACCCAGGTCAGCTGCACCTGTGGCGCGTCGTTCACCACCCGCAGCACCCTGACCGAGGGCACCATCCGTGCCGAGGTCTGCTCCGAGTGCCACCCGTTCTACACGGGCAAGCAGAAGATCCTCGACACCGGTGGCCGTGTGGCCCGCTTCGAGGCCCGCTTCGGCAAGGGTGCGGCCAAGAAGTAGCGCGACCCAGGCGCCGGTCACCGGCCGCCCCCTGACCACGCGGGGGCGGCCGGACCGGCGCCTTTGTCGTCGTTCAGCCAGCCCAGCCCATTTTTGACTTTTCACCCCAGGAGCACCCGATGTTCGAAGCGGTCGAGGACCTGGTCGGCGAGCACGCCGACCTCGAGACGAAGCTCGCCGACCCTTCGGTCCACTCCGATCAGGCGAACGCCCGCAAGCTGAACAAGCGCTACGCGGAGCTGACCCCGATCGTCGCGACCTTCCGCGCCTGGAAGCAGTCGGCCGAGGACATCGAGACGGCCAAGGAGCTGGCGGCCGACGACCCCGACTTCGCCGCCGAGGTCAAGGAACTGAGCGCCCAGCGCGAAGAGCTCACCGAGAAGCTCCGCCTGCTGCTCGTCCCGCGCGACCCCAGCGACGACAAGGACGTCCTCCTGGAGATCAAGGCGGGCGCCGGCGGCGACGAGTCCGCCCTGTTCGCCGGCGACCTGCTGCGCATGTACCTGCGCTACGCCGAGCGCGTGGGCTGGAAGACCGAGATCATCGACTCCACCGAGTCCGAGCTCGGCGGCTACAAGGACGTCCAGGTCTCCGTCCGCACCAAGGGCGGCAACGGGGCCACCGAGCCCGGCCAGGGCGTCTGGGCCCGGATGAAGTACGAGGGCGGCGTGCACCGCGTGCAGCGCGTGCCGGCCACCGAGTCCCAGGGCCGCATCCACACCTCCGCCGCCGGCGTGCTCGTCACCCCGGAGGCCGAGGAGGTCGAGGTCGAGATCAACATGAACGACCTCCGCATCGACGTGTACCGCTCCTCGGGCCCCGGCGGCCAGTCCGTCAACACCACCGACTCGGCCGTGCGCATCACGCACCTCCCGACCGGTGTGGTCGCCTCCTGCCAGAACGAGAAGAGCCAGCTCCAGAACAAGGAGCAGGCCATGCGCATCCTGCGCTCGCGCCTGCTGGCCGCCGCCCAGGAAGCCGCCGAGCAGGAGGCCTCCGACCAGCGCCGCAGCCAGGTGCGCAGCGTGGACCGTTCGGAGAAGATCCGTACGTACAACTTCCCGGAGAACCGGATCTCGGACCACCGGACCGGTTTCAAGGCCTACAACCTGGACCAGGTGCTCGACGGCGACCTCGACTCGGTCATCCAGGCCTGTGTCGACACCGACTCCGCGGCGAAGCTCGCGGCCGCGCACTGACCTTCGCCCCACCCCCCCCCGACGACAGCAGCCCGGAGGACCAGCGTGAACTTGCTGCTTGCCGAGGTGGCCCAGGCCACCCAGCGGCTGGCCGCCGCCGGCGTGCCCTCACCGCGTTTCGACGCGGAGGAGCTCGCGGCCTTCGTGCACGGCGTCAAGCGGGGGGAACTGCACCACGTCAAGGACGCGGACTTCGACGCCCGCTACTGGGAGGCCGTCGCCCGCCGCGAGGCGCGCGAGCCGCTCCAGCACATCACCGGCCGGGCCTTCTTCCGCTACCTGGAGCTCCAGGTCGGCCCCGGGGTGTTCGTGCCCCGGCCCGAGACCGAGTCGGTCGTGGACTGGGCCATACACGCCGTCCGGGCCATGGACGTGGTCGAGCCGCTCATCGTGGACCTGTGCACCGGGTCCGGCGCCATCGCGCTCGCCATGGCCCAGGAGGTGCCGCGGTCGCGCGTGCACGCCGTGGAGCTGTCCGAGGACGCGCTGCGCTGGACCCGCAAGAACGCCGAGGGCTCCCGGGTCACCGTCCACCAGGGCGACGCGCTCACCGCGCTGCCCGAGCTCGACGGACAGGTCGACCTGGTCATCTCCAACCCGCCGTACATCCCGCTCACCGAGTGGGAGTACGTCGCCCCGGAGGCCCGCGACCACGACCCCGAGATGGCGCTGTTCTCCGGCGAGGACGGCCTCGACACCATCCGCGGCATCGAGCGCACCGCCCACCGGCTGCTGCGTCCCGGCGGCATCGTCGTGATCGAGCACGCCGACACCCAGGGCGGCCAGGTGCCGTGGATCTTCGCCGACGAACGGGGCTGGGCCGACGCCGCCGACCACCCCGACCTGAACAACCGCCCGCGCTTCGCGACGGCCCGCAAGGCCATGCCGTGACCGGCGCGACCGCCCTTCCCGCCCCCCACACGCTGCACGAGGAGATCCGCTGATGGCCCGGCGATACGACTGCAACGACGCGACGGACCGCAAGACGGGTCTGCGTGAAGCGGCCTCCGCGGTGCGCCGCGGAGAGCTCGTCGTGCTGCCCACCGACACCCTGTACGGGATCGGCGCGGACGCGTTCAGCGCGGAGGCCGTCGGCGACCTGCTCGCCGCCAAGGGGCGCGGCCGCACCATGCCGACCCCCGTCCTCATCGGCTCCCCGAACACCCTGCACGGCCTCGTCACGGACTTCTCCGAGCAGGCGTGGGAGCTCGTGGACGCCTTCTGGCCGGGCGGGCTCACGCTGGTCGCCAAGCACCAGCCGTCGCTGGCCTGGGACCTGGGGGAGACCCGCGGGACCGTGGCCGTGCGGATGCCGCTGCACCCCGTCGCGATCGAGCTGCTGACCGAGGTCGGCCCGATGGCCGTCTCCTCGGCGAACCTGTCCGGGCACCCGGCACCGGCCGACTGCGACGCGGCGCGCGAGATGCTCGGCGACTCCGTCTCCGTGTACCTGGACGGCGGGCCCACGCCGAGCACCGAGCCGTCGTCGATCGTCGACGTCACCGGGAAGGTTCCCGTACTGCTGCGCGAGGGGGCGCTGAGCGCCGCACAGCTGCGGGAGGTCGTACCCGACCTCGAGGTGGCTCCGTGAGCCCTCAGGGGCGTGGCATAGCGAGCGAGTCCTTCCGCATACTCCACGTCAGCACCGGCAACGTGTGCCGCTCGCCCATCACCGAGCGGCTGACCCGGCACGCGCTGGCCGACCGCCTGGGCGTCCTGGGCCTGCCGGCCGGTGACCTGATCGTGGAGAGCGCCGGCACCTGGGGCCACGAGGGAGCCCCGATGGAGGCCAACGCGGCCGCCGTCCTCGCCGACTTCGGCGCCGACGCGTCCGGGTTCACCGGGCGGGAACTGCTGGACGAGCACGTCATACGCGCCGACCTGGTGCTCACCGCCACCCGGGACCACCGGGCGCAGGTCATCTCGATGGGCCACTCGGCGGGGCTGCGCACCTTCACGCTGAAGGAGTTCACCCGGCTCGTACGGGCGATAGACCCGGCCACGCTGCCGCCGCTGGACGACGGCATGGCGGAGCGGGCGCGGGCGCTGGTACGGGCCGCCGCTGCGCTGCGCGGCTGGCTGCTGGCGCCGTCCGCCGACGCGGACGAGGTGTACGACCCGTACGGGGCACCGATCACCTTCTTCCGCTCGATCGGCGACGAGATCAACCAGGCGCTGGACCCCGTGGTCACGGCCCTGACGGGCGTCGACGCGGGCCGCTGACCCCTTTTTGATGCGCCGCCCCGGGCTGGGGCCGGTGGTTCGGCTGCGGGTGCGTCGCCGCTGCGCGGGGCGAGGTCCCCTACCCGCCCTTCCTCCGTTCCCCGGGCTGTGCCCGGACCCCTTTCCGGGGGCTCCGCCCCCAGACCTCCGCGCCTCAAACGCCGGCGAGGCTGTAAGCGGCCCCGCGCGGCGGGAGCGCGCGGAGGTGGTTCCGGGCGGGAAGGGCGGGTCCGGCCTACAGTGGCTGGTACCGGTACCCCCACTGTGCGGGAGTCGCGCCATGAGCGTCATGACCCAGCCCACGGACGCCCTGCGCCAGCAGGACCCGCAGATGGCCGACGTCCTCGACGGGGAGCGGCAGCGGCAGGCGGTCACGCTGCAGATGAGCGCCGCCGAGAACTTCAGTTCGCCCGCCGTGCTCGCGGCGCTGGGGTCCGTGCTCTCCAACAAGTACGCCGAGGGGTACCCCGGCGCCCGCTACCACGGCGGCTGCGAGTACGTGGACCTGGCCGAGCGGACCGCTGTGGAGCGGGCCACGGCGCTCTTCGGGGTCGAGCACGCCAACGTGCAGCCCCACTCCGGTTCCGCGGCCGTGCTGGCCGCCTACGCGGCCCTGCTGCGGCCCGGGGACACCGTCCTGGCCATGGGGCTGGCGCACGGCGGGCACCTCACGCACGGCTCGCCCGCCAACTTCTCCGGCCGGTGGTTCGAGTTCGTGGGGTACGGCGTCGACGCCGGGACCGGGCTCGTCGACTACGAGCAGGTGCAGCGGCTGGCCCGGGCGCACCGGCCCAAGGCCATCGTGTGCGGCTCCATCTCCTATCCCCGGCACCTGGAGTACTCGGCGTTCCGGGAGATCGCCGACGAGGTCGGGGCCTATCTGATCGCCGACGCCGCCCACCCCATCGGGCTCGTCGCGGGAGGGGCCGCGCCGAGCCCCGTCCCGTACGCCGACGTGGTGTGCGCGACCACCCACAAGGTGCTGCGCGGCCCCCGCGGCGGGATGCTGCTGTGCGGCGCCGAGTTCGCGGAGCGGGTCGACCGGGCGGTGTTCCCCTTCACCCAGGGCGGCGCCCAGATGCACTCCATCGCCGCGAAGGCGGTGGCCTTCGGAGAGGCGGCAGCCCCGCCCTTCTCCCGCTACGCGCACCGGGTCGTGGCCAACGCCCGGGCCCTGGCCGCCGCCCTGGAGCAGCACGGGTTCGCCGTGACCACCGGAGGGACGGACACCCACCTCATCAGCGCCGACCCCGCGGCGCTCGGCGTGGACGGGCCGACGGCCCGCGGCCGGCTGGCCGCCGCGGGCATCGTGCTGGACACCTGCGCGCTGCCGTACGGGGACCAGCGCGGCATCCGCCTGGGCACCGCGGCGGTGACCACGCAGGGGATGGGGGAGCCGGAGATGGCCCGGATCGCGGAGCTGTTCGCCGCTGCGCTGGCGGGCGGAGCGGCCGGAACGCGCACGGACGTGGCCGACCTGACCAGTGGATTTCCCCCTTACGGGGCGTAACCGGGACGAGCATGGCGTAGTGCAACCGGAACGGGGCCTCCGTGCGTCCTCGTCGGTGGTGACATCGCGGCTAATGTGTGGGGCTGAGATGGCCGGCGATACATCTGGGGCAGCCAGTGCGTGAATATCTGCTGACGCTTTGCGTCACGGTCGCGGTGACCTACCTGCTGACCGGGCCCGTGCGGAAGTTCGCGATCGCGGCCGGCGCGATGCCGGAGATCCGCGCGCGCGACGTGCACCGCGAGCCCACTCCGCGGCTCGGCGGGATCGCCATGTTCGGCGGCATGTGCGCGGGGCTGCTGATCGCCGACCACCTGCAGAACCTCAACGGGGTCTTCGAGCGGTCGAACGAGCCCAGAGCGCTGCTCTCGGGTGCCGCGCTGATCTGGCTGATCGGCGTCCTGGACGACAAGTTCGAGCTCGACGCGCTGATCAAGCTGGGCGCCCAGATGATCGCCGCGGGCGTGATGGTCATGCAGGGCCTGACCATCCTGTGGATTCCGGTTCCGGGCATCGGCACGGTGGCGCTCACCCAGTGGCAGGGCACCCTGCTCACCGTGGCCCTGGTGGTGATCACCATCAACGCGGTGAACTTCGTCGACGGCCTCGACGGTCTGGCGGCCGGCATGGTCTGCATCGCCACGTGCGCGTTCTTCCTCTACGCCTACCGGATCTGGTTCGGCTACGGCATCGAGTCCGCCGCCCCCGCCACCCTCTTCGCAGCGATCCTGATGGGCATGTGCCTGGGCTTCCTGCCGCACAACATGCACCCCGCCCGGATCTTCATGGGGGATTCCGGGTCGATGCTGATCGGTCTGGTGCTGGCCGCCTCGGCCATCTCGATCACGGGGCAGGTGGACCCCGACACGATGGCCCTCTTCGTCGGTGGCGAGCGCAACGCCACCCACGCGATGCTCCCGGTCTTCATTCCGCTGCTGCTGCCGCTGACGATCATCGCCATTCCGATGGCGGACCTGGTCCTGGCGATCGTCCGGCGCACCTGGAACGGCCAGTCGCCCTTCGCCGCGGACCGCGGGCACCTGCACCACCGGCTGCTGGAACTCGGGCATTCCCACAGCCGCGCCGTACTCATCATGTATTTCTGGTCGGGCCTGATCGCATTCGGCACGGTGGCCTATTCGGTGCATTCGGCCTCGATGTGGATCGTGCTGTCGCTGGCCGCGCTGAGCGCGCTGGGCCTCGTCCTGCTCCTGATGCCGCGGTTCACGCCGCGTGCGCCGCGCTGGGCCGAGGGCCTGGTCCCGCCGCGCTACCGGCACGCGGAGCGGGCCGCGGAGGCGGCGGTGCGGGAGGACGAGGGCCGGGAGCCGGAGCCGGCGAGGCCCGTCGTGGCGGGTGTCTCGGGCGTCAACGGAGCGACCGCGGTAGGCCCCCGTTCGCGCCTCCCCGACCGGCGTAAGGCCGGATCGGCACGCTGACGGGCCGGGCGCATTTCCGACATGGGCGCCCTTTACCAGACAATGAGCGGGCTTGTCCTGCACACACGGGCGCGTTAGCCCTCATGTGTGACAGTCAGCACACCTGACAGGTAAAGCTCTCATCAAATAGTTTGTGATACCGTTCACTAAACCCGGCGACAGAGCCGAAGGACCGTAGTGCGACGGTCCATTGGCCCGAGGCTCTCACTCGGACCGGGCTTACGCTCGTCCCCGTACGAGTTCCCGTACGAGTCCGTGCCCCCACCACCACGCGGAGCAAACCGCCATGCGGTCAAATGACGTCCGATCCCTCCTGCAAACCGCCGTACCCACCGCAATCGCCGGCGGCATCGCCGCAGTGATCAGCGGTTTGGTCGCCGGCAGCCAGGGCGCCATCGGGTCCGTCGTCGCAACCGTGGTCGTGATCCTGTTCATGGGCCTCGGATTCGTCGTCCTGCAGCGCACGGCGAAATCCCTGCCGCATCTGTTCCAGGCCATGGGCCTCATGCTCTACGCCGCGCAGATCCTGCTGCTCTTCGTCTTTCTCGCCGTGTTCAAGAACACGACACTGTTCAACCCCCGGGCGTTCGCCATCACGCTCGTCGTCGCCACCCTCGTGTGGATCGGCGCACAGACGCGTGCCCACATGAAGGCGAAGATCCTTTACGTCGAGCCGGACTCGACCAAGGGTGAAAAGCCCGAAAACCCGGGGTCGAAGTCGTGAGGGGTAGGGCCGGGATAAGTGTGCGTTCGAGATGCTGCTATCGTCCGGTTCCAACTGCGGCTCTGCGGGCGCGGGCATCTGAGCTGACGCCTGTTCCATCGCGAGGCTCGATGCCTGATTGCCGCCCCCACACCCGTTACACCAGTCCAGTGCCGAACCGCGGCCTCGCGCCGCGCCGACACAACGAGGTTGCCGTACCTATGCGCCACGCTGAAGGAGCCCGCGGTGAGTGCTGACCCGACGCAGGTCCTCGCCTTCGAGACCGACTGTCACATCTTCGACGGATGTGGCTTCCCCGGCCCGGGCCTGCACTCGTTCCTCTTCGAGCCGCTCTGGGGCGAAGCGGGCAGCAATGCCTACTTCAACAAGCCGATGCTGCTGGCCCTCCTGGGCTCCGTCATCATCGTGGCCTTCTTCTGGGCCGCCTTCGGCAAGGCGAAGATCGTCCCCGGCAAGCTCCAGATGGTCGGCGAGGCCGGCTACGACTTCGTGCGCCGCGGCATCGTCTACGAGACCCTCGGCAAGAAGGAGGGCGAGAAGTACGTCCCCTTCATGGTCTCGCTGTTCTTCTTCGTCTGGATCCTGAACGTCTGGTCGATCGTCCCGGTGGCGCAGTTCCCGGTGACCTCGATCATCGCGTACCCGGCCGTGCTCGCCCTGATCGTCTACGTGATCTGGATGTCGGTCACCTTCAAGCGCCACGGCTTCGTCGGCGGCCTGAAGAACCTCACCGGCTACGACAAGAGCCTCGGCGGCGTCCTGCCGCTCATCATGATCATCGAGTTCTTCTCGAACGTCCTGGTGCGCCCGTTCACCCACGCGGTCCGACTCTTCGCGAACATGTTCGCCGGTCACACCCTGCTGCTGCTCTTCACGATCGCCAGCTGGTACCTGCTGAACGGCATCGGCATCGCCTACGCCGGTGTGTCGTTCGTGATGGTGATCGTGATGACCGCCTTCGAGCTCTTCATCCAGGCTGTCCAGGCGTACGTCTTCGTCCTCCTGGCCTGCAGCTTCATCCAGGGCGCGCTCGCCGAGCACCACTGAGCCAGGCCCGCCCCCGCTCAGCCCCCCGTATTCGTCCGGTGGCCAACCCCCACCGGTCCGTGAAAGAGAAGGAAGAACTGGCATGTCCCAGACCCTTGCCGCCGTCACCGGCTCCCTCAGCTCCGTTGGTTACGGTCTCGCGGCCATCGGCCCCGGCGTCGGCGTCGGCATCATCTTCGGTAACGGCACCCAGGCCCTCGCCCGCCAGCCCGAGGCTGCCGGCCTGATCCGCGCCAACCAGATCCTCGGCTTCGCCTTCTGTGAGGCGCTCGCCCTGATCGGTCTGGTCATGCCGTTCGTCTACCCGAGCTCCTGATCCTCGGTCTCGACGAACAGCCCACTAGACGAAAGGCACTGATGTGAACCTCATGGTTCTCGCGGCTGAGATGGAAAACCCTCTCATCCCGCCGATCCCCGAGCTCGTCATCGGTCTGATCGCCTTCGTCATCGTCTTCGGCTTCCTCGCGAAGAAGCTCCTCCCGAACATCAACAAGGTTCTGGACGAGCGCCGCGAGCAGATCGAGGGCGGTATCGAGAAGGCCGAAGCCGCTCAGACCGAGGCCCAGAGCGTGCTGGAGCAGTACAAGGCCCAGCTCGCCGAGGCCCGGCACGAGGCCGCGCGCCTGCGCCAGGACGCGCTGGAGCAGGGCACTGCGCTCAAGGAAGAACTGCGCGCAGAGGGCCAGCGGCAGCGTGAGGAGATCATCGCTGCCGGTCACGCCCAGATCGCGGCAGACCGCAAGGCCGCCGCTCAGGCGCTGCGTCAGGACGTGGGCAAGCTCGCCACCGACCTGGCCGGCAAGCTCGTCGGCGAGTCCCTCGAGGACGCCGCCCGCCAGAGCCGCACCATCGACCGCTTCCTCAGCGAGCTTGAGGAGAAGGCCGAGGCGGCCCGATGAACGGAGCGAGCCGCGAGGCGCTGGCCTCCGCGCGCGAGCGCCTCGACGCGCTGACGGACAACACGTCCGTCGACGCGGCGAAGCTCGCCGGTGAGCTGGCAGCCGTCACCGCGCTGCTCGACCGTGAGGTCTCGCTGCGTCGGGTCATCACGGACCCGGCGCAGTCCGGCGAGGCCAAGGCCGAGCTGGTCGGCCGGCTGCTGTCCGGCCAGGTCTCCGGGGACACCCTGGACCTGGTGTCCGGCATGGCGCGCTCCCGCTGGTCGCAGTCCCGCGACCTGGTGGACGCGCTGGAGGAGCTGGCGGCCACCGCCGACCTCACGGCGGCCCAGCAGGCCGGCGGACTCGACAACGTCGAGGACGAGGTCTTCCGCTTCGGCCGGATCGTCGCCTCCAGCACCGAGCTGCGCTCCGCGCTGACCGACCGCGCCGCCACCGGCTCCGCCAAGAGCGAGCTGCTGCGCAGCCTGCTCGGCGGCAAGGTGAACGCCGTCACCGAGCGCCTGGTGATCCGTCTCGTCACGCACCCGCGTGGACGTAGCCTGGAAGCGGGACTCGAGTCCCTGTCCAAGCTCGCCGCCGAGCGCCGGGACCGCATGGTCGCCACCGTGACCAGCGCGATCCCGCTCAGCGACGTGCAGAAGCAGCGTCTCGGCGCGGTGCTGGCCAAGCTGTACGGCCGCCAGATGCACCTGAACCTCGACGTGGACCCCGCGGTCCTCGGCGGGATCTCGGTGCGGGTCGGCGACGAGGTCATCGACGGCACCATCGCGGACCGCCTCGCCGAGGCGTCGCGCCGCATGGCCGGCTGACCCAGCCGCCACCACACAGATACAAAGCATTCCTAGCGGCCCGGTTGGGCCGTGCAGAACTTGCAGAAGATTCCTGGGGGTCACCCCCAGACCCCTAAGAAGCTTCAGGCCCAACAAGGAGAGCAGGGAACCCAGATGGCGGAGCTCACGATCCGGCCGGAGGAGATCCGGGACGCACTGGAGACCTTTGTCCAGTCGTACCAGCCGGACGCGGCCTCGCGCGAGGAGGTCGGAACGGTCAGCGTTGCCGGCGACGGCATCGCGAAGGTGGAGGGCCTGCCCTCCGCCATGGCGAACGAGCTGCTGAAGTTCGAGGACGGCACCCTCGGTCTCGCCCTCAACCTCGAGGAGCGCGAGATCGGTGCGGTCGTCCTCGGCGAGTTCAGCGGTATCGAGGAGGGCCAGCCGGTGCAGCGCACCGGTGAGGTCCTCTCCGTAGGCGTCGGCGAGGGCTACCTCGGCCGCGTTGTCGACCCGCTCGGCAACCCGATCGACGGTCTCGGCGAGATCGCGACCGAAGGCCGTCGCGCCCTCGAGCTGCAGGCCCCCGGCGTCATGGTCCGCAAGTCGGTCCACGAGCCGATGCAGACCGGCTACAAGGCCATCGACGCCATGGTGCCCGTCGGCCGTGGCCAGCGTCAGCTGATCATCGGTGACCGTCAGACCGGCAAGACCGCGCTGGCCGTCGACACGATCATCAACCAGCGTGACAACTGGCGCTCCGGCGACGTGAACAAGCAGGTCCGCTGCATCTACGTCGCCATCGGCCAGAAGGGCTCGACCATCGCGTCCGTTCGCGGCGCCCTGGAAGACGCCGGCGCGCTCGAGTACACGACGATCGTCGCCGCCCCGGCGTCCGACCCGGCCGGCTTCAAGTACCTGGCGCCGTACACCGGTTCCGCCATCGGCCAGCACTGGATGTACGCCGGCAAGCACGTCCTGATCATCTTCGACGACCTGTCGAAGCAGGCCGACGCCTACCGCGCCGTGTCGCTGCTGCTGCGCCGTCCGCCGGGCCGCGAGGCCTACCCGGGCGACGTCTTCTACCTGCACTCCCGTCTGCTGGAGCGCTGCGCGAAGCTGTCCGACGACATGGGCGCCGGTTCGATGACCGGTCTGCCGATCGTCGAGACCAAGGCGAACGACGTGTCGGCGTTCATCCCGACCAACGTCATCTCCATCACCGACGGCCAGTGCTTCCTGGAGTCCGACCTGTTCAACGCGGGCCAGCGCCCGGCGCTGAACGTCGGTATCTCGGTCTCCCGCGTCGGTGGCTCCGCCCAGCACAAGGCCATGAAGCAGGTTTCCGGCCGTCTGCGCCTGGACCTCGCCCAGTACCGTGAGCTGGAGGCGTTCGCCGCCTTCGGTTCCGACCTGGACGCCGCGTCGAAGGCTGCGCTGGAGCGCGGCAAGCGCCTGGTCGAGCTGCTGAAGCAGGGCCAGTACCAGCCGATGCCCGTCGAGGAGCAGGTCGTCTCCGTCTGGGCCGGCACCACCGGCAAGATGGACGACGTCCCGGTCAACGACATCCGTCGCTTCGAGTCGGAGCTGCTGGAGCACCTGCGCCGCGAGCGCAAGGACCTCCTCACCTCCATCGCCGACGGCGGCAAGATGTCGGACGACACGCTGGGCTCGATCGCCGACGCGATCGCCGCCTTCAAGCGCCAGTTCGAGACCTCCGACGGAAAGCTCCTGGGCGAGGACGTCCCGGCCGTCAACGTCTCCAAGTGACGACGGAAGGGACCTGACTCATGGGAGCGCAGCTCCGGGTCTACAAGCGTCGCATCCGTGCCATCACGGCGACCAAGAAGATCACCAAGGCGATGGAGATGATCGCCGCCTCGCGCATCGTCAAGGCGCAGCGCAAGGTGGCGGCGTCGATGCCGTACGCGACCGAGCTCACCCGTGCGGTGACCGCGGTGGCGACCGGTTCGAACACCAAGCACGCCCTGACCACCGAGGTCGAGGCGCCGGTCCGTGCCGCGGTCCTGCTCATCACGAGCGACCGCGGTCTGGCCGGCGGCTACTCCTCGAACGCCATCAAGCAGGCGGAGCGGCTCACCGAGCGGCTGCGCGCTGAGGGCAAGGACGTCGACACCTACATCGTCGGCCGCAAGGGTCTGGCCTACTACGGCTTCCGTGAGCGCAAGGTCACGGATTCGTGGACCGGCTTCACCGACAGCCCGGCCTACGCCGACGCCAAGCGCGTCGCCGGGCCGCTGATCGAGGCCATCCAGGCCGAGACGGCCGAGGGCGGCGTCGACGAACTGCACATCGTCTACACGGAATTCGTGTCGATGATGACGCAGAACCCGGTGGACGGTCGGATGCTGCCGCTCAGCCTCGACCAGGCTCAGGAGGAGGACGGTGCGAAGGGCGAGATCCTTCCGCTGTTCGAGTTCGAGCCGTCGGCGGAGGACGTCCTCGACGCCCTGCTGCCGCGCTACGTCGAAAGCCGTATCTACAACGCCCTGCTGCAGGCGGCCGCTTCCGAGCACGCCGCCCGCCGCCGCGCGATGAAGGCGGCGACCGACAACGCCGGAGACCTCATCAAGAGCCTCTCCCGGCTTGCCAACGCGGCCCGCCAGGCCGAAATCACCCAGGAAATCAGCGAGATCGTCGGTGGCGCCAGCGCCATGGCCGACGCGACCGCGGGGAGTGACAAGTAATGACGACCTCTGTTGAGACGGCCGCCGCCACGGGCCGCGTCGCCCGGGTCATCGGCCCGGTCGTCGACGTGGAGTTCCCCGTCGACGCGATGCCCGACATCTACAACGCGCTGAAGGTCCAGGTCTCCGACCCGGCCGAGGACGGTGCGCTGAAGACGCTGACCCTGGAAGTCGCCCAGCACCTGGGTGACGGCCTGGTCCGCACCATCTCCATGCAGCCCACCGACGGTCTGGTCCGCCAGGCCCCGGTGACCGACACGGGCGAGGGCATCACCGTCCCCGTCGGTGACTTCACCAAGGGCAAGGTGTTCAACACCCTCGGTGAGGTGCTGAACTACCCGGAGGAGAACGCCAACGTCACCGAGCGCTGGCCGATCCACCGCAAGGCCCCCCGCTTCGACGAGCTCGAGTCGAAGACGGAGATGTTCGAGACCGGCGTCAAGGTCATCGACCTTCTCACCCCGTACGTCAAGGGTGGAAAGATCGGTCTGTTCGGTGGTGCCGGTGTCGGCAAGACCGTTCTGATCCAGGAAATGATCTACCGCGTCGCCAACAACCACGACGGTGTGTCGGTCTTCGCGGGCGTCGGTGAGCGCACCCGTGAGGGCAACGACCTCATCGAGGAAATGGCCGACTCGGGCGTCATCGACAAGACGGCCCTCGTCTTCGGCCAGATGGACGAGCCGCCGGGCACGCGTCTGCGCGTCGCCCTCGCGGGTCTGACCATGGCGGAGTACTTCCGCGATGTGCAGAAGCAGGACGTGCTCTTCTTCATCGACAACATCTTCCGGTACACCCAGGCGGGTTCCGAGGTGTCGACCCTGCTCGGCCGCATGCCCTCCGCGGTGGGTTACCAGCCGAACCTGGCCGACGAGATGGGTCTCCTCCAGGAGCGCATCACCTCGACCCGTGGTCACTCGATCACCTCGATGCAGGCGATCTACGTCCCCGCGGACGACCTGACCGACCCGGCGCCGGCGACCACCTTCGCCCACCTCGACGCGACGACGGTTCTTTCCCGTCCGATCTCCGAGAAGGGCATCTACCCGGCCGTGGACCCGCTGGACTCGACGTCCCGCATCCTCGACCCGCGGTACATCGCGGCGGACCACTACGCGACCGCCATGCGCGTCAAGGGGATCCTCCAGAAGTACAAGGACCTCCAGGACATCATCGCGATCCTCGGTATCGACGAGCTGGGCGAGGAGGACAAGCTCGTTGTCCACCGTGCCCGTCGTGTCGAGCGCTTCCTGTCGCAGAACACCCACGTCGCCAAGCAGTTCACCGGCGTGGACGGTTCGGACGTTCCGCTCGACGAGTCGATCACCGCGTTCAACGCGATCTGCGACGGTGACTACGACCACTTCCCCGAGCAGGCGTTCTTCCTGTGCGGTGGCATCGAGGACCTGAAGGCCAACGCCAAGGAGCTGGGCGTCTCCTGATCCGGCGCGCTCCGCGAGGAGCGCATCCGGTTCGACGTTCGACGGAGAGGGGCGGGTGTGTCCCGTCCCTCTCTCCACGCCCATTAGAATTTGACCCAACACCCGGCTGACCCGCCGGGTGGTGACCCGAGGAGCCACCTTGGCTGCTGAGCTGCACGTCGAGCTGGTCGCGGCGGACCGCAATGTCTGGTCCGGCGAGGCCACCCTGGTCGTCGCCCGCACCACGTCCGGCGACATCGGCGTCATGCCCGGTCACCAGCCGCTTCTCGGTGTGCTGGAATCGGGCCCGGTGACCATCCGCACCAGCGAGGGCGGCACTGTCGTCGCCGCGGTGCACGGCGGATTCATCTCGTTCGCGGACAACAAGCTGTCCCTGCTGGCCGAGATCGCCGAGCTCGCGGACGAGATCGACGTCCAGCGGGCGGAGCGGGCACTGGAGCGCGCGAAGTCGGAGGCCGACGCGGCCGCCGAACGTCGCGCCGATGTCCGGCTGCGCGCGGTCGCGGGGCACTGAGCCCCGTACCGAACAGTTTGATACCTCAGCCGCGGTCAGGTCCGGAATTTTCCGGACCGGGTCGCGGCTGAGGCGATGTACGTACTTTTGTTTGTGCGGTTTTCGATGAGCGAGGAGGTCGGTGAAGATGCTCCTCGCTCTGCTTGTGAGCGGCCTGGTCGTAGCCCTGGTGGTGATCGGGCTGTTCGTGTTCGGGTTGCGCCGCAGACTGATCCAGCGGTCCGGCGGGACCTTCGACTGCAGCCTGCGCTGGGGCGTGGCCGAGGAGCCCGACGTCTCCGGCAAGGGGTGGGTGTACGGGGTCGCCCGCTACAGCGGTGACCGCATCGAGTGGTTCCGCGTCTTCTCGTACTCCCCCCGCCCGCGCCGGCTGCTGGAGCGCTCCTCCATCGAGGTCCTCGCGCGCCGTGCGCCCGAGGGCGAGGAGGAGCTGGCCCTGCTGTCCGACGCCGTCGTGCTCGGCTGTTCCCACCAGGGGACCCGCCTGGAGCTGGCGATGAGCGAGGACGCGCTGACCGGGTTCCTGGCGTGGCTGGAGGCCGCGCCGCCCGGGCAGAGGGTGAACGTGGCCTGAGCCGGCCCGTACGCGGGGAAGCCGGGGAGGCGGGGGACGGTCCCGCCTCCCCGGCTTCGTCGTGCCGCCGGGCCGTGCAGTGCGTGGGGGTTACTGCAGCCCGGTGTGGATCGCGTTCGCCAGTTCGCCGTTCGCGGTGTCGCCGCTGAACTCCCAGAAGAAGGCGCCCTTGAGGCCCTGGTTCTTCAGCCAGGTCATCTTCCCGGCGATGGTGGCGGGGGTGTCGTAGCTCCACCAGTTGCTGCCGCACTTGGCGTAGGCGGTGCCGGCGACGGTTCCGGTGCTGGGGCAGCTGCTCTTGAGGACCTTGTAGTCCTCGATGCCCTGCTCGTAGGTGCCCGGGGCGGGTCCGGTGGCGGTGCCGCCGGGGGCGTCCTGGGTGACTCCGGTCCAGCCGCGGCCGTAGAAGCCGATGCCGAGGTTGAGCTTGGAGCCGGGGATGCCCTTGCCCTTGAGCTTGGTGATGGCGGCCTCGGAGTTGAAGCCGGCGATCGGGATGCCGGCGTAGGAGGTCAGCGGGGAGTGCGGGGCGGTGGGGCCCTTGGCGTCCCACGCGCCGAAGAAGTCGTACGTCATGACGTTGTAGAAGTCGACGTACTGGCCGGCGCCGGCGTAGTCGGCGAGGTCGAGCTTGCCGCCGTTGGAGCCGTCGGCGGAGATCGCGGCGGTGACCAGGTTGGAGGCGCCGAACTTGGTGCGCAGGGCCGACATCAGGTTCTTGAAGGAGGCGGCGCCGCTGGTGTCGCAGGACAGCCCGCAGGCGTTCGGGTACTCCCAGTCGATGTCGATGCCGTCGAAGACGTCCGCCCAGCGGGGGTCCTCGACCAGGGCGTAGCAGGAGTCGGCGAAGGCGGCCGGGTTCTGGGCGGCCTGGCCGAAGCCGCCGGACCAGGTCCAGCCGCCGAAGGAGTAGAGGATCTTGATGTGGGGGTACTGGGCCTTGAGCTTGCGCAGCTGGTTGAAGTTGCCGCGCAGGGGCTGGTCCCAGGTGTCGGCCTTGCCGTCGACGCTCTGGTCGGCGGTGTAGGCCTTGTCGTAGTCGGCGTAGCCGTCACCGATGGTGCACTTGCCGTTCTGGACGTTGCCGAAGGCGTAGTTGATGTGGGTGATCTTCGCGGCGCTGCCCGAGGTGACCAGGTTCTTCACGTGGTAGTTGCGTCCGTAGACGCCCCAGTTGGTGAAGTAGCCGAGCTTGACCTTGGAGCCGGGGTCCGGATCGGTGCCGCCGCCGCCCGGGGTGGTCACCGAGAGTTCGCCGGAGGAGGGGCCGGTCTGGTCGGCGGTGTCACGGGCGGTGACCGAGTAGGTGTACGTGGTGCCCTTGGTCAGGCCGCCGTCGTTGAAGGTGGTGCCGGTGACGGTGGTGAGCTTGCCGCCGTTGCGGTAGACGTCGTAGTTCTTGACGCCCTTGTCGTCGGTGGCCGCCGTCCAGGACAGGGTCAGCGCGTTCTCGGTGACGCCGGTCGCGGTGGGGGTGCCGGGGGCCGAGGGCGGGTTGTCGGTGGGGTTGGTGCCGCCGTCGCAGGAGCCGCCGTTGATCTTGCAGCCGGAGGGGGCGCCGGCGCCGGTGCCGTTGAAGCCGAAGCTGACGGTGGCGCCGGGGGCCAGGCTGCCGTTCCAGCCGAGGTTCTTGGCGGTCCAGTGGTTGCCCGAGCTGGTGACGGTGGCGTCCCAGGCGGAGGTCACCCGGGTGCCGGCCGGGTAGTCCCACTCCACGGTCCAGCTGCTGAGGGCGGTGGTGCCGGTGTTCTTCACCGTCCACTTGCCCTCGAAGCCGGAGCCCCAGTCGGAGACCTTGGTGTACGTCGCGGTCGCTGATGCTGCCGCCTGCGCCGGGCCGGCCAGGCCGACGAGGCCGGCGACGGGCAGGGCGAGGGCCGCGACGGTGGCGGCCAGCCTCCTGAACAGACGGTTGGGTCGTGGGGGTGCTGTGCTCAAGGGTGCTCCTCCGTAGGTCCGTACCGATCGTGGGGCCGACCGGTACATGGGGGTGGGACCTGCGCCGCCCGTGAGCACGCCTCGTGTCGCTCTGTGTCATGGCATGCTCACCACAGTGATGCGGTGAGACTAGAAAGGTCTGGACCAAGCGTCAAGAGGTCCAGACCTTACCTCCAGAGCCCGTCTAGATCCCCAACTCCTGTGCCAGCACGGCTGCTTGGACCCGGCTGCGCAGCTCCAGCTTCCCCAGCAGCCTGCTGACGTGGGTCTTCACCGTGGCCTCCGCCATGTCCAGCCGTACGGCGATCTCCGCGTTCGACAGCCCCTCGCCCAGCGCCCCCAGCACCTCCCGCTCGCGCCGCGTCAGCGACTCCACCGCCGCGGCCGCCCCCGGCCGCACGGGGGCCCGTACCGCCTTCGGCGCCGCGAACTCGGCGATCAGCCGCCGGGTCACCGCCGGGGCGATCAGCCCCTCGCCGCGCGCCACCGTCCGCACCGCCGCGATCAGCTCCGAGGCGTCCGCGTCCTTCAGGAGGAAGCCCGACGCCCCGGCCCGCAGCGCTCCGAAGACGTACTCGTCCAGGTCGAAGGTGGTCAGGACCAGCACGTCCGCCAGCCCCCGCTCCACCACCTGGCGGGTGGCCGACACCCCGTCGAGCTTCGGCATCTGCACGTCCATGAGGACCAGGTCCGGCCGCAGCTCGTCCGCCAGCCGCACCGCCTCCTCGCCGTCGGCGGCCTCTCCCACCACCTCGACGTCGCCCGCACTGCGCAGGATCAGCACCAGACCGGCCCGTACCGCCCGCTGGTCCTCGGCCACGACGACCCTGATGGTCATGACTGCACCGCCCTCTCCTCGGCGGGCAGCACCGCCCGCACCTGCCACACCCTGTCCGCCGCGCCCGCCGTGAACGTCCCGCCCAGCAGCTCCGTGCGCTCCCGCATGCCGATCAGCCCGGCCCCCGAACCCGGGGCGCGCGGGCCCGGCCGCTCCCCGTACGGGGAGTCCACCGCCACCGTCAGCAGCCCCGCGCCGTGCGCCACGCGGACCCGGACCGTACCGGGGACGGCGTGCTTGAGGGCGTTGGTCAGCGACTCCTGGACGATCCGGTACGCCGCCAGCTCCACCGGCGCCGGCAGCGGCTCCCCGGCCGGCCGCTCGTCCGCGAGGACGAAGTCCAGCCCGCTCCCCGACCCGTTGGTGCGGGCCTGCCCCAGCAGGGCGTCCAGACCGTCCAGGGAGGGCACGGCGACCGCCTCCTGCTCCGCCCCCGCGTCCCGCAGCAGCCCGATCAGCCGGCGCATCTCCGCCAGCCCCTGCACGCTGTTCTCCCGGATCACCCCGAGCGCCTCGCGGCTGGTGGCGGGGGAGTCGATGGACAGCGCGGCGGTGGAGTGGATGGCGATCGCCGACAGGTGGTTGGCCACCATGTCGTGCAGCTCCCGCGCCATCCGGGCGCGCTCGGCCGCCACGGCCTGGCTGCGGTCCATCTCGGCCAGCAGCGCCGTCTGCTCGGCCCGCAGCCGGGCGGCCTCGGCGGCCTCGCGGTGGTTGCGCAGGGTGGCGCCGGTCAGGGCCGGGGCGAAGCTGACGATGCCGGTGATCACGCCGATCAGCAGGGCCTGCGGGGTCCGCAGCCAGACCAGGGAGCCGATGGTGACGGCCACGGTGATCAGACCGGTGACGACCGGGAGCCGGCGGGCCATGGCGGGCTTGCCGTAGACCACGGCCGCGTACATCAGGTCCGTGAAGATGATGACGCTGGCGATGTTGCCGAGGGTGAACTGGTCCACGACCACGGCGACGGTGCCGACGGTCAGGGTGACGTTCGGCGCGGAACGGCGCAGCAGCTCCAGGGCGCCGAGCACCAGGAGCGGCACCAGCACCGCCCAGTCGGGCAGGGAGTGCCGGCCGGGCGAGCTGTGCACGCCGAGCGCCCACAGCAGCAGGCCGGCGAGCACGCTGACGGCCGCGAGCAGGACGTCGTCGCGGTGCGGGCGGGGGATCTTCGGGAGCACGGTCCCATCCAACACGGTCCGCCGCGGCGGGGCCTCGCCGCCCGGGCTGAGACGGCGCTACATCGAAGGATGCAGTGGGCTTTCGTCACTGGCGACGACGCGGCGGGGCGCGCGGGCCGGAACCCTGGGAGGACAACGGGGGAACCGAGGAAGGAAGGGAGAGCCGTCATGCTCGTCGGGCTGATCATCGCCTGTGAGGTCGGCTTCTGGGTGCTGCTCGCGGGCGGGCTGGCACTGCGCTACCTGGCCGGAATGCCGCGGTTGGGCGCCGCGCTGCTGCTGTGCGAGCCGCTGCTGGAGCTGGTGCTGCTGGTGGCGTCCTTCGTCGACCTGAAGAACGGCGGCGAACCGAGCTGGCGGCACGGCGTCGCCGCCCTGTACGTCGGCTACACCGTCGGCTACGGGCACTACACCGTGAAGTGGCTCGACGGGCACGCCGCCCACCGCTTCGCCGGGGGCCCGAAGCCGCCGGGGGCCAAGTACGGCAAGGCCCGCGCGGTCCACGAGTGGCAGCTGTGGCTGCGCACCCTGGCCGCCGCGGCGGTCGCGTACGGCCTCCTCCAGGCCGGCATCTGGTACGTCGGCGACACCGCCGACACGGCCCAGCTCCAGTCCTGGCAGGGCGTCCCCCTGAAGGTGCTCGGCATCCAGGCCATCGTCGCCGCGACCTACACGATCTGGCCCCGCAAGGCCCCGGAGGGCGCGGCGGACCAGGATGCCGAACTGGCCGGAACCAAGCGCTAGCGCTCGCCGCCGGGGACCCAGAGCACGTCGCCGACCTCCTTGTTGGCCGTCCTGGCCAGGATGAACAGGAGGTCGGACAGGCGGTTGAGGTAGGTGGCCGTCAGCGGGTTCATCACCTCGGCGTGCTCCTCCAGCGCCGCCCACGTGGAGCGCTCGGCCCGGCGGACCACCGTGCAGGCCTGGTGCAGCAGGGCCGCGCCCGGGGTGCCGCCGGGGAGGATGAAGCTGCGCAGCTTCTCCAGCTGCTCGTTGAAGACGTCGCAGTCGGCCTCCAGCCGGTCCACGTAGAACTGCTCCACCCGCAGCGGCGGGTACTCGGGGTCCTCCACCACCGGGGTGCACAGGTCGGCGCCGACGTCGAACAGGTCGTTCTGGACGCGGACCAGGACCTTCACGACCTCCTCCGGCAGCGCACCCAGCGCGATCGCCGTCCCGATGGCGGCGTTGGCCTCGTTGGCGTCGGCGTACGCGGAGATCCGCAGGTCCGTCTTCCGCGTCCGGCTCATGTCCCCCAGGGCGGTCGTGCCCTTGTCGCCGGTACGGGTGTAGATGCGCGTCAGGTTCACCATGGCGCCAGCGTAGACGGGCCCGCCGGCCGCGTACCGTCGGGCGGGGGCCGCAGGGGTCCGGAGAGCGGGGGAGCGGAGCCTTGGACGACGCGTACGGGATCTGGCAGCGGGCCGACGCGGCCCGGGAGATCGACGAGCTGGCGGGCTTCCTCGCCTCCCGCCGCCCCGGGACCCCGCAGGACCACCGCAACCGGGACGAAGCCGCCCGCCGCGCCGCCTCGGGCCGCGCGGCCGTCGCCGCCGGGGACCTCGGCGCGGCCCTCGACCGCTGCCTCGACCTGCGCGACCTGGCCCACCCCTGGGCCGGCCACCCCCACCACCCCGACGCCGGGCGCCCCGCCGAGCAGGACGCCCGGACCTGGGACCACGCCAAGGACATGCCGCGCGCGGACCTCGCCCCGGGAGACCCGCGGCTCCACGAGGCCGGCATGCTCCGGGACCAGGTGGTGCGGACCCTCCGGCGGATCGACGACCACCCCGACGCGGACGAACGCGCCCGCCAGGACGCCCACTACCTCGCCGGCCGCGCCGCGATGGCCCTGGCGCTCGGCCACGTCCCGGCGGCCCGCTGGGAACTGGGCCGCGTCCAGGAGCTGCTGGCCCGGTACGAAGGTGGCGAAAACTGAACTGTCGGGCCGCGCACGCCTCCTGACCCGTTCCAGTGTGATGTCCGTCATCTGAGACGTGACGCGTGTTACTTCGCGGTCACTCCGCCGCCCACGGGCGCTAGTCTCCGCCGGAGAGGCTACGAGGCCGGGTCGTACTGAGAACAACGAGGGGTGTGCAGTGGCTGGGAAGCTCGCCGTCATCGGCGCGGGACTGATGGGTTCCGGGATCGCTCAGGTCTCCGCTCAGGCGGGTTGGGACGTCGTCCTGCGGGACGTCACCGATGCCGCGCTGACCCGGGGCACGGACGGCATCAAGGCCTCCTACGACAAGTTCGTCTCCAAGGGGAAGCTGACCGCCGAGGACGCCGAGGCGGCCCTGGCGCGGATCACCACGACCACCGACCTCGACGCGGTCGCCGACGTGGACATCGTCGTCGAGGCCGTCTTCGAGAAGCTGGAAGTCAAGCACGACATCTTCCGCGCCCTCGACAAGATCGTCCGCGAGGACGCGATCCTGGCCTCCAACACCTCCGCCATCCCGATCACCAAGATCGCGGCCGTGACGGAGCACCCGGAGCGGGTCGTCGGCGCGCACTTCTTCTCGCCCGTCCCGATGATGCAGCTCTGCGAGCTGGTCCGCGGCTACAAGACGAGCGACGAGACCCTCGCCACCACCCGCGCGTTCGCCGAGTCGGTCGGCAAGACCTGCATCGTCGTCAACCGCGACGTCGCCGGCTTCGTCACCACCCGCCTGATCTCCGCGCTCGTCGTCGAGGCCGCGAAGCTCTACGAATCGGGCGTGGCCACCGCCGAGGACATCGACATCGCCTGCAAGCTGGGCTTCGGCCACGCCATGGGCCCGCTCGCCACCGCCGACCTCACCGGCGTCGACATCCTGCTGCACGCCACCAGCAACATCTACACCGAGTGCCAGGACGAGAAGTTCGCGCCGCCGGAGCTCATGCGCCGCATGGTCGACGCGGGCGACATCGGCCGCAAGAGCGGCCAGGGCTTCTACAAGCACTGAGCACGAGCGTTCGAATGCCCGCACCCTACGGGGTGAATTAGGTATCGGTTCGCTCACGGTCGGCAACTTCACGGCCCGCACGGCAGTCAGTTGCAGTGAGAGTTGCCGACCACGGACCCGTCGGACAATACGTACGCAGTAAAGCCGGGGAGCACACATGCACATCAGGGGCGACCACGCCGAACTCGCTGTCGGGGGCCGCCTCGACGTGCGCAGCGCGGCTGACGCCCGTACGGTCCTCCACACCGCCCTCGACGACGGCCACGGCGACCTCGTGCTCGACCTCACCGGCCTCGACTCCTGGGACGCGACCGGACTCGGCGTGATCATGGGGGCGCACCGGCGGGCCGGCCGGACCGGGCGGCGCCTGGTCCTGCGCGGGGTGCCCGACCGGATGCAGCGGCTGCTCGTCGCGACCCGGCTGCACCGCATCCTCGCGATCGAGGGCGGACTGGAAGCGGAGTCCCTGCCCCGCGTGTGACCGGGGCGGGGCCGGCCCCGGAAAAAGGGGCTGCGCCCCCCGGGCGGGCTCGGCTTACATGGATCCATGGTGTCCACCGACAGACTGCTGGCCTTCGCGGCCATGTCCCTCGTGCTGATCGTGATCCCCGGCCCCAGCGTGCTGTTCGTCGTCGGACGGGCCCTGGCCCAGGGCCGGCGGGCCGCGCTGACCACGGTGGCCGGGAACACGCTCGGATCGTACGTACTCGTGGCGGCCGTGGCGCTCGGCGTCGGCGCCGTCGTCGAACGCTCCGTCCTCGTCTTCACCGCCCTGAAGCTGGCCGGCGCCGCCTACCTCGTCTACCTCGGCGTCAAGGCCTTCCGCGGCCGCGGGTCGCTCCAGGCCGCCGTCGCCGAGGCGGCCCCCGCGGCGCACGGCACCTGGCGGACCCTCGGCGAGGGCTTCGCGGTCGGCGTGGCCAACCCGAAGACCATCGTCTTCTTCGCCGCCGTGCTGCCGCAGTTCGTCGACCGCGACCAGGGGCACGTCATGCTCCAGATGCTCCTGCTCGGCCTCGTCTTCAACCTGATCGCGATCGTCTTCGACAGCCTCTGGGGACTCGCCGCCGCCACCACCCGCGACTGGTTCGCCGGATCCCCGCGCCGCCTGTCCATGATCGGCGGCACGGGCGGGCTCGCCATGATCGGCCTCGGCGTCACCGTCGCCGTGACCGGCCGCAAGGACTGACCGCGGGAACCGTAACGGTCCCGTGGTGAAGGGACCCCTGCGGTGACGGAACCCCCGGCCACGGTCTAGGGTCGGGCGGAAACCGGACCGGTGGCGACGACGACGTGAGCGGGTGCCGGGCACGACGAAGACGGCAAGACGGCGGCGGGCGCGCGGCGCGATCGGGGGACAGGGGCATGGACCGTACACAGGGGCAGCCCGGCCAGGACGAACAGGCCGCGGCGGGCCGGCCCGCCGGGACACCGGCCGCGGCGGCCAGGACCGCGGGCCCGGCAACCGGCGCGCAGCCGCAGGCCCCCGCCCGTGTCGTGACCCTGACCGCCGGGGAGTTCACCCTCACCGTCAACCCCGTCGACGGCAGCGAGATCGAGCCCCTGCGGCCCGAGGCCCGCGGGGCGGCGGCCCGCCGCCCCGCCAAGCGCACCGCCGCCGCCCGCGCCGACCGGGACGCCGCCGCCCGCCCGCCCGCACTGCCCGGGCCGCCGCTCCCCTCCCTGCCGCTCCTGGACCGCGCCGACGAGCGGGAGCGGGTCGTACGCCTCCTCGGGCGAGGCCGCTCCGTACGGCTGACCGGCCCCGCCGGATCCGGCCGCTCCGTCCTCCTCGACGCGGTCGCCGCCGACTGCGCCGACCTCGCACCCGACGGAGTCGTCCGGCTCAGCGGCCACGGCCGGCAGCAGCCCGCCGAACTCCTCCACACCCTGTACACCACCGTGTACGACACCCGGGACGAGCGTCCCGACCGCACCCAACTCCTCGCGGGCGTCGCCGAGATCGGGGCGATCGTGCTCCTCGACGACCTGGAGCTCGGCGGCGCCGCCCTCGACGAACTGCTGCGCGCCACCCCGGAGTGCGCCTACCTGCTCGCCGCGACCCCCGACACCAAGGCCCCCTCCGACGACGCACACCTGGAAGAGGTCTTCCTCGGCGGACTCGGCCGGGCCGACTGCGCCCTGCTGCTGGAGACCGCCGCCGGCCGGCCGCTCACCGACGAGGAGACCGCCTGGGCGGAGGACCTGCGGTTCGCCTCCGAGGGCCTGCCGCTGCGCTTCGTGCAGGCCGCCGCACTGCTGCGGCAGCGCGACGAGCTCAACGGAGGCTCCGCCGACGACGAGGACGAGGAGCCCGGGGTCTTCGAGGAACGCCCCCGCGACCCCTCCCACGTCCCGCTGCCCACGCTGGCGCAGGCCGCGGCCCCCGCCGAACTGCTGGCCTCCCGGGTGAGCGAGTCGGCCCGGGCCGCCCTGCGGACCGCCTGCGCGCTGGGCGGGGAACTCCCGCACCACGCCCACCTGCCCGCGCTGGTCGGCGACACGCACGCCGACGCCGCCGTCGCGGAACTCCTCGGCTGCGGGCTGATCACCCCCGTCGGGCCGCGCCACCGGCTCGCGGAGGGGGTCGCGCGGCAGCTGGAGGAGGCCGGGTACGGGGAGAACGCCGCCGAGGAGGCCCGTACCGCCGCCCGGCACTACGCCTGGTGGACCGGGCACGCCTCGGTGACCCCGGAACGGGTCGCGGCGGAGGCCGACGCGGTGCTCGCCGCGCTGGGCGGGGCCGATGTGGTGGCCGCCGTACTGCTGGCCCGCACGGCCGCCCCGGCACTGGCGGCGGCACCGTCCTGGGAGGCCTGGGGACGGGCGCTGCGCGCGGGCGCGGAGGCCGCACGGAAGGCGGGGGAGGTCGCGGAGCAGGCGTACTTCCACCACGAGCTCGGCGTCCTCGCCCTGTGCGAGGGGCGTCTGGACCGTGCGCGGGCGGAGCTGGAGGCCTCGATCGGGCTGCGCGGGGCGCTCGCGGACAAGCGCGGGACCGTCGCCGGGCGGCGGGCGCTGGCGCTGGTCACCGACCGGGACCGGGAGGCGATGGGGGCGAAGGGGGCGAAGGCCTCCCCGCCGCTGCGGCTGGAGGCGCCGCCGGTCCTCCCGGCCCTGCCGCCGGCCGGCTCCGACGCGGTCACCCAGGTGACCCCGGTGATCGGGAAGCCGGCCGGTCCGGCGTCGACGCTGTCCCAGGTCTACGCGGAGGCGTTCGCACCGGCCCCGGCCCCGGCCCCGGTCCCGGCCCCGGTCCGGGCTCCGCAGCCGCCCGTGCCCGACCGGCGGCGCAAGACGGTGCTGCTGGCCGCCGCCGGGGCGCTGACGGTGGTGGCCCTCGGCACGGTCGTCGCCCTGTCGCTGACGGCCGAGGAGGACCCGGAGCAGCCGACGGCCCCGACGGTGTCCTCGACCCCGGACGCGCCGGCGGTGACCCCGCCGCAGGTGCCGGGGGGAAGCGGGAACGATTCACCGGCGGAGCCGGTGGCTCCGCCGGGTGCGGAGCCGACCCGGGGGGAGGGGGCCGGGCCCACGACGCCGCCGCCGGCCGCGACGACCCCGGGGACCACCCCGCCGCCCCCGGCCACGACCCCGCCCCCGGCGACGACCCCGCCTCCGGCGACCACCCCGCCCCCGGCCACGACGCCGCCCCCGGCCACGACCCCGCCGCCCGTCACCTCGGAGGCCCCGACGCCCCCGACGACCTCGACGGAGGCGCAGTCCCCGACGGCGTCGGAGTCCCCGACGACCATCTGACTCCGCCGATGGTTGGCCGCTGCGCGGGCGAGGTCCCCTACCCGCCCTTCGCCCGTTCCCCGGGCTGCGCCCGGACCCCTTCTGGGGGCTCCGCCCCCAGGCCCCCGCGCCTCAAACGCCGGCGAGGCTGATTTCAGCCTCGCCGGCGTTTGAGGCGCGGGCGCGGTAGCGCCGTACGGGGTCCGGGCGCAGCCCGGGGAACGGTGGAAGGGCGGGTAGGGGACCCAGGCCCGCGCAGCGGCAACCGACCCGCAGGCGGCGTACCCGCCCCGGCCACCCGAACGGGTGAGGGGCGCGCCCGGATCACCGGACGCGCCCCTCAACACAGCGAGAGCAAAGAGACGCTACGCGCCCCGCAGCACCGCCCCGGTCCGCTCACCGGCCAGCGCCACGGCGCCATCGCGCGCCGCCGTCGACTCCTCGGCGGTCAGCGTCCGGTCGGCCGCGCGGAAGCGCAGCGCGTACGCGAGGGACTTCTTGCCCTCGCCGACCTGCTCACCGGTGAAGACGTCGAACAGCCGCAGGGACTCCAGCAGTTCGCCGGCACCCTTGCGCAGGGCGTCCTCCACCGCCGAGGCGGGGACGGAGGAGTCCACGATCAGCGCGACGTCCTGGGTCGCCACCGGGAAGGTGGAGATCCGGGGCGCCTGCACGGCCTCGCCGCCGGCCGCCGCGAGGCGGTCCAGGTCGAGCTCCATGGCGCTGGTGCGGGCGGGCAGGCCCATGGCCTTGACCACGCGCGGGTGCAGCTCACCGGCGTGGCCGATGACCTGCTCGACACCGTCGACGGTGACGACCAGCTCGGCGCAGCGGCCCGGGTGCCAGGGGCCGTACTGGCCCTGGCGGACGACCAGCTCGGCACCGGCCTCGACGGCCAGCGCGCGGGCGGCCTGGACGGCGTCCGCCCAGTCGGCCGGGCGGCCCTTGCCCCACCAGCCGGCCTGCTCGCGGGCACCGGCCAGCACGACCGCGGCGTACCGCGGCTGCGCGGGCAGGGCCGCGTCGAGGGTGGCGACCTCCTCGTCCGTGGGACGGCGGTCGACGGGCAGGCGTACGGCGACGCCCGCCTCGGCGGCGGCGCGGAAGACCGAGCCGGTCTCGAACAGCGCGAGGTCGTGGCTGCCCCGGCTGTCGTTGCGGCGCAGCGCGCCCAGCAGGCCCGGCAGCAGCGTGGTGCGCAGCGCCGGCTCCTCGTCGGACAGCGGGTTGACCAGCTTGACGACCTGGCGGCTCGCGTCGTGCGCGGGCAGCTGGAGCTGGTCGAAGACGGCCTCGCCGATGAACGGGTAGCTCAGCGCCTCGACGTAGCCGGCACCGGCCAGGGCGCGGCCGACGCGGCGGTGCAGCTGCTGGCGCGCGGTCAGGCCGCGGCCGGAGGGCACCTGCGGGAGGGTGGACGGGAGGTTCCCGTAGCCCTCCAGCCGGATGACCTCTTCGGCGAGGTCGTTGGGCTCGGCGAGGTCGGGCCGCCACGAGGGGACGGTGACGACGAGCTCGTCCTGGCCGTAGACGTCGCAGCCGATCTCCTGGAGGCGGCGCACGACGGTCTCGCGGCCGTACTCCATGCCCGCGACCCGGTCCGGGTGGTCCGCGCGCATCGCGATGGTGCGCGGGGCGCCCGGGGCGGTGAGCTCGGTGACGCCGGCCTCGGCGGTGCCGCCGGCGAGCAGCACGAGGAGGTCGACGGTCCGCTGCGCGGCCGCGGCGGCGGCCTGCGGGTCGACGCCCCGCTCGAAGCGCTTGGAGGCCTCGGAGGACAGCTTCAGGCGGCGGGCGGTGCGCGAGATCGACACGGAGTCGAAGTGCGCGGCCTCGATGACGACGTCGGTGGTGCCGGTGACGGCACCCGTCTCCGGGTCGGTGACGGAGTCGGCGATCTCGGTGTTGGCGCCGCCCATGACACCGGCGAGCCCGATCGGGCCGCTGCTGTCGGTGATCACCAGGTCCTCGGCGTCGAGCGTGCGCTTGACGCCGTCGAGGGTGGTGAACTTCTCGCCCTGCTCGGCACGGCGGACGCCGATCGCGCCGTCGAGGCGGGAGCGGTCGTAGGCGTGCAGCGGCTGGCCGAGCTCCAGCATCACGTAGTTGGTGATGTCGACGGCCAGCGAGATCGGGCGCATGCCCGCCTTCTGGAGGCGGCGCGTGAGCCAGATCGGGGACCGGGCCTCGGGGTCGAGGCCGGTCACCGTGCGGGCGGTGAAGCGGTCGCAGCCGACCGGGTCGGAGATCTGCACGGCGTAGCCGTACGAGTTCGGCGCGGGCACGTCGAGCAGCGCCGGGTCGCGCAGCGGCAGGCCGTAGGCGGTGGCGGCCTCGCGGGCCACACCGCGCATCGACATGCAGTAGCCGCGGTCCGGGGTGATGTCGATGTCGAGGACCTCGTCGACGAGCTGGAGCAGCTCGATCGCGTCGGTGCCCGGCTCGTACTCCGGCGGCAGCACGATGATGCCGTGCGTGCCGTCGTCGCCCATGCCGAGCTCGTCGCCGGAGCAGATCATGCCGTGCGAGGTCTTGCCGTACGTCTTGCGCGAGGCGATCGCGAAGTCGCCGGGCAGGACGGCGCCGGGCAGGACCACGACGACCTTGTCGCCGACGGAGAAGTTCCGGGCGCCGCAGACGATCTCCTGCGGTTCGCCGGTGCCGTTGGCGGTGCCGACGTCGACCGTGCAGAAGCGGATCGGCTTGCGGAAGCCGTCGAGCTCCTCGATGGTCAGCACCTGGCCGACGACGAGGGGGCCCTTGAGGCCGGCGCCGAGCGTCTCGACGGTCTCGACCTCGAGGCCGGCGTCGACCAGCTTGGCGGCCACGTCACGGCCGGTCTCGCCCGCGGGGAGGTCGACGTACTCCCGCAGCCAGGAAAGCGGGACGCGCATCAGATCTCACTCCCGAACGGCCGGGTGAAGCGCACGTCACCCTCGACCATGTCTCGCATGTCTTCAACGTTGTGACGGAACATCAGCATCCGCTCGATGCCGAAGCCGAAGGCGAACCCGCTGTACTTCTCCGGGTCCACACCGCAGGCGGTGAGCACCTTCGGGTTCACCATGCCGCAGCCGCCGAGCTCGATCCAGCCCTCGCTGGAGCAGGTGCGGCAGGGGCGGTCGGGGTTGCCCACCGACTCGCCGCGGCACACGTAGCACTGCATGTCCATCTCGGCGGACGGCTCGGTGAAGGGGAAGAAGTGCGGGCGCAGCCGGGTGGTGGTCTGCTCCCCGAAGAGCTCCTTGACCATGTGGTCGATGGTGCCCTTGAGGTCGGCCATGGTCAGGCCCTCGTCCACGGCGAGCAGCTCGACCTGGTGGAAGACCGGGGTGTGCGTCGCGTCGAGCTCGTCGGTGCGGTACACGCGGCCGGGGCAGACGATGTAGACGGGGGGCTTGCGCTCCAGCAGCGAGCGCGCCTGCACCGGGGAGGTGTGGGTGCGCAGCACGACGCCCGACTCGTCGCCCTCGGTGCCCTTGGGGCCCTGGACGAAGAAGGTGTCCTGCATCTGGCGCGCCGGGTGGTCGGGCGTGAAGTTGAGGGCGTCGAAGTTGAACCACTCCGCCTCGACCTCGGGGCCTTCCGCGACCTCGTAGCCCATGCCGACGAAGATGTCCGCGATGCGGTCCATCAGCGTGGTCAGGGGGTGGCGGGCGCCGGCGGGCACGCGGTCGTAGGGCAGCGTGACGTCCACCGCCTCCTCGACCAGCACCCGCTCGTCGCGCTCGGCCTCCAGCTGGACCGTGCGGGCCCCGAAGGCCTTGTTCACGGCGCCGCGGGCCTGTCCGACGCGCTTGCCCGCCTCGGCCTTGGCCTGGGGCGGCAGGGCGCCGATCTCGCGGTTGGCGAGCGCGAGGGGCGAGCGGTCGCCCATGTGCGCGGTCTTCGCCTCGCGGAGCTCGTCGAGGTCGCCGGCGGACGCGAAGGCGGCGAGCGCCTCGTCCCGCATGCGCTCGATCTCTTCCGGTTTCAGTGCCTCGACCTCGACAGGGTCGTACGACTTGTTCGGTGCCGACATCTCTTCCCGTACTTCCGATGGCTGGCTGGTGGGTCCCCGCACGACATTGATCGAAACGCCTCGGGCTCGATCGGCACAAGGACACAAGGGTGCCAAAGGACGAGTCTAAGGGCCGCCGGGGGTGGAGGAGCCCGTGGGCCGCCCGGTGGGACTCTCCGCAGGGTTACTGGGTGAGGTAGGCCGGGGCGCTCACGGGCAGGATAAATCGGAACTCGGCGCCGCCTCCGGGGCCGCGGCCGACCGTGATGGTGCCGCCGTGGGCCTCCACGATGCCCTTGACGATGTACAGGCCCAGGCCGGTGCCGCCGCGCTTGCTCCCCCGCCAGAAGCGGGTGAAGACGCGGGCCATCGATTCCTCGGGGATCCCGGGGCCTTCGTCGGTCACGGTGACGGCTGTTCCCTTCTCGTGCGGCGCCACGTCGATGGTGACGGTTCCGTCACCGTGGCGCACCGCATTTTCGAGGAGGTTGCCGAGGATCTGGTCGATCTTGTCCGGGTCGGCCCAGCAGTCGGGCAGCGGGCTGCTGACCCGTACGAGGAACCGTTCGGGCGCCTGGCCGTTAGCGGTGAGCGCCTGGACGTGGCGGCCGACGGCGGCGGCGAGGTCGACCGGCTGCCGGCGGACCTCCAGGCGGCCCGAGTCGATGCGGGAGATGTCGAGGAGTTCGGCGATCAGCCGGGTGACGCGGTTGGCGTCGGCGTCGACGGTCTCCAGCATCAGCCGCTTCTGGTCGTCGGTGAACCGCTCCCACTTGGCGAGCAGGGTGGCGGTGAAGCCCTTCACCGAGGTCAGCGGGGAGCGCAGCTCGTGCGCGACCGTCGCGATCAGCTCGGCGTGGCTGCGTTCGGTGCGGCGCCGGGCCTCCGTGCCGCGCAGGGTGACGACGAGGCGGCTGAGCGGGCCGGTGGGGTGGGTGCGCACGTAGCGGGCGGAGACGAGCACCTCGCGGCCGCCGGGCAGCAGCAGGTTCCTTTCGGGCTGGCCGCGCCGGGTGGCGAGTCCCCCGTACGGGTCCGTCAGCGCCCACCAGCGGCGGCCTTCGAGGTCCTCCAGCGGCAGCGCGCGCTCGATGCGGGCGCCGATGGCCTGGCCGGCGGGGATGGCGGTGATCCGGGAGGCGGCCCGGTTGAAGCAGACGACGTGTCCGGTGTGGTCGGCGACGACGAGCCCGTCGGGCAGTTCGTCGGGGTCGATGACGGGGTCCTGGGCGGTCGGGCCCGGCCGGGCGGGCGCCTGCCCGGCGGCGGCGCCGCGGTCCGGTGCGCGCCCCGCCTGCGGCGGTACGAAGCCCAGGGCGTCCGGGGCCGCCGCCGCGGGGCCGGGGCCGGCGGGCTGCGCGGGCGCGCCGGGACCGGAGGGTCCGGCGGCGTCCCCGAACCGCTCCTCGGCCGCGCCTGCGGCCCCTGGCGAGCTGTTCGTACCGACGGTCATGTCCCCGTACCCCACATCTCCGGGTAGCGCAGTGGGCCCCCGGGCGGCCACATTACTAGCTGGGGGTCACGGAGCGGCACCCTCCGGGCGCCCGCTGTGCACGCGCGGACGCGTAGAGGCACACGGCGGCGGCGGTCGCGAGGTTCAGGCTCTCCGCCTTCCCGTGGATCGGGACGCGGACGACGGCGTCCGCGAGCTCCCGGGTCTCCTCGGGCAGGCCCCAGGCCTCGTTGCCGAAGACCCAGGCGGAGGGCCCGCCCATGGTGCCCGCGTCGAGCTCGGCGTCCAGGTCGTCCTCGCCGGCCCCGTCGGCGGCGAGGATCCGCACCCCGGCGGCCCGCAGCCCCTCCACGGCCTGCTCGACCGGCACGCCGACGGCCACCGGGAGGTGGAAGAGGGAGCCCACGGAGGCCCGTACGGACTTCGGGTTGTACAGGTCGACGGAGGCGTCGGTCAGCACCACCGCGTCGGCGCCGGCGGCGTCGGCGCAGCGCAGCACGGTGCCGGCGTTCCCGGGGTCGCGGACGTGGGCGAGGACGGCGACCAGGCGGGGCCCGGCCTTGAGGATCTCCTCGAACGGGGAGTCCAGGAAGTGGCAGACGCCCACCAGGCCCTGCGGGGTGACGGTCTGGGAGACCTCGGCGAGCACCTCGTCGGAGGCGTAGTGCACCCGGGCCCCGGCCAGCAGCGCGGCCTCGACGATGTCGGCGTAGCGCTCGGCGGCCTCGACGGTGGCGAACAGCTCGATCAGGGTCGCGCCCTGGGCCCCGCGGTGCTCGACCGCCTCGCGGACGGCCTGCGGGCCCTCGGCGATGAAGCGGCGCTCCTTGGTGCGGAAGTTGCGCCGCGCGAGGCGCCGGGCGGCGGCCACCCGCGGGGATCGGGGGGAGATCAGCTCGTGGTGACCCAGGTCGGCCATGGTCTCTGCGGTCCCTCTCGGGGTGCGGGGCGCGGGGGGCGCGGGCGGTGCGGGCACAGGTGGTGCGGGGGCACCTCTGCCGTGCGGGGAAAACACTCGGACCCGCAGGCGGTTGGCCTGCGGGTCCGAGGATGCCGACTGCGTTACGCGGCCGGCCAGGGCTTAGGCAGCAGCCTTGGGCGCGTTGACGTCGGCCGGGAGGGCCTTCTGCGCGACCTCGACCAGCGCGGCGAACGCGTTGGCGTCGTTGACGGCCAGCTCGGCGAGGATCTTGCGGTCCACCTCGATGTTGGCGGCCTTCAGACCCTGGATGAGGCGGTTGTACGTCATGCCGTTCTGGCGGGCAGCGGCGTTGATGCGCTGGATCCACAGCTGACGGAAGTCGCCCTTGCGCTTCTTGCGGTCGTTGAAGTTGTAGACCAGCGAGTGGGTGACCTGCTCCTTGGCCTTGCGGTACAGGCGCGAACGCTGACCGCGGTAGCCGGAGGCCGCCTCGAGGATCGCCCGGCGCTTCTTGTGGGCGTTTACTGCCCGCTTGACGCGTGCCACTTTGTACTCCTTGTAGCGGGGCCGTGGATGTCGTCACACGACCCGGAATTCGATGGGGTCCCGGTGCTGACGTCCTGCTCCCTCAGGGGGAGCAGAGGACATCAGATGCCGAGAAGCTTCTTGATCTTCGCGGCGTCGCCGGGGGCCATCTCCGCGTTGCCGGTGAGGCGACGGGTGACGCGCGACGACTTGTGCTCGAGCAGGTGGCGCTTGCCGGCGCGCTCGCGGAGCACCTTGCCGGAGCCGGTGACCTTGAAGCGCTTCTTGGTACCGCTGTGCGTCTTGTTCTTCGGCATGGCGCCGTTATCTCCTCGTCGGTGGCGCTCCCGCCGGTCCGGGGACCGGCGCGCGGGAGCGTCATGTTGTTGGGTGATCCGGGACGGGGTGTCCCGGAATCAGGCCTCGGTGTTCGCCTCGGCGGAGCCGTCGGCCTCGACCTCGGCGGCCTCGACGGCCTCGACCTCGGTGGCCTCGACCTCGGTGGCGTCAGCCTCGGCCGGAGCGGCCTCGGCGGTACCCAGGCGCTCGGCCTTGCGCGCGGCCTGCGCCTCGCGGGCTTCGGCCATCGCCTCGGTCTTCTTCTTGTGCGGACCGAGAACCATGATCATGTTTCGGCCGTCCTGCTTCGGGTTCGACTCGATGAAGCCGAGCTCCTCGACGTCCGAAGCGAGACGCTGCAGCAGTCGGTAGCCGAGTTCCGGCCGGGACTGCTCGCGACCACGGAACATGATCGTGATCTTGACCTTGTCGCCCTGCTTGAGGAACCGAACGACGTGACCCTTCTTGGTGTCATAGTCGTGCGGGTCGATCTTCGGCCGGAGCTTCATCTCCTTGATGACCGTGTGCGCCTGGTTCTTGCGCGCCTCACGGGCCTTCATGGCCGACTCGTACTTGAACTTGCCGTAGTCCATGAGCTTGCAGACCGGCGGGCGCGCGGAGGCCGCGACCTCGACCAGGTCCAGGTCGTATTCCTGCGCGAGCTCAAGCGCCTTCGCAAGCGGGACGATGCCCACCTGTTCGCCGCTGGGACCGACGAGTCGCACCTCAGGGACGCGAATCCGATCGTTGATGCGGGGCTCGGTGCTGATGGATCCTCCTCGGTAGCACCACACGGCTGCCTGGCAGGCAACCGCTGACGTCTTGTGTCGTCAGACCTCAACCGCGGCGGAGAATGAAAAATGCCCCGCCGGGCACAGGCAGGGGCTCCAAAACAACCGGAGCACCGCCGCGTGCGAACCGCGGGGCGCAGATCGGCGGCTTCCCATCGTCCGTACGGAACGATGGACACCGCCTGACCGGAAGACCCGCCTCCCCGGAGGGTGGTCGGGTGGGAGATCGGAGCCTCCACTTGTGGGCCGGGCACACAGGTGTCCGGCCGGTCGATGTACATAGTACCCCACGCATTGCAAGGCCGCCGCACGACCTATCGTGGAGCGCATGACTGACGCGACGCCCTCCGATTCCACCACTCCCGACTACGACGAGATGACCCGCGACATCGCGGACGTCCCGGCCGTCGAGGTCATCACCACGGTGGCCGTCCACCTGCTGAGCGCCGCGGCGGTCAACCTGGGCCTGGACAAGCCGGACTCCGAACACAAGGACCTCGACGAGGCCCGCAAGCTGATCACCGCCCTGGCCGGTCTGGTGACCGCCAGCGCCACCGAGATCAGCTCCTTCCACGCCGCCCCGCTGCGCGACGGCCTGAAGTCGCTCCAGCTGGCCTTCCGCGAGGCCTCGATCGTCCAGGACGAGCCGGGCCAGGGCCCGGGCGAGAAGTTCACGGGCCCGGTCTACGCCTGATCCCGTCCACCAGGATTCCGCTTCACCCCCGAAGGGCCGCCCGCGAACTTCCGCGGACGGCCCTTCGGCATGCGTACGGACCTCAGCGCGTGAAGAGCGGCTCCCCGGGCGGGGCCGGGGCACCGGCCGGGAGCAGGGCCAGGTCCAGGCCGCGGACGAGGCGGCCGCGCAGGGTCTCGTCCGCCGCGAGCGCCTCGGCCACCCGGCGGGCCGCCGGGGCGGGCTCGGTACCGGCGGAGAGCACGATGGCCAGGGTGCCGTCCGCGTCGGCGCCGCCCCGGCCCAGGTGGGCGCGGAGCACCGCGGGTTCCGCGGCCACGGCCGCCCGTACCGCCTCGCGCACGGCGGGGTCCGCCAGCGGGTCGGCGTCGGTGCGGCCCTCGGCCAGCGCGAGCAGCGCGGGGCCGGTCAGCTGGTACGGGACGGGGCCCGCCAGGTCGATGACGACGGTGTCGGCCTTCTCGTGCGCGGCGGCGGCGAGCGCCTGGTGCAGCGGGACCGCCACCGGGCGGGCGGCCGGGTCCCACAGGGCCAGCGAGGCGATCGAGGTGAAGGCGGGCAGCGCCCGCCGGTTGCCCGCGGTCAGCGTCGGCACGGCCATGTCGCTGGTCTTCTCGCGCTTGAGGCCGGTCTCCGGGTCGGTCTCGACCTCGCCGAGCATCGCCACCACCGGCACCAGCAGCCGGGCGTCCTTCAGCGCCGCCAGGAGCTGCGGTTCGGCCGCCCGGTCGGCCGCCCAGGCGGCCAGGGCGGCGCTCAGCCGGGGGTCGGCGGTGCCGTCGTCGTCGGAGAAGCCGGGGTCTGGAATGTTCTTGGTCGCCACAATCAACCGACCCTATCCCGAGGTGTCCCGGCGCGCGGCGCGCGGGCGCCGGGCCAGTACGGCGGCCAGCACCAGCAGGACCGCTCCCCCGGCCGCGGCGGCCGTGACCCCGGGCACCCCGGGACGCCCGGCGGGGCGGGCCGGCTCGGGGCCGGGGCCGAAGTACCGCCGCCCGGCCGCGACGGCGGTGGGCACGGGCGCCTCGGCGCGCAGCGCGGCGCCGGCCTGGAGCGCCGCGACGGGGTCGACCGTGCCGCGGCCCCGGCCGTCGTCGCGGCCGCCGGCCGGGCGGTCGGTGGCGGTGTCCGCCAGCAGCTTCTTGACCTGCGCCGGGGACAGCCCCGGGTGGGCGGCCTTGACGAGGGCCACGGCGCCGGAGACGAAGGCCGCGGCGGCGCTGGTGCCCCAGGCCTCGTAGTAGGAGCGGTCGGGGTCGGCGATGACCACGTCGACGCCGGGGGCGCTGACGGTGGCGTACCAGTGGCGGGTGGAGAAGGGTGCCTTGCGGCCCTGGCGGTCGATGGCCGCGACGGCGATGACGCCGGGGTAGGCGGCCGGGTAGGAGGTGTGGTCGCCGCGTTCGCCGCCGTTGCCCACGGAGGCGACGACGACCACGCCCTTGCCGAGGGCGTACTGCACGGCCTCGTCCTCGGCGGCCTCGTGGTGCGCGGAGTCGCTGTCGTCGCCGAGCGAGAGGTTGATCACGTCCGCGCCGTGGTCGGCGGCCCAGCGGATGCCCTCGGCGAGGGCGCCGGACTTGCTGTCGCGGGCCTTGTTGCGGCCCGGGTCGCCCTCCTCCAGGATCACCCGGACCGGCAGGATCTTCGCGTGGGGCGCCATCCCGAGGACCCCTTGGGAACGGTCGGGGCCGTGGCCCCGGCCGGCGATGATGCTGGCCATCGCCGTGCCGTGGCGGGCCCAGGCGCGGTCGCCGCGGCCGGCGCCCATGCCGACGAGGTCGGTGCCTTCGAGGACCTGGCCGGTGAGGTCGGGGTGCGTGGCGTCCACGCCGGTGTCGAGGACGGCGACGGTGACCCCGTCCCCCTGCGTGGTGCCCCAGGCCTCCTCGGCGCGCAGGGCGAGCAGGCCCCACTGCCGGTCGCGGATGGTGTCGGCGGCGGCGGGGTGGGCGGCGGTCACGGCGAGGAGGGCGGCGGCGAGGCCGGTGGCGGCCGCCGCGCGCAGGGAGTTCGGGTTCATCGGGCGGCGCCCTTCGACGGTGCCGCGCCCGGGATCGCGTCGGGGGCGGCGAGGGCGGTGAGGGCCTGGGCGACCCGGTCGGCGGCGGCCTTGGCGTCGTGGCCGAGCCCGGCTTCGGCGACGGTCCCGGTGGCGCCCTGGCGGACCGCGTCCTCGGCGGGGACGGGGGCGTCGACGGTGCGGCCGTCGGCGAAGGCGGAGACGGCGTAGACGACCGCCGGGGCCTGGGCGGAGACCGTCGCCGTCCAGGCGGCGCGGCGCGCGTCGGCGTACTCGTAGGCGGGCGGGACGCCGAGGCGGCCGCGGAGCGCGGCCATCGCGGTGGCGTCGGCGGGGGTGAAGACCAGGCCGACGGTGACGAGGGAGCTGCGGGTGGCGTCGGTGTAGGTGGCGCGGAGCACGCGGGTGCAGCCGGTGGCGGCGAGCGCGGTCCGCCAGTCGGCGGGCAGGGCGGCGGCGCAGTCGGCGTCGGGCGCGAGGGCGATCCGGGTCCAGCGGCGGTCGGCGCCGCCGGGGCCGGAGTCGGGGGCGTCCAGCACCGGGGGCAGGAGGCCGTCCGCGGGGGCCGACCGCCACAGCGAGGCGGCCTTGCGGTAGGCGGCGTCGGGGGGCAGGGGGCGGTGCGCGGCGCGGTGGTCGTTCCAGGCGGTGGCGGCGGCGCCGGCGAGGAGGGCGGTGCCGAGGAGTGCGCACGCGGTGGCGGTGACGACCCGTACGGGGTGGCGGCGGGGGGCGGCCGGGGGCGGGGGCGGCGGCTCGGGGGCGTCCAGGACCTCGGTCCGTGGTGTCGTCGTGGTCATGCGGCGGCTCCGCCCCCCGGTTCCGTACGGCTGCCTGTCCGTACTTTACGTGCCCGCCGGCGTCGCCCTGCCCGGGCGGCCGGGGGTGCCGCTCCGCGGGGCTTGCCCGGCAGGGCCGGATCCTCCGGCCCGCGCGGCGTTCGAACGCAACGGGGTCTGGGGCGGAGCCCCTGGGAACGGTGGAAGGGCGGGGAGGGGACCCGCACCGCGCAGCGGCAGATCCGCTCAACCGCCCGGCCAGGGCAAGGGCCTACCCACCCGTAACAACCTCTGGCAAGCTGCCGCCCATGACTTCGGACCGCACCCGGTACGACCGGGCGACCGCGCATCTGGACGCGCCGCTGGCCATCGTGGACCTGGCCGCCTTCGACGCCAACGCCGACGACCTGGTGCGCCGGGCCGGAGGGAAGCCGGTGCGGGTGGCCAGCAAGTCGGTGCGGTGCCGGGCGCTGCTCGAACGGGTGCTGGCCCGCCCGGGGTTCGCCGGGGTGATGTCGTACACCCTCGCGGAGTCGCTGTGGCTCGCCCGGTCCGGGTTCGAGGACGTGCTGCTCGCCTATCCGTCGGCCGACCGGGCCGGTTTCGCCGAGCTGGCCGGCGACGCGAAGCTGGCGTCCGCGGTGACGGTGATGGTGGACGATCCCGCGCAGCTGGACCTGATCGACCGGGCGCGGGGCGGCGGGGCCGAGGAGGTCCGGGTCTGCCTGGAACTGGACACCGCCCTGCGGTTGTTCGGGGGGCGGGTGCGGGTCGGGGCGCGGCGGTCGCCGCTGCGGGAGCCCGGGGACCTGGCGGAGCTGGCGCGGGCGGTGGTGTCGCGTCCGGGGTTCCGGGTGGTCGGCCTGATGGGGTACGAGGGGCACGTCGCCGGGGTCGGGGACGCGCTGGCCGGGCGGCCGGTGCGGTCGCGGATGATCCGGCTGATGCAGAGCACGGCCCGCAAGGAGCTGGCGGTGCGGCGGGCGGAGGCGGTGCGCGCGGTCCGGGCGGTGGTGCCGGACCTGGAGTTCGTCAACGGCGGTGGTACCGGGAGCGTGGCGGAGACGGCCGCCGAGGAGGCGGTGACGGAGATCGCCGCGGGGTCGGGGCTGTACGTGCCCCGGCTGTTCGACAACTACTCGACGTTCCGGGGGCGTCCGGCGGCGCTGTTCGCGCAGCCGGTGGTGCGGCGGCCCGGGGTGGGTGTGGTGACGGTGCTGGGCGGGGGCTATCCGGCGTCGGGGGCGGCGGGTGCCGACCGGCTGCCGGTGCCGTACCTGCCGGCGGGGCTGCGCTACGACCCGCAGGAGGGTGCGGGCGAGGTGCAGACGCCGCTGCTGGGGAGCCCGGCCGACGACCTGCTGATCGGCGACCGGGTCTGGTTCCGGCACGCGAAGGCCGGGGAGCTGTGCGAGCGGTTCGACGCCCTGCACCTGGTGGAGGGGGACCGGGTCGTGGACTCGGTCCCCACCTATCGCGGCGAGGGGCGGACCTTCCTCTAGCCCCCTGCCCCCGCCGTCAGAAGACGGTGTCCGTCTGGTCGGGGACGACGCTGGTGTCGCCCCGGCGGACGGGGCCCGTGGTGCCGTCGCGGTCGGTGTAGCCGGTGGTGGAGCAGGGGTAGGGGCCGGCCTTCTGCTTCTTCGGCTCGATGAACATCGGGTTCACGATCCACTTGCCGTCGCTGTTGTCGTAGGCGCGGCACATCAGTTCGTTCTTGTTGCGGTTGATCACCAGCCGCAGGGCGGTGGCGTCGCGCAGGAAGGAGATGTCGGTGTCGGAGTCCCCCGCGGCGAAGACCTGGCGGCGGGCGGCGGGCTGGACCTTCTCGGCGGCCTTGCCGCGGACGCCGAAGACCTCCTTGTTGATCCAGCAGCGCTTGCCGTCGATGTAGGTGATCATCGTGTCGGCGCCGTCGGGGACGGATCCGCAGCCCTGGAGGCGGGGGGTGAGCCTGCCGTCGCGGGTGGTGGTGTTGCGGATGCCGATGACGTGGGCGGCGTCGATGCCGACGCCCCGGGCCCAGGTCTCGACGACGGGCTGCGGGGAGGCGGAGCTGATCCAGACGTCGAAGCCGGCCCGGCGGAGCTTTTCGATGAGGTCGCGCTGCTGGTCGTAGTAGCGGACCCAGCCGGTGGCGGTGCCGGTGCCGACCTGCTGCTTGGCGCCGACGGGGGCGGCGAGGTTCTCGGCGCGGGCGGCGGCCGCGAAGCCGCGCACCTCGGACGCGGTCCAGCCCTGCGTCAGCTGGGCGAGCCAGGCGTAGCCGGGTTCGGTGGTGCGGCGGTCCCAGCCGGCGAAGGCGGGGGTGCCGGTGCGGGTGGCGGCGGTGCCGTAGACGGCGTTGATCTCGTCGGCGCAGGGGGCGCCGGCGGGGGTGCCGGTGGGCAGGGGGGTGCCGGGGCGGGCGAGGGGGCCGCAGGCGGCGGCGAGGGCCCGGGCGGCGTCCGGGGTGAGGTGGCGGCTGGTGGTGGTCCAGTCGCCGCCGGCGGGCTGGCGGACCTTCCCGTTGCGCAGGAGCCAGAACATGGTGGCGTCGCCGACGTCGTTCTTGACGACGGTGTTGTCCCAGTCGAAGACGGCGACGGGCTTGGCCCGGTCGGGCCGGTAGGGGTTGCAGCTGCCGTACCGGTCGATGAGCTGCTGGAGGCGGGCCTGGTTGTCGCCGTACCAGCCGGCGGCGAGCTGCGGGGTGGTGCAGGCGGGGTGGGCGGCCTGGGCGGGGGCGGCGGCGGTGAGGGCCCCGGCGGCCATCGCGGCGGCGGCGCCCGCGGCCTGGAGCCTGCGCCGGGTGCTGGTTCGGGTCACGGTGGTGCGTACTCCTTCTCAAGATCATCGGGGACGGTAGAGCACGACAGCCGGGCGTCGTGCGACGCCCGGCTGTCGGGTGGGTGGTGCGGGGGTGAACGTTCGGGGTTTACAGGGGGGTGACGTACGCGCCGGAGATGCCGCCGTCGACCAGGAAGTCGGTGGCGTTGATGAAGGAGGAGTCGTCGCTGGCGAGGAAGGCGACGGCGGCGGCGATCTCGGTGGGTTCGGCGAACCGGCCGAGCGGGATGTGCACGAGGCGGCGGGCGGCGCGCTCGGGGTCCTTGGCGAACAGCTCCTGGAGCAGCGGGGTGTTCACGGGCCCGGGGCAGAGGGCGTTGACGCGGATGCCCTCGCGGGCGAACTGGACGCCGAGTTCGCGGGACATGGCGAGGACGCCGCCCTTGGAGGCGGTGTAGGAGATCTGGGAGGTGGCGGCGCCCATGATGGCCACGAACGAGGCGGTGTTGATGATGGAGCCGCGGCCCTGGCGCTGCATGTAGGGCAGGGCGGCCTTGCAGCAGAGGTAGACGGAGGTGAGGTTGACGTCCTGGACGCGGCGCCAGGCGTCGAGTCCGGTGGTGAGGATGGAGTCGTCGTCCGGGGGCGAGATGCCGGCGTTGTTGAAGGCGATGTCGACGGAGCCGTAGGTGTCGTAGGCCGTCTTGAAGAGGGCTTCGACCTGCTCCTGGTCGGTGACGTCGACCTGGACGAAGGTGCCGCCGACCTCTTCGGCGGCGGCCTTGCCGGCGGCGGGGTCGATGTCGGCGCAGACGACGTTGGCGCCTTCGGAGGCGAGGCGGCGGGCGGTGGCGAGGCCGATGCCGCTGCCGGCTCCGGTGATGACGGCGGTGCGGCCGACCAGGCGGCGGCAGACGATCTCTTCGGTGCGGTCGGTCATGGGGTTCAGGCCTCCGTGCTGATGAAGACGTTCTTGGTCTCGGTGAAAGCGGTGAGGGCGTCGGGTCCGAGCTCGCGGCCGAGCCCGGACTGCTTGTATCCGCCGAAGGGGGTCCAGTAGCGGACGCTGCTGTGGGAGTTGACGGACAGGTTTCCGGCGCGGACGGCGCGGGAGACGCGCAGGGCGCGGCCGACGTCGCGGGTCCAGAGGGAGCCGGAGAGGCCGTACTCGGTCGCGTTGGCCAGGCGTACGGCGTCCTCCTCGTCCTCGAAGGGGAGGATGACGGCGACCGGTCCGAAGACTTCCTCGGCGGCGACGGGCGCGGTGGGGTCGACGTCCGTGACGAGGGTGGGCGGGTACCAGAAGCCGGGTCCCTCGGGGGCCTTGCCGCGGACGGCGGTGAGGTCGTCGGTGACGTAGGAGCGGACGCGGTCGAGCTGGGCGCGGGAGATGAGCGGGCCCATCTGGGTCTTCTCGTCCAGCGGGTCGCCGACGGTCACGGACTCGATGCCGGGGGCGACGAGTTCGAGGAAGCGGTCGTAGGCGGAGCGCTGGACGAGGATCCGGGTGCGGGCGCAGCAGTCCTGGCCGGTGTTGTCGAGGAAGGCCATGGGGGCTGCTGCGGCGGCGGCTTCGATGTCGGCGTCGGCGAAGACGATGTTGGGGCTCTTGCCGCCGAGTTCGAGGGTGACGCGCTTCACCCGGTCGGCGCACTTGGCCATGATCTGCTTGCCGGTTCGGGTGGAGCCGGTGAAGACGATCTTGGCGACGCCGGGGTGTTCGACGAGCGCGTCGCCGGCGACCGCCCCGTGGCCGGGGAGCACCTGGAAGAGGTGCTCGGGGATCCCGGCTTCGAGGGCGAGTTCGGCGAGGCGCAGGGCGGTGAGGGGGGTGGTCTCGGCGGGCTTGAGGATGACGGCGTTGCCCGCGGCGAGGGCGGGTGCCAGGCCCCAGGCGGCGATCGGCATGGGGAAGTTCCAGGGGGCGATCACGCCGATGACGCCGAGGGGTTCGAGGAAGGTGACGTCGATGCCGCCGGCGACGGGGATCTGGCGGCCGGAGAGGCGTTCCACTCCCCCGGCGGCGAACTCCAGGAGGTCGCGGACGTTGCCCGCCTCCCAGCGGGCGTTGCCGATGGTGTGGCCGGCTTCGCGGACCTCCAGCTGCGCGAGTTCCTCGACGTGTCCGTCGACGACCGCGGCGAAGCGGCGCAGGAGTCTGGCCCGGTCCGCAGGGGGTGCCGCCGCCCAGGCTCGCTGGGCCCTGGCGGCCCGGGCGACGGCGGCGTCGACGTCGTCCCGTGTGGCGGCCGGGACGACGGCGACGGTTTCCTCGGTGGCCGGATTCAGTACTTCCAGCACATCGGACACGTGGGTGCCTCTCTGGTTCTCTGGGTCGGTACGTGGTTCTGGGTCGGGGCCGGGTCGTGCGGGCGCCGGGGACCTACAGGCGTTCGAAGGAGCGGCGCAGCTCCCAGTCGGTGACCGCGGAGTCGTAGGCGTCGAGTTCGACGCGGGCCATGTTGCGGTAGTGGGCGACGACCTCGGGGCCGAAGGCGGCCTTGGCGATCTCGCTGTTCTCCCAGAGTTCCGCGGCCTCGCGCAGGGTGGCGGGGACGTGGGCGTAGTCGGCGGTGTAGGCGTTGCCGGAGCAGGCCTCGGGCAGCTCCAGGCGGTTCTCGATGCCGTAGAGGCCCGCCGCGACCAGGCCCGCGACGGCGAGGTAGGGGTTGACGTCGCCGCCGGGGAGGCGGTTCTCGAAGCGGGTGGAGCGGCCGTGGCCGACGACTCGGAGCGCGCAGGTCCGGTTGTCCACGCCCCAGGCGACGGCGGTCGGGGCGAAGGATCCCGGCCGGAAACGCTTGTACGAATTGATGTTGGGGGCGTAGAGAAGGGAGAAGTCGCGCAGCGCGGCCAGCTGGCCGGCCAGGAAGTGCCGCATCACCGGGGACATTCCGTCCGGTCCGTCCCCGGCCATCACGTTGTGTCCGTCGGAGTCGGTGAGCGAGAGGTGGATGTGACAGGAGTTGCCCTCGCGCTCGTCGTACTTGGCCATGAAGGTGAGCGAGACGCCCTCCTGGGCCGCGATCTCCTTGGCGCCGGTCTTGTAGACGGCGTGCTGGTCGCAGGTGGTGAGCGCCTCGTCGTAGCGGAAGGCGATCTCGTGCTGGCCGAGGTTGCACTCGCCCTTGGCGGACTCGACGACCAGGCCGGCGGCCTGCATCTCGTTGCGGATGCGGCGCAGGAGGGGCTCGACGCGGCCGGTGCCGAGGACGGAGTAGTCGATGTTGTACTGGTTGGCGGGGGTCAGGCCGCGGTAGTTGGTGTTCCAGGCCTGTTCGTAGGTGTCCTGGAAGACCATGAACTCCAGCTCGGTGCCGACCATGGCGGTGTAGCCGAGTTCGCCGAGGCGTTCCAGCTGGCGGCGCAGGATCTGGCGGGGGGCGGCGACGACCGGGGAGCGGTCGTTCCAGGCCAGGTCGGCCATGATGAAGGCGCTGCCGGGGTTCCAGGGGATGCGGCGCAGGGTGGCGGTGTCGGGGTGCATGGCGAAGTCGCCGTAGCCCCGGTCCCAGGAGGACATCTCGTAGCCGTCGACGGTGTTCATGTCGGTGTCGACGGCGAGGAGGTAGTTGCAGCCCTCGGTGCCGTGGGCGAGTACCTCGTCGAGGAAGAACTGTGCGGCGAACCGCTTGCCCTGAAGACGTCCCTGCATGTCGGGGAAGGCCAGGACGACTGTGTCGATCTCACCGCTCGCGACGAGGGCACGGAGCTCCTCGGGCGCGAGCGGCGGCATGCGGTCTACCACTGGAATCTCTCCTTCGGTGAGCCGAGGAGGCCTAAGGTATTGAATAGAACCATTGCTTGGGAAGGGGAGGAACCGAGATGACCGACACGGAGAGCGGCGCCGGCGCGATCGCGCGGCTGAATCCCGTGCTGCGGCAGGTGCGGGCGGGCAACGGTTTCGAGGAGGCCCTGGAGCAGATCCTCCAGGTGGTCCGGCTGGGCCTGGTGCCGGGCGGGGAACGGCTCCCTCCCGAGCGGGAGTTGGCGGAGCGGATGGGGATCAGCCGGGTCACCCTGCGCGAGGTGCTCAAGGTGCTCCAGGACCAGGGCCTGGTGGAGGCCCGGCGCGGCCGGTACGGCGGGACCTTCGTGCTGGCCCGCCCCGACACCCCGGCCGGCGGCGCCGAGGAGGAGCTGCGGCGGCGCGTGAGCGGGGTGGACATCGAGGACGTGCTGCGCTTCCGCGAGGTGCTGGAGGTGGGCGCGGCCGGGCTGTGCGCCTCGCAGGGGCTGTCGGAGGAACAGGCCGGGCGGCTGCTGGCGGCGCTGGCGGCCACCCACGACGCCCCGCTCTCCGAGTACCGCCGTCAGGACACCCTCTTCCACCTCACCCTGTGCGAGCTGGCCGGCTCCGCCACCCTGACGGCCCAGTACGCGGCCGTCCGGGCCACCGTGAACGACCTGCTGGACTGCATCCCGCTGCTGGTGCGCAACCTGGAGCACTCGCAGCAGCAGCACACGGTGCTGGTGGACGCGGTGCTGGAGCGCGACGCGGAGGCGGCCCGGGCGGTGATGCGCGAGCACTGCTGCGGCACGGCGGCGCTGCTGCGGGGATTCCTGGCATAGGGCGTAGGGCGTAGCGAGTACGGGCGGGGCGGACGGGGCAGGAGGGGCGGGTGGTGCCGGTGGGGGCGGGGAGGTTTTCGTAACCCGTGTTTAACGCAGGGGTCTTGCGCGTTCCACACCCTTGACGCAAAGGTACGCCTCACAACCATTGCCCTAGGCAGGAGCGCACATGGCCGACGACATCGCACCCGTGCCCGTATCCGCACCACCCGCCGCGAAGGGCGACGCCGACGCGGAGTACCTGGAGCGCCGGACCCTGCGCCGCGGCAGCGCCGGCTGGCTGCTGCTGACCGGTCTCGGCGTCGCGTACGTCGTCTCCGGCGACTTCTCCGGCTGGAACGTGGGCCTGGACAAGGGCGGCTTCGGCGGTCTGGCCATCGCCACCGTCCTCATGGGCACCATGTACGCCTGCCTGGTCTTCTCCCTCGCCGAGCTGTCCACGATCCTGCCGACGGCGGGCGGCGGCTACGGCTTCGCCCGCCGCGCCCTCGGCCCCTGGGGCGGCTTCCTCACCGGTACCGCCATCCTCATCGAGTACGTCCTGGCCCCGGCGGCGATCGTCATCTTCATCGGCGACTACGTCGAATCGCTCGGCCTGTTCGGGCTGACCTCCAGCTGGCCGGTCTACCTCGGCTGCTTCGTGATCTTCATCGGCGTGCACCTGTGGGGCGTGGGCGAGGCGCTGCGCTTCAGCCTCGTCGTCACCGCCGTCGCCGTCGCCGCCCTGCTGATCTTCGCGCTCGGCGCGCTCACCGAGTTCGACGCGGGCAACCTGGACAACATCGCCGTGGACACCAGCGCCTTCGGCTCCAGTTCCTGGCTGCCCTTCGGCGTCCTCGGCATCTGGGCCGCCTTCCCCTTCGGCATGTGGTTCTTCCTCGGCGTCGAGGGCGTGCCGCTGGCCGCCGAGGAGGCCAAGGACCCGGTCCGCTCGATGCCGAAGGCCCTCGCCATCTCGATGGGCGTCCTCGCCCTGCTCGCCCTGATCACCTTCTTCGCCGCCACCGGCGCCCAGGGCGCCGACGCCGTGAAGACCGCGGGCAACCCCCTCGTCGTCGCGCTGGAGGGGGACGGCGGACCCACCGCGCTCAGCCGCTTCGTCAACTACGCAGGGCTCGCCGGGCTGGTCGCCTCCTTCTTCTCCCTCATCTACGCGGGCTCGCGCCAGCTCTTCGCCCTCTCCCGGGCCGGCTACCTGCCGCGCTTCCTCTCCCTCACCTCCAAGCGCAAGGCCCCGTACCTCGGACTGGTGATTCCGGGCGCCATCGGTTTCGCCCTCGCGGCGGCCACCGGCAACGGCGCGCGCATGCTGAACATCGCGGTGTTCGGGGCGACCATCTCGTACGCCCTGATGGCCCTCTCGCACATCGTGCTGCGCCGCCGCGAGCCCGGCCTGGACCGGCCGTACCGCACCCCCGGAGGCGTCCTGACCTCCTCCGTCGCGTTCGTGCTCGCCCTTTCGGCCCTCGTCGCCACCTTCCTGGTGGACAAGGACGCGGCACTCATCGCACTCGCCGTGTACGCCGTCGCTCTCGCCTACTTCGCCTTCTACAGTCGGCACCACCTCGTGGCCAACGCACCTGAGGAAGAAGCCGCCGCGCTGGCGGAAGCCGAGGCGGAGTTGACCCGCGACTGAGACCCTTGTCCCGCCCCTTGATACGGCACCAACCTGGAGGTAATCCGTGCCCAGGCCGCTCATCGGCATCACCACCTACGTGGAGGAATCCACCCGTTACAACGTGTGGGACCTCCCCACGTCGCTCGTGCCCTCCGGGTACTACGAGCTCGTCCAGGCGGCCGGCGGCGCGGCCGTCCTGCTGCCGCCGGACGAACCGGAGCGGGCGGCGGAGGTGCTGGGCCGGCTGGACGGGCTGATCGTCTCGGGCGGCCCGGACGTGGACCCGGTCCGCTACGGCGCCGCGCGCGACCCCCGTACGGGTCCTCCCGCCACGGTCCGCGACGAGTGGGAACTCGCCCTGATCGGGGCCGCCCTGGACGCCGACCTGCCCGTCCTGGGGATCTGCCGGGGCATGCAGGCCCTGAACGTCGCCCTGGGCGGGACCCTCATCCAGCACATCGACGGCCACGTCCACACCCCGGGCGTCACCTCCTGGCACCCCGTCACCCCGGTGGCGGGCACCCGCTACGCGGAGCTGGTCCCGGAGAAGGCGGAGGTCCCGACCTACCACCACCAGGCCGTGGACGTCGTCGGGCGCGGCCTCGTCGTCTCGGCGTACGCGGACGACGGCACGGTCGAGGCGATCGAGGACCCGGACCGCTCCCGCTACGTGCTGGGCGTCCAGTGGCACCCGGAGCGGGACAAGGACACCCGGGTGATGTCCTCGCTCATCGAGGCGGCCAACGAGCGCAGCGCGGTCGCGGTGCCGGTGGGCTGACCCGCCCCGCCCCTACGGGGCCCCGGCGCCTCTGCGCCGGGGCCCCGTAGGGGTCCCCCGCCCGGGTGACGTCAGAGGCGGCTGGCGGTGAAGTTGAGCGTCTTCAGTACGCCCGGGGACTTCTCCACACCGGTGGTGGTCACGGTGCCGGTGATGGTGGTGACCCGGCTGGGGTTGAGCAGGCTGTTGGAGCAGGCCACGTCCGTGACCCTGCCGATCCCGCCCGTGTAGGTGGGGAAGTTGAGCGTGCCGTGGTTGAGCGGGTTGACCCGGAGCGTGAAGTTCCCGGTGACCGAGGTGGTCTCGCTGTCCGAGATCTTGATCTCCACCTTGAGCAGGCTGGAGTTCGCGCTGACGGGTGAGAGCGTGATCTCGCGGTCGTCGAAGCCGGCGTCGGGGATGACGATCTTCCCGACGAACGGGGTGTCCTTGGTCGAGACGCCCGTGAAGTCGGAGACGCTGGTGCCGCAGGGGGCCGGGGCGGCCGCGTGGGCCGCGGGTGCCGCCAGCAGGCCGGCTCCCGCCGCCAGCAGGGCGAAGGCCGACGCGGCTCCGAGGGTACGACGGAACATGACACTCCGATCAGACCGTGGTCACCTTGCGTGACCTTTCATCGATCAGACAATCACTTTCCGCGTTCGGCATATGCGGTTCCGGCGTCGTGTCAGCGTCCCCCACACCATCGGCCCACCCGCCCGCCCGAATGGCTCCCCGCGGCGGCGGCGCGCACGCTGGGAGGATGCGGACCGAGGCGTACGGCACGGCCTCCGGCCCGGTGGCGGGGTTCCTGGAGAACCCGGTCGTCGGGATGGCGCCGTGGATCCTGTTCTCCCTGCTGGTCGGCCCGGGACGGTTCGAGATCGCGGTCGGGATCTCCCTGGCCTCGGCCCTCCTCCTGGTCCTCGTGGGCCGGCTCGTGCACCGGGGCAGCTCCTGGAAGCTGCTGGAAGTGGCCGACGTGGTGTTCTTCGCCGCGCTGGCCGTCGTGGGCGCCCTCGCGAGCGACGGGACCCTGCGCTGGCTGGAGACGTACGCGGGCGAGGTCGCGAGCCTCACCCTGACGGCGATCGCCTTCGGCTCGATGGCGGTGGGGACGCCGTTCACGCTCCAGTACGCCCGCGAGCAGACCGACCCCTCGGTGTGGAACTCGCCCGCCTTCCTCCGCACCAACTACGCGATCACCGGGGTGTGGGGGCTGGCCTTCCTGGTCACGGCCCTGGCGGGCGGCTTCGGGGACCTGGTGCTGCGCACCCCCGACAACATCTGGACGTCCTGGATCATCCCGATCCTGGCCCTGGTCGCGGCGCTGCGGTTCACCGCCTGGTACCCGGACGTGGTCCGCGCCCGCGCCGCCGGGACCCCCGGGCCCGGGCGTGCCTCGCTGCTGCTGCCGCTGGCGGGGCTGCTGGTGCCGATCGGCATCGCGGTGCTGGTCTTCGACGGCGGCGCGTGGTGGCTGGGCGTGGCCCTGATCGTGGCGGGCGCCCTGCTGACGAAGACGCTCAAGGCACGGGACTGAGCCGGGGAGCCGGATCCCCCGGCGCCCCGGCTTCCCGGTGGGATCAGCTGTCGAAGTTGACCGACCGGATCTTCATCGCCTCCGTGCCCTGGCCCGTGAGCGGCTTCAGCACGAACCAGTCGCCCTCGCAATCAGTTTCGGTGAACACCGTGGCCGACGCGGTGGTCCGGTTGCGCGGCGAGTGCGCGGGCTCGCTGGCGTTCGGGTCGGCGGCCTCGGGGAAGTTCTCGCACTCGCCGCCCGCCGGGTCGTCCATCTTCGCCCACTTTGTGGTGCCGTCCGGGGCGACGTACGCGTACTCGAAGATCCCCGTGGCGGCGGAGGAGGAGGACGGGACGGTCACCAGGAGCGTGACGGCGCCGAAAACGGCGACGGCTGCTTGGCGAAGACGCATGGGGGGTGGTTCCCTTCACGACGGGCGACAACGTGCAGGCGTCACCCTCCCGAAGGCCCGGCCCGGGTCACCGTCCGACCCGCGCCGAATCGATCCGCCCTCACCCGGACGGCCTACGCCCGCCGCCGCGTCAGCGACAGCAGGTCCCGCGCCGGCCCCGCCGGCCGGGCGCCCGTGGGCCAGACCGCGCGCAGGGCCCGGGACAGGGCCGCGTCCGGGACCGGGACCTCCACCAGGCGGCGGGCCGCCAGTTCCTCGCCCAGGGCCAGCTCCGACAGGACGCACGGCCCGGCACCGCTGAGCGCGGCCGCCTTGACGGCGGTGGTCGAGGCCAGCTCCAGCAGCGGCAGGGCCAGCCCCCCGGACGGGGCCAGAGCGGCGTCCAGCACCTGCCGGGTGCCGGAGCCGCGTTCGCGCAGGATCAGCGGGGCCGAGGCCAGCTCCGCCGCCTCCACCCCCTTCGAGCGCCGCGCCCAGGGGTGGTGCGGGGCCACCGCCACCACCAGGCGGTCCTGCGCGATGACGGCGGAGTCCAGCCCGTCCGGGACGCTGAGCCCCTCCACGAAGCCGAGGTCCGCCTCGTGGGTCAGGACCCGCTGGGCCACGTCCGCCGAGTTCCCGGCGTGCAGCGAGACCGCCGTGTCGGGGCGCTCCCCGCGCAGGGCGATCAGCCAGCCCGGCAGCAGGTACTCGGCGATGGTCATGCTGGCGGCCACCCGCAGCCGCGAGTCCCGCCGCCCGCGCAGCGCCTGCGCGCCCGCGTCGAAGGCCTCGGCGGCCTCCACCACCCGCCGGGCCCAGTCCGTGACGAGCGCCCCCTCCGCCGTGAGGGTCGAGCCGCGCGGGGAGCGGTCCACCAGGGCCACGCCGAGCCGGGCCTCCATCGCCCGGATGCGGCTGCTCGCCGCCGGCTGCGTGATGCCCAGGTGCCGGGCGGCGCCGCTCAGGCTGCCGACCCGGGCCACCGTGAGCAGCAGCTCCAGCGCTCCCAGGTCCGGCACGCGGTGTGCGAGCGGAACCGTCTCCTCGTTAGCCATAACATCAGTTTATGGCCTTATAGACGTGCGGCCTCTGCCGTACGGCCCGGCCCGCCGGGACGCTGGACCCATGGCCACCACCCTCGTGCGACCCCGCACCGTCACAGAACCCGCGCCCCGGACCCACAAGGCCCCTGCGCTGCGCCACCTCGGCCCCAACTGGTACGCCTCCGTCATGGGCACGGCCATCATCGCGAACGCGGGAGCCACCCTCCCCTACCAGCTCCCGGGCCAGCGCGTGGCCTGCCAGCTCGTCTGGGCGCTGTCCGCCGTGGCCCTCGCCGTGCTGCTGACCGCCCGCGCCGGGCACTGGCTGCACCACCGCGACCAGGCCCGCGCCCACCTCCTCGACCCGGCCGTGGCCCCCTTCTACGGCTGCCTGGCGATGGCCCTGCTGGCCGTCGGCGGCGGCACCCTGATCGTCGGCAAGGACCTGATCGGGACCGGCGCCGCCATAGCCGTCGACACCGCGCTGTTCACCGCCGGGACGCTGATCGGGCTGGTCGGGGCCGTCGTCGTGCCCTACCTGATGGTGGTGCGGCACAAGGTCGAGGCCTCCCAGGCCTCCCCCGTCTGGCTGCTGCCCGTGGTCTCCCCCATGGTCTCCGCCGCCGTCGGCCCCCTGCTCGTCCCCCACCTGCCCGCCGGGCAGCCCCGCGAGGCCATGCTCCTCGCCTGCTACGCGATGTTCGGCGTGAGCCTGATGGCCACCCTGCTGCTGCTCCCCCTGGTCTTCGGCCGGCTGATCGTCAGCGGCCCCCTGCCCCTGGCACTGACCCCCGCGCTGTTCCTGGTCCTCGGCCCCCTCGGCCAGTCCACCACCGCCGTGAACCAGCTCGCCGACGTGGCCCCCGGGGCCATCGACGCCTCCTACGCCCACGCCCTCGGCGCCTTCGCCGTGGTCTACGGGGTGCCCGTGATGGGCTTCGCCCTGCTGTGGCTGGCCCTGGCCGCCTCGATGCTGGTCCGGGCCGCCCGGAACGGCATGGGCTTCGCGATGACCTGGTGGGCGCTGACCTTCCCCGTCGGCACCTGCGTCACCGGCGCCGCCGGGCTGGCCCGCCACACCGGGCTGGACGCCTTCGCCTGGCTGGCCACCGCCCTGTTCCTCGGCCTGGTCACCGCCTGGCTGCTGGCCGCCGCCCACACCCTGCGCGGGCTGTTCAGCGGCCGGCTGCTGCCGAAGACCGCCTGATCGCCGCCCCCAGCACCGCCGGGGCCTCGGCCAGCGAAGGCCCGTACCAGGTCAGGTGGCGTCCGCTGACGAGAGCGGCCCGGAGGCCGGGAAAGGCCTCCGGGCCGTCGTCGGCGGAGAAGGCGTACGGCTCGTCCGGGAGCACCACCAGATCGCAGCCGCTCGCCGCCAGTTCGGCGAGCGGCACCTTCGGGTACCGCTCCGGGTGCCCGGCGTAGACGTTGCGCACCCCGAGGCGGGCCAGCAGGTCGCCCGCGAAGGTGTCCCGGCCCAGCACCATCCAGGGCCGCCGCCAGATCGGCACGAAGGCGGTCAGGTCCCCGACGGGTTCCACCGCCGCCCAGGCCTCCTCGGCCCGGTCCAGCCACTCGGGCCGCGCCAGCCCCAGCGCCGCCACCAGCAACCGGTCCAGTTCGGCGAAGGCCTGCGGGAGGTCCCGGATCTCGGTGACCAGCACCTCCAGCCCGGCCGCGCGCAGCGCCGCCAGGTCGGGGGCCCGGTTCTCCTCCTCGTTGGCGACCACCAGGTCGGGGCGCAGCTCCACGACCGCGCGTACGTCCGGGTTCTTCGTGCCCCCGATCCGCACCGCGCCCCCGAGGTCCGCGGGGTGCGTGCACCAGTCGGTGGCCCCCACCAGCGCACCCGGCGCGCTGACGGCCACCGCCTCGGTCAGGGAGGGCACGAGCGAGACGACGCGCACCGGCTCAGCGCCCCGGGGAGGGCGGCTCGGAGGTGGCGTGGATGTGGTCGCCGACGGCGACGACCAGCAGCCGGGTGTCCTCGGTGACGGCCCGCCAGCGGTGGCGCACCCCGCCCGACAGGAACAGGGCGTCGCCGCTCTCCAGCCGGTACGCCCGTCCCTCGGCCTCCACCTGGCAGGCACCGGAGACCACGTACATCAGCTCGTCGTTGCGGTGCTGGTACTCGCGGCCGGCGTCCTGGTCGCCGGTGAACTCCAGCGCGTGCAGCTGGTGGTGGCCGCGGACGAGGGGCCGTACTCCCATGACGGGCGTGAAGCCGGACTCGTCGGCGCGGACGAGGTCCACGGTCCGCGCGGTGTCGGAGGCGGCCAGCAGGTCCACGGCCGTGGTCTCCAGCGCGTCGGCGACCCGCTCCAGCGAACGCATGCTGGGGCGGGCCCGCTCGTTCTCTATCTGGCTCAGGAAGGGGACGGACAGGCCGCTGCGCGCCGACACGGCGGCGAGGGTCAGGTGCAGCGCCCGGCGCCGTTTGCGCACGGCGACGCCCACCCGCAGCGGCTCCTTGGAGTCCTTCTCCTTGTCGTTGGCATCGGTCGCGCCCGCCCGCGCGGGCGCGTACTCCCTGCCGTCCGTGGCGTCCTCGATGCTTCCGTCTTCCTTGCCGTTCATGTCGGGGCTGCCCTCCCCACGTCCTCGTCGCACTTCGGTGTGCTGTAAGCACCTTACGCAGCAACCGCCCCCGGATTCGCGTGCAAGAGCCCACCGGGCCGCGACCCGGTGGATTCCCGTCGTTGCCCGGTTACCCTACGTGCCCTCCGCCCGCGCGCCACAGCACGCGGTTGCCGTCGAGGACCACCACGTCACCGGAGGGGCGGACCAGCAGCCGGGCGGCGGGGTGGCCCGCGGTGCCGCTGCTCCACAGGTTCGAGCCCTCGGCCGTGCGTACGGTCAGCTCGCCGTCGGCGGAGAAGACGGCCTGGTTCCCGGCGCCCTCGGTGCCCGCGCTCCACAGGAGGGTGCCGCCGGAGTCGAGCAGGGCGAGGTCGCCGTCGGTCCGGAGGGCCAGGCGCACGCTGCCCGCGTCGAGGACGTCCCCGGCCCGCAGGACGGTGCCGTGGTGCACCTCGACGGATCGGTCGAGCCGGCCCTCGGCCAGGGCGCGCAGGGTGGGCAGCGAGGGCGTGAAGGCGTAGAGGGCGCCCTCGGTGCGGACGAACCGGCCGAATCCCAGGGTCGTGGCGCGGCTGCCGGTCGCGGCCTCGGTCTCGAAGGTGACGGGGGATTCCGGGCCGAGGACCGGGTCGGCTCCCACGCGGGGGTTGCGGGCGGGCGGGAAGTCGAGGTCGTTGATCCACCGCTTGGTCAGGAACTCGAACTGCTCCACGAGGTCGGCCTGGTAGCCGACGAAGACCAGGCCGCGCGAGGCCTCCTGCTCCTCGGCCGGGCGGTCGAAGTCGTAGGCGGGGCCGTACGGGATGCCGCGCCGGATGATCCGCCGTCCGTCCAGGGCGGCGGGGTCCAGCGGGGGGCGGCCCGGGACGACGACGAGGCCGTCGCGCGGGTTGCCCTTGCGGATGTGCGCGAACAGCGGGGTGTGCCAGCCCTCGGGGTCGCCCGCGTACGTCAGGGCGGCGTCCGGGTCGGTACCGAGCGGGGCGGGCTGCTCCGCGAGCGGGCAGCCGGCGATCGGGGTGCCGCCGGGCCAGCGGCCGACGAGGCGGGCCGCGACCCAGGTCTCGGTGGCCTCCGGCGGCGCGGCCCCGGCCTTCTTCAGCTCGGCGAGCCGCTCCCGGGCCTGGGCCCACCAGCCGGGAACGTCCTGGGCGAGCCGGCGGACCACCTGGAAGGAGCCACCGGTGGCCCAGGCGGGCAGTCCGGCGGGCCGCTGCCCGACCTTCTCCTGTCCGATCAGGAACTCCCCGGGCGGCAGCAGCCGGGTGCCGGGCTTGCCCTTCACGAAGGTCGCGTCGGTCGGGTCGGCGGCGTGGAAGCCGCGTACGCCGGGCTGGCTGATGCCGTCGGAGAAGCCGAAGTGCTCGTGCCCCTTCAGCGCCCCGGGGAGCTTGCCGGCGTCCTGCCGGAAGACGATCCGGCCGCCGGCCGGGCCGAGGGCCTTGCGGTGGCGGGCGACGGCCGCGGTGAGCTTGGCGGGGTCGTCCGCGGAGAGGCTGAGCACCGCATGCACCGCGCGCCCGGGCCCCTCGGCGCCGAACAGCCAGGAGCCGGGGGCGCTGTCGCCGGTGTCGCCGAGGTCCTCCGCACGCGCGGCGGGGCCCTGCGCGAAGGCCTCGGCGGTGCTGCCGGCGGGCAGTGCCGGGAAGGGCTCGCGGCCGGCCAGTAGCCGCAGCCCGGCGTGGGTCAGGGACAGCCCGGTCCACTGGGCGGAGAGCCCGTCCGGGTCGGCGCCGCCCGCCTTGAGCCGGGCCGCGCTGAAGGCGGCGTTGAAGCGGGCCATCTCCTCGGTGGTGGAGATGGCCGGCAGGAGCTCGCGGAGCCAGGTCCGGGCCCGTCCGGCATCGCGGAAGTGCAGGAGCAGCAGGCAGGCGTGGTCCTTGCGGGAGCCCGCGAGGATGTCGCCCTGGGTGGTGCGGTCGGCGCGCAGCGGCAGGACGGCGGATTGCACGGGGGCCGGGGCGGGCGCCGCCCCCGGGGGTGCCGCCGTCGCCGCGGTCGCCGCACCCGCGGCGTACGGGCACACGGCGAGCGCGGCGGCGGCCGCCGCCCCGGCCCTGATGACGGTCCTGCGGTCGGGGGTGAGGGGCTGGACGTCGTCCATCGGGGTCTCCTGGGTGTGGGGGCGGAGGAGGGGGTCAGGTCAGCCGGATCCAGCGCGCGACGCTGGGCACGCCCTTCGCGTCGAGGAGGAAGAGCATGTGGTGGCCGGGGGCGACGGCCGAGGACGCCGGCGGGGCCTGGAGGGTGAGGAGTCCGCCCTCCCGCCGTTCGATGCGCAGTTCGGCCGGCCCGCGGCCGGGCCGGGCGGTGTGCGGGGCGCCGGCCGGGGGCAGCAGCACGGCCCGCCGCACCCGGTCCGGGGTGCCGGTGCGCACCAGGAAGCGGTCCCCGGGGGCGAGGGGTGCGGCCGGCACCTCGTCGAGGGCGGGCCGGGGCCCCTGGTACAGGTAGGGCGGCTCGTAGACCTCGATGGTGCCGGGCATCCCGTCCCGCAGGTCCCCGTCGTGTGCGGTCTGCTGGAGTTCGTCACCGGTGATCACGACGCGGCCGTCGGGCAGGACCAGGGCACTGGAGTGGTGGCCGCGCGGCAGCCGCTGCACCGGGCCGAGCCGCCAGCCGCCCTTGGTGTCGCGCAGCTCCAGCTGGCGGTACCTCAGATCGGGGGCGGGGCTGAGCAGGCCGCTCGCGTAGTCGTGGATGTCGTAGGCACCGCTCGCGGTGAGCAGGGTCCCGTCGGGCATCAGAACGGTGCTGTCGCCGGCCCGGCCCGCGGCGGGGGCGTACGCGGGGCCGGCGGCCGCGACCGGATGCCCGAGCACGGGGAAGCGTTCCACCGCCGGGGCCCTGGTCCCCCACAGCGGCCCGGCCGCGCCCGGGAAGGCGGCCCTGCGGGTCGCCGCCGTCTCCTGCTCGCGGCTCCAGGTCTCGGTCCACGGGTCGAAGACCAGCGAGAGCCCGCTCCCGGCGGTGCCGCCGAAGACGCCGAGGCGGCCGCTGGGCAGCAGGGCGTGCCCGGTCCGGAAGAAGGAGCCGGCCGGGGGCGGGGTGGCCTTCGTGAACGCCCCGGCACCGGTGCCCTTCGCGGGGTCCCACAGGAAGGCGTGGCCGGCTCCGGTGTGCTCGAAGGAGAACAGCAGCACCTTGCCCGTCGGCAGCAGGGCGGTGTGCGCGCCGTACTCCGGGGAGTCGAAGTACTCCGTGAACGCGCCGTAGACCTCCGGCCGGAAACCCGCGTTCGCCCTGGCCTGAGACTCCGTCAGGGACTTCAGCCGGGCCGCCCTGGCGGCGTCGGGCCGGTCCGCCTCGTCCAGCATCGCCAGCCGGGTACGGGCCTGCGCCTCGGCGTTCTCGGGGCCCAGGCCCCGCGACTCGGCGGGGGACACCTCCCGGCGGACCCGCTCGCGCAGCTCGCCGGGGGTCTGGCGGGCGGGCGCGGCGGGATCCGGCGGCCCGTCGTGGGCCGCGGCGGGGCCGGCGGGGAGCAGGGACAGCACGGTGCTCGCGACGAGGGCGCGGGCGACTCCGCGACGGGGCATGCGGAACCCTCACAGGACGGGGGAAGGGACACGGCCGGACGGGCGGGGCGCCCTGCCGGTGATCCACACCCTCCGCGAGGGCGCGCGAACGCGCGCGCCGGGCGAACTGTTTGAGTGACGATCAGGTCACCCCGGGTGATCCCGGCGCGCCGTCGGCGTTGCGGCATCATCGTCTGCGTGACGACACGACGCCTGATGCTCCTGGACACCGCCTCCCTCTACTACCGCGCCTACTTCGGCGTGCCGGACTCCGTGAAGGCCCCCGACGGCACGCCCGTCAACGCCGTGCGCGGGCTGCTCGACATGATCGGCCGACTGGTGCAGGACCACCGGCCGGACGACCTCGTCGCCTGCATGGACGCCGACTGGCGACCGCACTGGCGGGTGGAGCTGATCCCCTCCTACAAGGCGCACCGGGTCGCGCAGGAGACGGAGACCGGCCCGGACGTGGAGGAGACCCCGGACACCCTGGCCCCGCAGGTACCGGTCATCGAGGCGGCGCTGGACGCGTTCGGCATCGCCCGGGTGGGGGTCGCCGGGTACGAGGCGGACGACGTGATCGGCACCCTCACCGCCCGCGCCACCGGCCCGGTGGACATCGTCACCGGCGACCGGGACCTCTACCAGCTGGTGGACGACGCCCGCGCACGCCGCGTCCTGTACCCGATCAAGGGCGTCGGGACCCTCCAGGTCACCGACGAGGCCTGGCTGCGCGAGAAGTACGGGGTGGACGGCCCGGGGTACGCGGACCTCGCACTGCTGCGGGGCGACCCGAGCGACGGCCTGCCGGGCGTGCCGGGCATCGGCGAGAAGACGGCGGCCAAGCTGCTGGACGCGTACGGGGACCTGGCCGGGATCATCGCCGCGGTCGGCGACCCGAAGTCGAAGCTGACCCCCACCCAGCGCAAGCGCCTCGACGAGTCCCGCCCGTACCTCGCCGTCGCCCCCAAGGTCGTCCAGGTGGCCACGGACGCCCCCCTCCCGGCCTTCGACCCGACCCTCCCCCACGCTCCCGCCCACCCCGAAATGGTCGATGCACTCGCCCATCGGTGGGGTCTGGGAGGAGCGATGTCACGTCTGAGCAGCGCGCTGCGCCCATGAGGTGCTAAGTTAGGTAATCCTAAGCTTGGTAAGACGTAAGGCTTCGCAAGGCGTAAGGGGAGAAACCGTGGCAGAAGGACGCGCCCGCACCGTCGGCACCGCAGTCGTGGTACGCACCGAACGACTGACGCCGCACATGGTCCGCATCGTGCTGGGCGGCGACGGGCTGGCCGGTTTCGGCGCGGGCGCGTACGCGGACCACTACGTGAAGATCCTCTTCGAACCCGAGGGCGTGCGGTACGCCGAACCCTGGGACATGGACGTCATCCGCGCGACGCACCGCCGCGAGGCCTGGCCCCGCCAGCGCGCGTACACCGTCCGCGCCTTCGACCCGGCCCTGCTGGAACTGACCATCGACTTCGTGGTCCACGGGGACGAGGGCCTGGCCGGCCCCTGGGCGGCCCGCGTCCAGCCCGGCGAGCTCGTCCACTTCCTCGGCCCCGGCGGCGGCTACGCCCCGGACCCCCGGGCGGACTGGCACCTCCTCGTCGGCGACGAGAGCGCGCTGCCGGCGATCGCCGCGTCCATGGAGCGGATGCCGCAGGGCGCGCGGGTGCACGCCTTCATCGAGGTGGACGGCCCGGCGGACGTCCAGGACATCCGCACCCCGGACGGCATCACCCCGGTGTGGCTGCACCGCGGCGACCGCCCGGTCGGCGCGGCCCTCCTGGAAGCCGTCACCAGCCTCACCTTCCCCTCCTCCGACGTCCACGCCTTCGTCCACGGCGAGGCGGGCTTCGTGAAGGAACTCCGCCGCCACCTCCGCATGGAGCGCGGGGTACCCCGCGAACGCCTCTCGATCTCCGGGTACTGGCGCCTGGGCGAGACGGACGAGGGCTGGCGCGCGATCAAGCGCGACTGGAACGCCACCGTCGAAGCCGAACAGGACGTCCCCACCCCGGCCGCCGCGTAGCGGCTCGGCGCCCGGGGCGCCTCCCCGGCTTCGCGCCGCTGCGACAGCCTCCGGCCGTCGGACGCGGGGCGGGGCCGGTACGCGTTGCCGCTGCGCGGGCCTGTCCCCTACCCGCCCTTCCACCGTTCCTCCCCCAGCTACCGCTGGGAGGTGCCCCCAGGGCTGCGCCCGGACCCCTCCTGGGGGCTCCGCCCCCAGACCCCCGCGCCTCAAACGCCGGCGGGGCTGAATACGTCAGGCCCAGACGGCCCGCGGACGCCGAGCCGGGAGAAGCGCGTAGCGATCTGTCGCGCCTGTCGGCTTCCCCCACTGCTCTGTTCGTGTTCTCGTGCGGGCATCAGCCCCGGACGGTCGTCGGACGCCAAGCCAGGAGAAGCGCGTAGCGATCTGACGCGCTCGGGTGCTCCGTAGGGCGCTCTGATCAACCTCTCGTGCAGGTAGCCGCGCCCCTGGCCCCGGACCGGGGATCTGGGGCCCGGATGCCCGGCCCGCCGAGGCCCGGCCCCTCGCCCATCGCTGAGAGGCCCGTCCCTCCCTCTCTGGACCGTGCCGTTTCTTTGGGGGTTTCCCGGCAGTCTTTCGGCTTTCCGGGGCGGGACGGCCTGTCAAGGGTCGCCGAAGGCG
>NZ_JBIVEG010000021.1:0-141174 GCF_044747545.1 Streptomyces sp. NPDC090077
GGGCGCGGTAGCGCCGTATGGGTCCGGGCGCAGCCCGGGGAACGGTGGAAGGGCGGGTAGGGGACCCAGCCCCGCGCAGCGGCACACCACCCGCACACGCCCACCGGCCCCCGCAACGCGAACCGGCCCCGCCCCGCATCCGACAGCCGGAGGCCGTCGCAGCGGCGCGAAGCCGGGGAGGCCCCAGGGGCCGAGCCGCGCGAGCGGCGCGTCGAGAAGGCGGGTCAGGCGGGCAGCAGCTCGACCTGGATCTCGATCTCGACCGGCGCGTCCAGCGGCAGCACCGCCACGCCGACCGCGGAGCGCGCGTGCACGCCCTTCTCGCCGAGCACCTCGCCCAGCAGCTCGCTCGCACCGTTCAGCACGCCCGGCTGCGCCGTGAAGTCGGGGGCCGAGGCGACGAAGCCGACGACCTTCACCACACGGGCGATCCTGTCCAGGTCGCCGACCACGGACTTGACGGCGGCCAGCGCGTTCAGCGCGCACGTCGCCGCGAGTTCCTTCGCCTGCTCCGCGGAGACCTCGGCGCCGACCTTGCCGGTGACGGGGAGCTTGCCCTGCACCATCGGCAGCTGGCCCGCGGTGTAGACGTACGCGCCCGACCGGACCGCCGGCTGGTACGTGGCCAGCGGCGGGACGACCTCGGGCAGGGTCAGGCCGAGCTCGGCGATCCGGGCCTCGACGACGCCGCTCATGCCTTCTCCCGCTTGAGGTAGGCCACGAGCTGCTCGGGGTTGTTCGGGCCGGGCACGACCTGGACGAGCTCCCAGCCGTCCTCGCCCCAGGTGTCCAGGATCTGCTTCGTGGCGTGAACCAGCAGGGGGACCGTCGCGTATTCGAACTTCTTGGTCATGGGGGCGAGCGTAATGCCTGAGCGGGAGTGGTTAGGCTCGGACGCTGTGAGCAGGCTCCAGGTGGTCAGCGGCAAGGGCGGCACCGGCAAGACCACGGTCGCCGCGGCACTCGCGCTGGCCCTCGCGCGCGAGGGCAGGCGGACTCTTCTCGTGGAGGTCGAGGGCAGGCAGGGCATCGCACAGCTTTTCGGCACGGAAGCGCTCCCCTACGAGGAGCGGAAGATCGCCGTGGCGCCCGGCGCGGGCGGGGGTGAGGTGTACGCGCTCGCCATCGACGCCGAACGGGCACTACTGGACTACCTCCAGATGTTCTACAAGCTGGGCTCGGCCGGCCGCGCCCTGAAGAAGCTCGGCGCGATCGACTTCGCGACGACGATCGCGCCCGGTCTGCGGGACGTCCTGCTGACCGGCAAGGCGTGCGAGGCGGTGCGGCGCAAGGACAAGGCCGGACGGTTCGTCTACGACCACGTGATCATGGACGCGCCGCCGACCGGGCGGATCACCCGCTTCCTGAACGTCAACGACGAGGTGGCGGGGCTGGCCCGGTTCGGTCCGATCCACAACCAGGCGCAGGCCGTCATGAAGGTGCTGAAGTCCCCGGACACGGCGGTGCACCTGGTGACCCTGCTGGAGGAGATGCCCGTCCAGGAGACCTCGGACGGCATCGACGAGCTGGTGGGGGCGGGGCTGCCCGTCGGCCGGGTGATCGTCAACATGGTGCGCCCGCACCACCTCGACGAGGACACCCTGCGCGCGGCCGCGGACGGCCGCCGCACCGAGATCGCCAAGGCCCTGTCCCGGGCCGGGCTGGGCGGGGCGCGGCGGGGCGGGCTGGCCGAGCGGCTGGTGGAGCCGCTCCTGACGCAGGCCGCCGAGCACGCGAGCCGGGTGGAGCTGGAGCGGGAGCAGCGCGCGGTGCTGGCGGGACTCGACGTGCCGACGTACGAACTCCCCCTGATCGGCTCGGGGATGGAGCTGGCCGGGCTGTACGAGCTGGCGGCGGAGCTGCGCAAGCAGGTGGGCGCCGAATGAGCGGGGGCGGGGAGAGCATGGGGCTGGACACGCCGCAGCGGCTGGCGGTCGACGCGCTGCTGGACGACGCGGGGACCCGGATCATCGTGTGCTGCGGGTCGGGCGGGGTCGGCAAGACCACGACCGCGGCGGCGCTGGGCGTACGGGCGGCCGAGCGCGGGCGGAAGGTGGTGGTGCTGACCATCGACCCGGCGCGCAGGCTGGCCCAGTCGATGGGGATCGACTCGCTGGACAACACCCCGCGCCGGGTACCGGGGATAGCGGCCTCCGGCGACGGCACCGGTGAACTCCACGCCATGATGCTGGACATGAAGCGGACGTTCGACGAGATCGTCGAGTCGCACGCGGACGGCGAGCGGGCGCGGGCGATCCTGGCGAACCCCTTCTACCAGTCCCTGTCGGCCGGTTTCGCGGGCACGCAGGAGTACATGGCGATGGAGAAGCTGGGCCAGCTGCGGGCCCGGGACGACTGGGACCTGATCGTCGTGGACACCCCGCCGAGCCGGTCCGCGCTGGACTTCCTGGACGCGCCGAAGCGGCTGGGGTCGTTCCTGGACGGGAAGTTCATCCGGGTGCTGATGGCCCCGGCGAAGGTCGGCGGCCGGGCCGGCATGAAGTTCCTCAACGTCGGCATGTCGATGATGACCGGCACGCTGAGCAAGCTGATGGGTGCCTCGCTGCTGAAGGACGTACAGACGTTCGTGGCGGCGATGGACACGATGTTCGGCGGGTTCCGGACGCGCGCGGACGCGACGTTCCGGCTGCTCCAGGCTCCCGGTACGGCGTTCCTCGTGGTCGCGGCTCCCGAGCCGGACGCGCTGCGCGAGGCGGCGTACTTCGTGGAACGGCTGGCTGCGGAGAAGATGCCGCTGGCCGGTCTGGTGCTGAACCGGGTGCACGGAAGTGACGCGGGACAGCTGTCCGCGGAGCGGGCGCTGGCCGCCGCAGAGAATCTTGAAGAAGGCGGCATTGTCGATCAGGAGTCCGGGAAGGCTGGACTTCGTGACGCCGCCGACGACGGCTCCCCCGGTGTGGGCGGCGAGGACGGGACGACCGCCGAAGCGGACGGCACGACCGGCGCGACCGATGCGCACGACCCGAACGATGCGCACGACGGGAGCGACCCGAGCGGCCTGAACGATCTCAACGACCTGAACGACGTGGACCTGATCACCGCGGGACTGCTGCGCCTGCACGCCGAGCGGATGCAGGTGATCGCGCGTGAGCAGCGCACACGCGATCGCTTCACCTCTCTTCACCCGGAGGTGGCGGTGGCCGAAGTGGCCGCCCTGCCCGGCGATGTGCACGACCTCGCCGGGCTTCGGGCCATCGGAGAGCGACTCGCGGCCGGGGTTCCGGCCGCAGGAGCCTAGGCGTACGTACGAGTGGTGCCGACGCGGCGCCCGGGTGGTTACCCGGCTGCCGCGTAGGTCTCGTACGACACGTCGATCTCCGCGTCGACATCCACGGTGAGGATGCCCGTACTGCGCTCGTACTCCGTGCGGGCGGTTTCGAGCAGCCGTCGCCACGAGGTGACGGTGGGACGCCGGCGCAACAAGGCGCGTCGTTCCCGCTCGGTCATTCCGCCCCACACTCCGAACTCGACACGATTGTCGAGTGCGTCGGCCAGGCACTCGGTCCGCACCGGACACCCGGTGCACACCGCCTTGGCCCTGTTCTGTGCCGCTCCTTGAACGAACAGTTCATCCGGATCGGTAGTGCGGCAGGCTGCCTGCGCACTCCAGTCGGTAACCCAGCCCATCCCGGTGCCGTCCTCTCCCGAATCGAGGCTCCCCCACGGCGGTAGCGGCATATTCACCGCTGCCAGTTGAGGACGTTACGGAAGGCGGGGACGGCGCAACACCCCCGACGGGCCCAATCTTGAATGGTCCGAACGGACTATGGGTAAGCGGCAGATCACCCGACGGAGTGATCCGGCGACATGCCCGACCATTCCGGCGATTCGGGTGAAATCGGGGAAGCGCCGGTGAGCGGCCGTCAGAGCGAAGGGCGGGATTCGGACATGTGTCCACCCCATTCGGGAAGGGTGAAAATCAAGCCGAGGGGTTGATGTCGCACCGCACTGCTGTGACAGTTGGGGACAGCTTAGGCCAAGGCATTCGCACGTGTCCGGCGAATGAGAACGTAGGCTGCCCTCTATGGGAAAGAAGCGCTCGGGCGCAGGGCTGACGGGGCCGCAGCAGGCCGCCAAGTTCCTCGGGGTGTCGGTTCTCTCCGGAGTCGTACTTGCCGGCATCGCGATCCCGGGCGCCGGCGCTCTGGGCCTCGCCGCCAAGGGCACGGTCGAGGGTTTCGATGAGATCCCGGCCAATCTGAAGACGCCTCCGCTGAGCCAGCGCACCACGATCCTGGATGCCGAGGGTGGCCTGATCGCCACCGTCTATTCCAGGGACCGGCAGGTCGTGCCGCTCACGGCCATGTCGCCGTACATGCAGAAGGCCATCGTCGCCATCGAGGACTCGCGCTTCTACGAGCACGGCGCGGTCGACCTCAAGGGCATCCTGCGCGCGGTGAACCGCAACGCGCAGGAGGGCGGGGCCGCACAGGGCGCCTCCACGCTCACGCAGCAGTACGTGAAGAACGTCTTCGTCGAGGAGGCCGGCGACGACGAGACGAAGGTCCGCGAGGCGCAGGAGAAGAGCCTCGGCCGCAAGATCCGCGAGCTGAAGTACTCGATCCAGGTCGAGGAGGAGCTCGGGAAGAAGAAGATCCTCGAGAACTACCTCAACATCACCTACTTCGGGCAGGGCGCGTACGGCATCGAGTCCGCCTCCCAGCGCTACTTCAGCAAGCCCGCCAAGGACCTGACGCTGGAGGAGTCGGCGCTGCTCGCCGGCCTCGTGCAGTCGCCGAGCCGGTACGACCCGGTGAACGACAGCCAGGAGGCGATGAAGCGCCGCAACGTCGTCCTCCAGCGCATGGCGGACGTCAAGGACATCTCGCAGGCCGAGGCGGACGAGGCGAAGGCCAAGCCGGTCACGCTGAAGGTGACCCGCCCCAAGAACGGCTGCATCACCGCGGTCAAGGGCGCGGGCTTCTTCTGCGACTACGTCCGCGCGACCTTCCTCTCCGACACGGTCTTCGGCAAGACCCGCGAGGAGCGGGCCAAGGTCTGGAACCAGGGCGGCCTGACCATCCGCACGACGCTGGACCCGCAGTCGCAGGAGGCCGCCAACGCCTCGATCAAGGACCACGTCAACGAGGACGACTCGATCGCCACGGCCGTGACCATGGTCCAGCCGGGCACCGGGAAGGTCCTGGCGATGGGCCAGTCGAAGCCGTACGGCTTCGGGAAGAACGAGACGCAGATCAACTACTCCGTGGACAAGCGGATGGGCGGCTCCAACTTCGGCTTCCAGGTGGGCTCGACGTTCAAGCCGTTCATCGCGGCCGCCGCCATAGAGCAGGGCATGGAGCCGACGAAGGTCTACTCGGCCCCGAACAAGATGGAGTACCCGAGCCCGGTGTCGCGCTGCTCGGGCCCGGCCTGGCAGAACCTGCCGCTAGGCAACGGCAAGCTGCAGACCGCGCAGAACGAGACGCGGGACGAGGTCGGCCCGTACGCGCTGCGGACGGCGATGGAGAAGTCCATCAACACCTACTTCGTGCAGATGATCTCGGACATCGGCATCTGCCCGGTGACCGAGATGACGCAGAAGCTCGGCGTGGTCCCGGCCAGCGGCGTCAAGCTGCCCGAGGAGCCCTCGATCGCGCTCGGCTCCGCCGAGATGTCCCCGCTGACGATGGCCAACGCGTACGCCGCCTTCGCCAACCGGGGCGTCTACTGCACCCCGATCGCCCTGGAGTCGATCACCGACGCGCACGGCAAGGCGCTCGCGGTGCCGAAGTCCAAGTGCGACCGGGCGATGGCACAGGACACCGCCGACACCATCAACCAGCTGCTGCGCGGGGTCGTCGACTCCGGTACGGGTGAGCGGGCCGGCCTGACCGACCGCGACAACGCGGGCAAGACCGGTACCACCGACAACCGCTACAACGCCTGGTTCGTGGGCTACACCCCGAACATGTCCGGCGCGGTGTGGGTCGGCTCCGGCGGTTCGAAGAAGATCTCGATGGAGGACATCACCATCGGCGGGCAGTACTACCCGAAGGTCTTCGGCGGCGGCCTGCCCGGCCCGATCTGGAAGGACGCCGTCACGGGCGCGCTCTCCGGCCGCGACGCCCCGAACTTCGTCGGCGCCAGCGTCCCGGAGCCCTCGGTCGGGGGCGGCGGCACCGGTACCGGCACCGGCGGCACGGGCGGCAGCAGCACCGGCGGCCGGGGCGGCACGACCCCGCCGCCCACCACCCCGCGCAAGCCCGGGAAGCCCGGCAAGCCCGGCGGTGACAACAAGCCCGGCGGCGGGGCGGCCGCCGGGGGCGCCGCGGCAGGCGGTGCCGGCGGTGCCGCCGCCGGCGGCGGCACGGGCGGCACCGTCCCCGAGGTCCCGGTGGTCCCCGACGTCCCGGTGGTCCCGGGCCCGGCGGGCGGCGGGGGCGGCGGCACCCCGTAGCGACGGAGACACGAAGAAGGGGAGGGCCCCGGCCGGATCACCGGCCGGGGCCCTCCCCTTACCCCTACGTTGTCCTTCTTACGAACTTACGAAAGCTGCTTCTTGACGGCCGCGGCGACCCGGCCGCCCTCCGCCAGACCCGCCACCTTCGGGTTCACGATCTTCATGACGGCACCCATGGCCCGGGGGCCCTCGGCGCCCGCCGCCCTGGCCTCCTCGACGGCCTGCGCCACGATCGCCGTCAGCTCGTCGTCGCTGAGCTGCTTGGGCAGGTAGGCGTCCAGGAACTCGCCCTCCGCGGTCTCCCGCGCGGCCTGCTCGTCGCGGCCGCCCTGGGCGAAGGCCTCCGCGGCCTCGCGGCGCTTCTTCGCCTCCTTGGCGATCACCTTGAGGACTTCCTCGTCGGAGAGCACGCGCGCCTCCTTGCCCGCGACCTCCTCCTTGGTGATGGCGGAGAGGGTCAGGCGCAGGGTGGACGAAGCGAGTTCGTCGCGCGCCTTGATGGCGGTGGTGAGGTCTTCCTGGAGCTTGGCCTTGAGCGTGGTCATGCCCCTGAGTCTGCCAGGTGCGGGGCCTGTGGCGCCCATCGGTTTTCCCGGTCTGCGACGATGGGGCCATGCACGCGCGTTACGGAGTCCCCCTGAAGGTGACCGCCTCGATCGCGGCGGTGGGGGCCGCCGGTGTGGCCTATGCCGCAGGTTTCGAAGCCCGCTCCTTCCGACTGCGCCGGATCACGGTCCCGGTACTGCCCGCAGGGATGCGCCCGCTGCGCGTGCTGCAGGTCTCGGACATCCACATGGTCGGCGGCCAGCGCAAGAAGCGCGCCTGGCTGCAGTCCCTGGCGGGACTCCGCCCCGACTTCGTCGTGAACACCGGCGACAACCTCTCCGACACGGAGGGCGTGCCCGAGCTGCTCGACTCGCTGGGTCCGCTGATGGACTTCCCCGGGGTGTACGTCTTCGGGTCCAACGACTACTACGGGCCGCGGCTGCGCAACCCCGGGCGCTACCTGATCGAGAAGGTGCAGGGCCGGCACGGGCTGAACGGCAACAAGCCGGTCGTCGGCGCCGTCCACAACCCGTGGGAGGACATGCGGGACGCCTTCGACGCGGCGGGCTGGCTGAACCTCACGAACACCCGGGCCCGGCTGAAGGTCAACGGGGTCGAGCTGGCCTTCACCGGCCTGGACGACCCGCACATCAAGCGGGACCGCTACGAGCGCGTCGCGGGCGGCCCGGAGGCGGACGCGGACTTCTCGCTGGCGGTCGTCCACGCCCCGTACCTGCGCGTCCTGGAGTCCTTCACCGCGGACCGCTACCCGCTGATCCTGGCCGGCCACACCCACGGCGGACAGCTGTGCATCCCCTTCTACGGGGCCCTGGTCACCAACTGCGACCTCGACACGAAGCGGGTGAAGGGCCTGTCCACGTACGAGACCCAGGGCCAACGCTCCTACCTCCACGTCTCGGCGGGCTGCGGCACCAACCGCTTCACCCCGGTCCGCTTCGCTTGCCCCCCGGAAGCGACGCTCCTGACCCTGGCCCCGAAGGCCTGACCACCTGCGGCGGGCGCTCGTGAAAACCGGATTTCGTCTCAGGCCGAGGGTCCGCTAAAGTAATCGATGTCGCCAGGACAGCAACACTTCAGGGCGACGATCGGGGTGTAGCGCAGCTTGGCAGCGCGCTTCGTTCGGGACGAAGAGGTCGTGGGTTCAAATCCCGCCACCCCGACAGAGTAAGACCAGGTCAAGGGCCTGATCCGCATCGCGGATCAGGCCCTTCCTGCGTCTTCGGTGATCGTTTGGGGGCCCGGGCCGGCCGGCGGGCCGGGGCCCTGCCTTGCGGCAGGGGTGGACCCGATGCCCCGGACCGTGCCGGGGCATCGGGCGGTGCTCAGGCGGCGCCGGGGTCGTACGTGGACAGGGAGGCCTTGACCTCGCGGGCGTACGGGCCTTCCCACCAGGGGACCGTCTCCACCAGGACCGGCTTCGTGCCCGAGGCCAGGACGAGGGCGCGGCCCGGGGGCATCGAGCCCAGGTCGGAGACCTGGAGGACGCGCTCGCGGCGGACCGACTCGTTCACCGTCCGGTTGCCGGACCAGCGGCCGTACTCCGACTCCTGGGTCGCGGAGTACTCGCGGAGCTCGTACTCGCCCGCCAGCTCCGAGAGGTCGCCGAGGAAGCGGGTGTCGGAGACACCGCCACCGTAGACCCTGATGTTCGCGGCGGACCAGAGCTTCTCCATGCCCCGGTCGCCCCACACCTCGACGCCCTGGGCCCAGGACTGGAGGATCGTCATCAGCACGATGCCGCGCGATCCGTAGTGCGAGTAGAGGTCGGGCAGGGCGCGCCAGCGGCAGACGTTCGCCGCCTCGTCCAGTACGCCGACCATCGGGAGCGACAGCCGGCCGCCCCGCTGGGTGGTGGCGAACTCCTCGGCCGCCTCGACGACGGCCACGGTCAGGGCCGTCACCAGCGGGCCCGCCGAGTCGCTGCCCTCGCGGGACAGCGAGTAGAGGGTCGAGGCGGTACGGACGAACTCGTGGGGGTCGAACTCCGGGCGGTCGTCGGTCGGACCCAGTGGGGTCACCCACCGGTTGACCTCGGGGTTGATCAGACAGGACGCCATCTGCTGGGCAACGCCGTAGATGCCGCTGCGCTGCTTGTCCGGAGCCGTGATGACTCCGTTCAGGGAGTCGGCGGGCATGGCGTGCCCGGCGCCGCGCAGGATGCGCTCCGGGGTGTCGTCCTTCGGGTTGGACAGCCAGGTGTAGATCTGGGTGACGGGGGCCTTGGCGGTCGCCGCCGCGAGCAGCAGGTTGGCGAGGAGGTCCTGGCCCGCCGGGTCGAAGAACGCGTCGGTGGAGGCGTCGGCGTCGCGCGAGCCCGAAGCGAAGTGGTCGGCCAGCTTGCGGGCTTTGGCCACGTCGGTGACGTACGAGAGGGGGTTCCACCACCAGGCCGGCGGTTCCTGGGCCACCTGCTGCGGGTCGAACACCCACACCTGCCCGCGGGCCTGGCGCGGTCCCCGCGTGCCGTCGACGATGTCCCGCTTGTTGGAGGTGACGAGGACCGCCCCCGGTGCGGCGAGGATCGCCGGGATGGCACGCCGTGTCGTCTTGCCGGTACGAGGGCCCCAGATGTCGACGTGCATGTCCTCGAAGGAGCCGAAGAGGGGCTGGCGGCCCTTCACCGAGCGGCCGATGAACACGCCGGGCACCTCGGCCTTCACCCCGAGGCGCTGCGCGGTCGCGGCAGCCCCCTTCATGGTGAGCTTGCCGAGGTCCGCGCCGTCGGTCATGTGCTTGGCGGCCCGGTCCACGTCCGGCTTGTCGCGCAGCCGTCGGCGTATCCGGTATCCGGCGGTGATCAGGCCGGCGAGCAGCAGCGCTTCGGCAGCGGCGATGGCGTTGGCCGCGCCACCCGGCCAGGAGTAGTCGCCCTTGGCCAGGGCGATGGCGAAGGAGAAGGGGTTGCCCGGGGGCGCCGTCTGGTCGGTGAACGCCGCGCCGAGGCGGGCCGCGAGCCAGGCGGCGGACAGGAGGGCCAGGACGCCGGCGACGAGGAGGACGATCTCGATCGTCCAGTCGTCCTCGGCGCGCGGCTTCTTCTGTGGTTCTTGGGCCATGGTCAGGGCGTTCCTTCCGCCGGGCCCGGGGGGACGTCGGCATCTCGTTCTGTCGGTGGTCCGGGGCGCCGTGGGCGCCGCCGGTCTAGGTCGTCTCTTCCGGATCTTGCCGGTTGAGCCCGCGTCGTCCGGTGCCGTGCATCGGCGCGTTGGCGGGGCGCCCTTGTACTGGACGTACTCGGGTGCTCCGCCAACGCGGCGAGGCGCGGTGCCGGGCGGCGCGGGTCTGGGGGCACCTCCCAGCGGTAGCTGGGGGAGCGAGATCCGGAAGAGACGGCCTAGGGGAAGCTCCCGGCCGTGGGCACCCGGTAGACGCCCGTGATCTCCCCCTGCCACTCCCAGGGGCTGAACTCGACGTTCTTGCCCACCCTCGGGGCGTGCAGGATCGTGTGCTTGGCAGGGTCCCAGACGACGCCGACGTGCTCCGAGAGGGAGCGGTCGCTGTTGCTGGGCCGGAAGAAGATCAGGTCGCCCGCCTTGGCCTGGCTCAGTTCGACCTTGTACTTCGCGAGGTTGGGCTGCTGGTCGTAGGTGGTGTAACCCACGTTGATCTTGCCGCCACTGGCTTGGTAGTACATCCACTGCGTGAAGCTGGAGCAGTCGAAGGAGGTCGGGTGGTCGCCCTGGAGACGGGGTGCACCCCACTCGTAGGGCTTGCCGATGCCGCGCTGGGCCCAGCCGAGCGCCGCGCGGACGACCGTGTCGTCGACGTCGGGCAGGGGGCCGGTCGAGCCGGCGCCGTCCGGCGGGACGGCCGTGCCCTTGCCGTTCTTGGCGCAGTCGCGGTAATCGGCGTCCTTGCCCTTTCCGGTACCTCCGGGGACGCTGCCGTAGTCGGGGCTGGCCGTGATCTTGCCTTCCAGCCATGCCGCCGGGTCGATCTCGCCCGGGCCGTTGTCCTGGCCGCTGCGGAAGGGGTCGTCGACGCCCGGCATCAGCACCTCCCAGTGGAGGTGCGCGCCCGTCACGTTGCCCGTTTCACCGACCTTGCCGATCTGGTCGCCGCGCTTGACGCTGTCGCCCACCTTCACGGAAGTGCTGCTCTGGTGGGCGTACAGCGTGATGACGCCGTTGGCGTGCTCGAGGCGCGTCTGGTTGCCGTACGCGCCGCCACTGCTGACCCTGACGACCTTGCCGTCGGCCGGGGCGTAGATCGGGGTGCCGGTGGGCGCTTCCAGGTCGACCCCGGTGTGGTAGCCGAGGCTCCAGTGCGGTCCCTCCTGGTGGTACTTGGTGCCGAGCTTGTACGTGCCCTCCTTCATGGGCCACTGCCAGTCCTTGCCGCTGGTCGTCGCGGGCGGGTCGTCGGGGCGCAACGGGGCCGCGAGCGGACGGGAGAAGCCCATCGGCGCCATGGCCGTCGTGGTGCCGCCCTGTCCGCCGCCGAGGGGCGGGGTGGACCAGCTGCGGGGGCCCTTGGAGCGGATGCTCAGCGCCTCGCTCGGCTGGGCGTTGTTGCCGACGGGCTCGGGGATGTCCGAGGTCTGGCCCAGGACCGGGAAGGAAGGATTCTTCTCGACGGTGCTCTTCAGGTGCGCGTACCAGCGGTTGATCAGGTCCTTGTCGTCGGTGAGGGTGCCGCGGTATCGGGCTGCCTGGGTGAGGACCACCCGGGGGTAGACGGTGTTGGTCTCGAGCGAACCGGAGTAGCCGAGCAGCGCCTTCCAGGGGTTGGACTCCGCCTTCAGGGCGTGCATGTAGTTGGCCGCGGCGAAGGCCAGGTCGTCGACGCCGTAGCGGTCCTTCTGGCCGTCGCCGTTGCCGTCCTCGCCGAATTGGCCCCAGGCCCAGTCCCCGAACTGCAGCAGGCCCTTGTAGCCGTAGCCGTTGTCGCCGCCGGGGGCCGCGGACTTGTCCTGGCCGTACCTCGTCTCCTGGTACATCTGCCCGGCGATGATCGTCCAGTCGAGGCCGTCGTAGCGGGCGGCCGCGCGCATCGAGGCGAGGATCATCTTCGGCGGTATCTCGTCGCGGGCGGTGTCGCTCGGCATGTACATCTTGCCGGCGGGCATGATCGGGTTCGTGGCCGCCTTGTCACTGGTGTTGCCGGCGCCCGCGTTCTCGCCGTAGCTGCCGCAGGCCGCCTGGGCAGCGCCGCCGCCGATGCCGCCTATGAGCGCCATGATCAGGATCATGGCGACGAGGAGGGTGCCGAGGGTCGGCATCGCGCCGATGCCTGCGACGATCAGCACCCACTTGAAGTTGTTCTTCTTCTTTCCGCCGCCGCCCTTGCCGCCTTGTCCCGAGGCGACTTGGGCCGCACTCTTGGCGGCCTTCGCCACCTTGGCGGCCTTCGACGCGGCCGCCAGTACGGCAGGAGCCACCACGGGTGCTTCACCCCTCCTTGGGCTCGGGCGCACCCACGTTGCCCAGGCCGTATATGTCGAAGCCGTTCACCTGCCACGTGCCGCCGCTCTTGCGCGCGCTCACCAGCCAGGTGTTGGTCTCGGTCTCGGTCTTGCGGCCGTCGTTGGAACGGGTCGCGGTCACTTCCACCACGCTCGAGATCGACTGACCGCTGCCGCGGGCGAGATCGTCGGCGATCAGCGCGTCACGGCGTACGAAGGCCTGCCCGGCGGAAGAGCACTTGTTCTGCTGGCAGGCGGCCCATGCCTTGTCGGTCGGCAGCGCGGTCCGCTTCTTCAACGTCTCGCTGCCGTCGGTGAAGGCCAGCAGACGGGGCGCCCAGGCGGCGTTGTTGTCCGTGTACTTGAAGGTGTTCAGGCCCGACATGTAGTCGGCCATCGCACGGTGGGCCTCATTCAGGTCGGCGGGCTGGACGATGGGGGGCACCCCGGGGGCCGATCCGGTCTGCGGCGCGGCGGCCCCACCTGCGGAACCACCGCCCGTGCCCGCTCCGGTGCCGGTACCCCGTGTGGCCGACGCCTTGGGTTTGGCGTCGGCCTCGGAGTCGTCCTCGCCGTCGAAGACGGTGAGCACGACGAGGCTGCCGACCAGCAGGACACCCAGTAGTGCCAGCGCCAGTACCGCACTTCGCTTGTTCTCGACGGGTGAGTCCACCGTCCCGGCCCTCCCTCAGTCAGGTCGCCGAGACACCGTAGGTGGCGGGGCGGCCGGGAGGACGTGCGATTTCCTCGTGGGGAAAGACGAGGAAATGACGGGGAGGGGTGAGGAAAACAGCCTGGTCGGAGGGTGGTTGACGGATACGGGGAAACGGTGGGGAGCGCCACCTGCGCCCTCACCGTTCCCTCACAAGGGCTGCGTCTCGGGGTCGTACTCCTCCAGCGGGAGGGGTTCGAAGGGGTACGCGGTGTGTCCGCCGACCTTGGGCGAACAGGCCGCGAACGGGCCGAGGTCCGTGTCCATCAGCACCCGCAGGTGCGGATCGGCGTGGTGCAGCCACCAGGTCGACAGGCCGAGCGTGGGCTCCAGCCGCAGCTGTTCCCAGGCGAGCCAGAGCGCGGAGAGGCGCGCGCCGGCCTCGGGGTGCTCCCACCAGCGGGGGCACCAGGTGGCGGAGGAACCGTTGAGCCGGCGGCGCACGGTCGGGGCGAGGAACTCGCCGACGAAGGCGAAGACGTCGGAGAAGAAGAGCTCGACCTCTTCGCCCGGGGCGGTGGCTTGTTCGGAGCGGGTCACTGTTCGATCCCTGCGGACTTGGGGGCGGCCTCGGCCGCAGGCGGGCCCCAGCCGTGCATCCCGGTGACGGCGGGGCCGGTGCGCGCCGGCCTGGTGAGGGTTCTGGGAAGGTCCGCACCCAGGACGAAGGACTGGCCGTGCACGACCGTCTTGGGTTCGGGCTGCGGGGGTGTCGGAGCCTCGGCCGCCGACTGCTCGGCCTCGGGCACCTTCAGCTCGGGCTGGGCGGGCGCGGGCTCCTGCAACTCGGGCTGTTCCGCGCCGGGCTCGGTCAGCTCGGGCTCGGTCAGCCCGGCCGATGGGACCTCGAATTCGTCGTAGCTCTTGGCCGCGCTCAGCGTCGCCACCGCCGCGGCGTGGGCTTCCTTCAGGTGTTCGGGGACGTCGACGGCGGCGAGCTTGGCAAGGAAATCGGCGGGCGTCCTGCCGTCTCCCTTCGCGTAGTCCTCCCGCCGTATCTGGCATCGCACGGCCGGGTCCGCCAGCAGGTCGCGCATCTCTGCCGGCAGATGCGGCGGGTGGGGGAAGTCGACCAGGAAGTCGACGTTCTCCCTGCCCACTCCCTCCGGTCCGAGGATCTGCTTCAGCTCCGACGCACCCAGGACGGAGCCTTCACCGATCTCCGCCGCGAAGACCAGCACCCGGCCCTTGGCCGCCTCGGCATAACGCTCCGAGACGCGGGGCCAGAACTGGGCGATGGTCTTCTGCAAGTCGGCTGCGCTCACGCCGTAGTCCGTCGTGAGCACATCCGCCATGAAGCGGTTCCCCAGGTAGTACCCGTCCATCTGGCCCGCTGCCGGGGTTTCCTCCAGAACCTGGTACCCGCGCGTTTCGCCACACGCCTGGGCCAGGAACCGGTGCTTTATCTCCCGGTCCATGCCCTCCGGCTGAGACTGCCAGGTCCAGAGCGCCCGGTCATCGCCCCGCGTCGGGTTGGTGACCTCCCCCTTGTCGGCGACGCTCAAGACGTACGACATCAGGTCGGGGAGCTCGTTCTCACCCGCCGGCTCACGGCCTGCCTGCCGGTCAAGCTCCGCCTGTCGGTCGTGGTCCGCCTTCCGGTCCGCGAACATCCGGGCGACGATCTTGCGCGCGTCCGCGTGCGAGCGCGGCTCTCCGGCCTGGTGCCTTGCCTCCAGCCTCTGTGCGAGCTCGATCTCTTCCGGCGTGAGCGGTGCGACTTTGGTCACTGATCACCCGCGAGGAACTCGACCGGCGCGTACACATTCAAGGTGATGGCCGAGCCACCGGGGTGGTCGGTGGTCCAGCTCTGGAACGAGACCGACTGGCTCAGAACGATGTACGGCTGCCCGGGGACGCCTGCGTTAGGCGCCCAGTACGCGAGCCGGAACGGGTTGCGGCTCAGCTCCCGCTCCTCACGGTCCCGCCAGAACGTGGGGTGGGGAGGCTCCGGGAAGTCCGGGGAGTCCCACTGACCGGACCAGGTCGGGGCGCCCAAGGCTCCCTCGGCGGCCTTGAGGTAGGCGGGCCACGCCTCTGCCGCGGCCGCGTGCACGTCAGCGTTCTCCTCCCCGGAGCCCGCTGCGATGTGCCATCCCTGGTGGCTGAAGCTTGCGAGGGGGCTCCAGTCGCCGCCCCACACCGCGAACGACGTCCAGTCCCCTCCGTTGCGCGTGCGGAGCCAGAGGCTGCGCTCGGTCGTCTGCGGCTCCCAGCCGTAGCGCGCGCACCACTCGTCGAACTCCCGGGTCCCGCCCTGCGGCGGGCCCGCCCACACCGACGGCCAGTCGTCGACGGCCGCCAGGTCCGTCAACTCGGCCGTGAGGTCCTGCGGCGTCCGGCCGGTCGTCTCCGTCAGCATGTCGGGCTCCTTTGTGCGTGGTGGGTTTGACCGTATCCCGTCAGGACAGCAAGATCCCCAACACGAAAACGGCGACGACGGTCGCGCCCATGATGAGGCGGACCTTCGGGTCCTCCCGCTCCCACAGTTCGTGGACCACGGCCCATCCGGTCAGACGCGCCGCGCGGCCGTTGTGGATGGTCCTGGCCTCTGCCGGCTCGTCAGGCTGCGCGTCCTCCACGGAGTCGTCGGCTTCGGATTCGTCCAGGACGCCCCCCGTCACCCCCTGCTGTTCCTGGGCGACCACGACCAGGCCCTCCAGCAGGTCCGGCATGGTGTGCGGGGTGAGGGGGTAAGCGACCGTGCCGTGCGGAGTGTGCAGGCAGAGCTTCGCCTGCCAGGGGTTACCCGGCTCGTATCCGGAGATCCAGGCGTGCCCGGCATCCACGACCGGCGCTTCAGGGGTCTCTGCGGCGGCGCCCGGGTCCTGCCACGGGTGAACCTTCTGCTCGTTCAACTCTCGTCCTTCGGGAGGTCGGGGACGGCTCCGTACCCGAAGCCCGGTCACAACCCGGCATTGTGACGGAGCCGCGGGCACGTGCTCGCCCCGCCGACCCCCCGGTTTTCCTCACAGGGATTCCTTGTTTCTTCCTCACCTCTCCTCGCGAGGAAAAGCAGGAGGGGAATGTCAGCTCGATTTGCCACACTGCCGACGCACCTGGTCCCACCAGGGCCCGCCGCACGCCCGACCGGCGGACGGGGATCACACGCGGGGAGAGAACCGAGCCGATGACGGACCACAGCAGTTCCGCGGACGGGGTCGGCGAGGGCCTGGATGCCGGGCTCCCCGCACAGTCCGGGGCCGCGCTCCCCGGCCGGCAGGCACCGGGTCCGCACGGCTCCCCGGCCGCGCCCCAGCTCTCCGCCGAGGCGGTCCGCAGCCAGGTGGCCGCCGCCTGGGTGCGCGTGGCCCCGCAGTCCAACGTCCCGCCGGGACAGGTACCGAGCCTGCCGCCGCGCGCGGACCGTCCCGCCGCGGAGTCGAAGAAGGACAAGCGGGAGCAGGCGAAGGCCGAACGGAAGGCCGAGTACGAACGCAAGAAGGCTGCGCGCAAAGCCGAGTACGAGAGCAAGAAGGCCGCCCGCGAGGCCCGCAAGAGCGGCGGTAAGGCGTCCCCGGCCCCGATACCTGCCGCCGTCACCGCACCCGCTGCCGCCGAGGACCCGTCCGTCGCGGCCGTGACCGCCCCCGCCCCCTCCGCGCCGAGCGGTGCCAAGGGGCCGGACGCCCGGTTCGACGTACCGCGCCCCGGAGGCCGGCTGCCCTCCAACGGCAAGGGCACGCACGTGGCCCTTCGCGCCACGCTCCTGATCACCACCTGTGTCTTCGCACTGGGGTCCTGCGGTGTGACGGGCCTGGTCATCGGCCGGTCGTCCGTCACCGTGAAGCCCGCCGCCCTGGACGGCGGGGACCTGACCCGCTACCGGCTCACCGACTTCCCGGTCCAGTCGGCGGCGGTCTTCGCCGAGGAGTACGCCTCCCTCTGCATGACGTACTCGCCGGAGAACGCCGACAAGCGCCGCGAGTCCCTCTCCCGCTACATCTCGTCCGGCGTCGACCGCGACTGCGGATGGAACGGGAAGGGAAAGCAGCAGGTTCAGCAGGCGAACTGGGACGGGACCGTCGAAGAGCTCCCCGAGTACGGGAAGAACGGCCGGTACCTCAACATCCAGGTCGCCTACACGGGCGGCCGCACCACCACTCTCTCCGTACCGGTGTACGTCAAGGACCTCGCCGGCGCCTCGGGGCTGCGGGTCGTCGGCAACGTCGGCGAGATGCCGCTGCCGATCCGCGACGCCGCGCCCGCGCCGGCGAAGGCGGAAGAGGTCGTGGACCAGGAACTCTCCGCCCAGCTCAGGGACCAGGTCCTGACCGGCTACTTCAAGGCGTGGGCCGCGTCCGACACCACCGCCCTGGCCCGCTTCACGACCCCCGACGCCACCCCCGCGGCGGTCTCGGGCCTGGCCGGCGTGCTCAACTCGCCGGTGGTCCAGGAGGTTCAGGCGCTGGCACCCGAGGGCACCGAGGCCGGCAAGAAGGTCACGTACAGCCAGGGCCAGGCGGTCCCGGCGCGGGTGACGGTCGTCTGGGGCGGTGGAGGGGGCGATGACGCGAAGGCGGAGGTGGCCCTGAAGCGCTCGTACCGGGTGACCGTGGTGAACACGGCGCAGGGCTGGTTCATCAAGGACATCCGCGGCGGCGTCATGGACCCGACGGGTGGACGGGCGGACACGCCCGGCACAGCGTCCCCGAGTGCCACGCCGGCCTCCGGAGCGAGCGGCGCGCCCGCCCCCTCCGGCACGCCCGGCCCGTCCGGCTCGGCCTCTCCGTCCGGCTCGGGCTCCCCCAGCGCCTCCCCATCGCCCAAGCCGTCCGCTTCCAAGTCGGCCCACTGACACGTCATCGCGCAAGTCGTCGCACAGGCCGCCCCGTACGACGCACCACCCATCCGTACCCCCCTCACGAACGAAGGACTCGCCATGATCCTGGCAGCAACGACCCTCGAAAGCATGTTCGGCAAGATCCAGGGCATCCTGGCCGGCCTCGGCCTCACGGTGGCCTCCTGCGCCCTCCTCATCCTCGGCATCCGGATGCTGCTGTCGATGAAGCGCGGCGACGGCATGCGCGAGGCCTTCCAGGGCTTCGGCATGATCGCGCTGGCCGCGTTCATCATCGGTGGCGCCGCCGGTCTCGCCGGAATGCTCATCAGCCTCGGCGAGCAGATCGGCGGCAAGGGCTGATCCCGGGGACGGGCCGCTACGAACCGAACCCGGCCCGCGACCGTAGACGTGCCGCCCGCGATCGCGGCGCCGCGCACGCGGCCACACCAGAGAGGGGGACCGACTGATGCCGCAGGACACGCCGGACGCACCGGCGCCCATGGTCGCCTACGACCACACGGACCTGCTAAACCGGCCCAAGCGCATATGGAACTGGGGCAACATCCCCCTTCCCGGTCTGCTCCTGCCCGCGCTGGGCGCGGCCTTCGGTTTCGGCGTGCTGTGGCTCGTGCTGCTGCTGACGCTGTCGGCCTTCCTGCCCTTCCTGGGCTTGTCGCTCATCACGTCGGTCCTGTACCTGGGGCCGCCGGTCGGCGTCTACTTCGTCTGGGGCCGGCCGCTGCCCTCGGCACTCACCCTCAGCCAGCAGGTGGTGGTGTGGGCCGACTACTGGGTCCAGCCCAAGCGGCTGCAGGGACTGGGCGCGGACCGCGAACCGGAGGAGCTGCACTGGCAGGTCATCCTCTGGCAGCCGCAGGCGCGCCGCTGGCACAAGCAGTACGACGCGGCGCTCGCGACGGCGGCCCGGCACGGCTCCTCGTACGCTGCCTCCGCCGCGTCCCCGATCGCGTCGTCGACCACGAACGCACCCGCCGAGACGGCACACTCCGAGACCGCAGGATGACTCCTCCATGTTCATGCTGATCTTTTTTGGCGGGGCGGTCGCCTTCTTCCTGATCGCCATGCTCCTCGCGTCCACTTCCTCCAAGAAGAACACCGGTTCCAAGAACGGCGGATCCGGCGGTTCGGGGAAGTCCGGTGGTTCGGGGCGGTCCGGCGGCTCCGCCTCCCGCGGCCAGGCCACCCAGGCCAAGCGCCGTGAGGAGATGCGGCTGCCCTACCGGTACGCCGACGACATGATCTTCGTCCACGGGGACTCCGTCTGGACGGGCATCGCGCTGCCCACCGCCATTGACGAGTACCTCAACGCCGTCGAGCTCCAGGCCATGGCCGAGGCCCCGGCCCGCGCGCTGCTCAGCCTCGCCCGCGGTGACCGCAACGTCGAGTGCCACTACCGCAAGGTGTACCGGCCGATCACCGCGCAGGACTGGGCCGAGCAGCTCAACGCCGTGGCCTGGGACCCGACCGAGAACTACAAGGCGTACAACTTCCGCAAGGCCGAGTACCAGGAACGCATCGGCGCGCAACGCGAGCGCAACATCCTGCTGGTCAAGCTCGGTTCGATGAAGCGGAAGTCCGGCAGCGACAGCGGGGTGCTCCCGGGCGGCGACGACCCGGTCGAGGATTCGGGCGTCACGCGCTCGGTACGGGACGCCGCCGACGCAGCCACGGCCGGTGCCACGGGCGTGCACGACGAGTACCTGTCGCCGCAGCTGCTGGCCCAGTGGACCCAGGTCGCGCGCGAGGTCCACGAGAGCCTCTCCGGCCTCGGCGGCACCCCGCTGAGCCGCCAGGAACTGGTCTGGCTGATCCGCAAGCCGCTCCACGGCGACCTGCCGATCCCCGCCGAGCCGGTGCTCGGCAGCCGCGCCTGGGGTCCCGACCAGTTCGACCTGGTCGTCGACTTCTCCGGAGAGAACCGCAAGACACACATCGCGCTGCACCAGTACGACGAGATGACCGGTGAGCGCCACACCAGCTACACGACCACCCTCGTAGCCGCGAGCTGGCCCACCGAGACCCGTTTCCGGCAGTCCACCGCGTGGGCGCGCTACGCGGCGCAGCACGTCGACTTCCCCGTCGAGATCGACATGCGGTTCACCCTCATCCCGTACCTGAAGTTCCAGGACCGGGCGAAGAAGATCAGCGGCAACCTCGTCGACGAGATGAACGACATGGCCAACTCCGGCCGTGCCCCCGGCACCCAGCTCGCCGCCCAGGTCACCCGTGCCCAGCACCTCGTCGACGACGTGGAGGAGCACAAGATGCCGGGCATGGAGGCGCAGATCCGCTTCACCATCTCCGCCCCCGACCTCGCCGAGCTGGAGCGCCGCCGCCGCGTCCTGGAGATGCAGTTCAAGCAGGACCTGAAGGTCACCCTGCTGCGCCCGAGCCGCCAGCAGTGGCGGCTGCTCCAGTCCCAGCTCCCGGGCGACGCGCCCAAGCTGCCCATCGCCCCGTACCTGCGCCTCCAGGAGGTCGAGCAGCTCGGCGCCGGGCTGCCCACCGCCGGCACCGAGCTGGGCGACAACCCCGAGCGCCGGTCGGGCAAGCAGCTCGGCTGGGTCGGCAACCTGGTCGGCTGGGCCGGCAAGACCCCGGTCCACTACTCGCTGCACGTCGGCCCCGCCCGCAACGACGGCGGTGGCGTCGCCATCGTCGGCGCATCCGGCGGTGGCAAGTCCTCGCTGGCCCTGCAGAAGTTCTACGAGGAGTCGGAGTCGGGCGTCCGCTGCCTGGTCATCGACCCCAAGACCGACTTCGCCCAGCTCTGCTACTACCTGGCCTTCGGGTCCCAGGTCAACGACCCCGAGTTCCCCCTCGACGCCGAAGCGGGTCTCCTCGGCACCCCGGAGAGCCGATTCCGGCCGGTCAACCCGGAGTTCTGGAGCGAGACCGAGGTCGTCGACCTCCTCAAGGGCCAGGCCGGCGTGCTCGACCCGTGGGTCGTCGCCCGCGACGTCCCCTCGGGCCGACTGCTCGCAGAAACGATGCTGCGTGGCTTCCTCGGCGACGAGGACTACCAGCGGGTGCGCCTGCCCGTCATCGAGGCCATGGCCTCGGTGGTCGGCTGGTACAACTCCGCGATCCGGCAGGCCACCGAGCAGGGACTGAGCGCCCGCGACGCCGAGCGGCAGGTACCCCGGCCGACACTGTGGCAGGTCGTCGACGAGGTCGTGCGCGCCTATGACGAGGCGGTGGCGAGCGGGGACCGCGAGGCCGTCAAGGACCTCAAGCTCGCCCAGATGCTGCTCACCGAGCTGCGCACCCTGCCGTACGCGCGACTCGCCTTCGCGGAGAAGCCGCAGACGCTGTCCGCGATGCGCAAGCGCCGCACGGTGATCACCCTGCGCGGCTTCCAGACGCCGGCCTCCTCCGACCCGCGCAGCTGGAACCCGGCCGAGCGGCTCGCAGCGACCGCCCTCATGGCGGTCGTGGAGCTGGGCAGCCAGATGCTCGACGTCGGCTACGAGAAGAACCCGGTGACGGGCGAGGTCGGTCTGCGGCCCAAGGCGCTGTTCGTCGACGAGGCGTACGTCGTCACCGCGACCGAGAGCGGCCGCGACCTGATGCGGCGTGCGCTCAAGCAGGGCCGCTCCTACCTGGCGGTCATCGTCCTGATCACCCAGCAGGCCATCGACCTCGTACAGATCGAGGACTCCGAGGCCCGCAGCGGTGGCGCCAACCAGATCCACACCGTCTTCGCCTTCAAGCAGAAGTCCGCCCAGGAGGCCTCGCTGGTCGCGCCACTGCTCGGCCGGCCGGAGAGCGACACCAAGGTGTCCAACTCCCTCCAGGAGCTGCGGACGGGTGTCTGCCTCCAGCGGGACGTCGACAAGCGGGTCGGTACGGTCGCGGTGGACCTCGTCTTCCAGGAGATCCTCGCCGCCACCGACACCAACGGCACGACCCGACCGGGCCGCCAGTCCGTCGACCCACCGCTCAGCGTGCGGGACTGGACCTTCATGCAGGAGGCCGCCCGCGAGGAGCGGCCGGCCGAGGCGGAGGCGGCCGCCTCGCAGTAGCGGCGCCACGCGCCGAGACCGATCCGAACGCCTCACCCAAGGAGACACCATGCGTTTGCCCAGGACCTTCACTGCCGGAGCCGCCGTAGTGGCGCTCGCGTCCCTGACGGGTTGCGGCGGAGGTGAGGCCGATGCCGGAAGCGGCGGGAAGAGCCTGCCGAAGGCGAAGGACGTCGCCTCGATGGAGCGCTTCGTCAGCCAGTACGCGACGTGCAGGGACGTGGAGACGGAACTGCCCCAGTACTCGCCGATGCGCAAGGAGTTCGAGGACCTCCCCAAGGACGCCGGAGCGGGGGTCAAGGAGCAGGCCTACTGCAAGTCCGAGGGCGGGCCGATAGCCATGTTGACCCTCGCCGACATGAAGAAGTTCCAGCAGGCACTCAAGGCGAACGAGGCGGCCGGCAAGGACAGGTTCGCGGTCGCCCTGGTCGGGGCGGACTTTGCCGTCGTTCCCACCGCCGGCGACACCACGAACGCGCTGAAGTCCTCAGGACTGCTCGTCGCATCGTGCAGCGCCACGTACAACAGCAAGATCCCGAGCGGCTACACCAAGCGCGACGGCGCCGTCGAGGGATGCGTCACGACGGACTACATCCCCTAGCGGCCCACACCGCCGCCCCTCACCCCGCCCGTTGCGGAACTCCGGAAGGAAGTTGATGTCCGTGCGCCGTTGCGCCAAGTCACGTGGAGATCTCTCCGCCCGACCATCGCCCCGCGAACGGGCGAAGGCGGCCGGGCGTGCGGTGCGTATCGGCGCATTCCTGATGTTCGCCCTGCTCGCCCTGAGCATGGCCGTGCCCAGCCCGGTACGCGCCATGGACTTCGCCTGTTCGTTCACGGGCGACGACAACTACCAGATGGACAACCCGGGCAACATCGAATCGGTCTTCCCGGCCGTCAAGCAGTGGGAGAAGTCGCAGCCCAAGACCCTCAACGACACCACGGGCCTCTTCGACCACCCTGCCAAATTGCCCGGGGGTGCTGAGAACTACACGATGTACGAGCTCGCCGGCATGCGTGGCATGAACTGGTCCATGACGATGCGGGGCCGGGGAGACGCCTCCCAGGACAAGGGGTTCCTGGGCCTGAACGGCAATGAAGCAGACGACTGCTCCGTCATGAACTTCGTCAACAACGGCATAGCGGACACGGTGTTCGACCTCACCAAACTGCTCACCCGAGCGGGCATTTCCATCAAGGAATACGCCTCCAACCCCAGCCCGCTCGCCGGTCTGTACGAGGGCCGCAACAATGTCGTGACGACGCTCAAGGACAACCTCTTCGTACCGGCGGTTCCCGTCATGATCGCCCTGACCGGCTTCTGGGTCTTCGGCAAATGGCGCAAGAACCAGATGCGAGAGGCATGGTCGGGCGTCGGCTGGGCGTCCTTGACCACCGTTGCCGTGGTGGTCATGCTCACCGGTGGGAACTTCAAGAACTTCATCGATACGGCGGACTCCGGCATCGCACAGGCCAACGCGGCGCTCAGCGAAGCGGTTCTCAGCGGACTCTCCGGAACGGCACAGCCCCCCTGCGACCTGCCGAAGGGCGACGATGTCGAAAACCGGGGCGTGCGCATCAACAGCTGCGCCATGTACGACACGCTGGTGTTCCGTCCCTGGGCATTGGGCCAGTTCGGCGAAGCCGGCACTGACTGCATCTTCCGGCAGAAGGAAGGCAGCAACAAGGACGGTGTGTGCGCCCCGACGTCCCACGACGACAAGTGCTATTGGGGCGTCAAGGGAAGCGCACGCTGTGAGGACCTCCGCATTCGCCAGCTGGTGTCCCAGGCCCGGACCAACCAAGAGCTCGGCAAGGACCTCGACAAGTACAAGAACGAGTGGGTCCCCATCCGCTACGACATCGCGGGAGGCAAGGGCTCGAACAACAGCAAGCCGGACCAGCACGTCTACCCGGTCACCTTCGACGAGTGGGCGGGCAGGAACGCGGGGGACCGGCTCGGGATCGCCTTCTATTCGCTGATCGCCGCGCTGATCGTCGCCGTCATGGTGATGGTGCTCAGCGTTCTCACCCTGTTGTGGCACGCCGTCACGCTCATCATGATCATCATGCTGCCGCTGATCGCCACGCTGGGCATTCACCCTTCGCAGCAGAAGCTGTTGAAGGGCTGGCTGCAGACGTTCATCCACAGCTTCGTCCTCAGGGCGGGCTTCGGCGTCATCCTGACCGTGCTGCTCGTGCTGTACCAGATGATCCTGCCCGCCAAGATCTCCCTCGGTATGCAGCTGCTGATGCTGGTGCTGGTCAGCGTCGCCGTGGTGATGATGCTGAAGAAGCTGCTCGGAGGTGCCTACAGCCCGCAGATCGCCGGGGCGGAGGACTCTCTGGGCGTCGGGGACATGGCGAACACGGTGGGCGGAAAGCTGGGTCAGTACGGCTCTGGGGCCGCGGTCGGCGCTGCGAAGACGACGGGCCGTGTCGTCGGCGGTACGGCGAAGGTGGGCGCGAAGGTGGGCAAGGAGGGCACGCTCGCCGCTCTGCGGACCTACGACAACAAGAAGAACGACGGTCGGTGGCAGAAGGAAGGCAAGCTTTCCACCCCCCAACCCTCCAAGCGTGAACAGCGCAAGACCGCGTACCAGACCGCAACGGTCCAGAAGGACCAGCTCGAGGGGCAGTACGCGGCAGTCGAGGCCAAGCGCGAGCAGCAGGCCGCAGAAGCTGAGCGGGCCCAGCGCATCGGCCGTCTCGTCGGCGGTGGTACGCCGTCGGCCCACGTGCCGCCGCCGCAGCCCGCACCGCATCTGCCTGCACCGGCCCCCGCGCCCGCGCCCGCCGTTCCCGCGCAGCAGGGACCCGCGGCCTCCACCGGGAATCGGGTCCAGGCGGATGCCCGGCACGCGCAGCAGCAGCCGGCGCCGACGGTGCTCGCCCCCCAGAACGCGGTGCCACCTCTTGTCCACCCGAATCCGCTGACACCGCCCCCGTCCCCGCTGCCGCGCGAAGATGACGGCCGGTTGGCGGACCGCTAGAAGGGCCCGAGCATGGCAAGCGTCATCACCGACCACCCGCCCCGGGAGGTCGCCGTCGAGCTGGGCGCGCTCCTGCGCGTGGACTGGCGTGCCGTCTGGCCCGGGGTACCGGACGGTGAGGCCGAGCGCGCCGAGTGGTGTGCGGGCTTCGGCTGGCAGCCGCTGTGGTCCCAGTCGGGCCTGTGGGTGCGTACGCCGCGGGGCGGCCGCCTGTACCTGGCCTCACGGGCCGGCCTCGGCCGGCCCGTGACCCGGGCGGCCTACACGGTCTGGCAGGTCGCGGAGGGTGCGCCCTCCGATGGCGGGGCCGTCCTGAAGGCAGCCCTCGACCGCTACGCGGCCCACCTCGCCCGGATGACCGCCGCGTTGGGCGCACCGGGCTGGGAGGGCGCCTGGGACAGTCCGGACTTCCCGGAACCGCCCGCGCCGGGCCGGTGGAGCGACGCCGAGGAGCGGCGGGAGCTCCGGGCCCCGTACCGGCTGGCCCAGTGGAGGTACCCCAATCCGCTGGCCCCGGTGATCGTGCTCGCGCTGGACCACCAGGAGGGCGGGTACGCGGGGGGTGGGACGATCTCTCTCACCTTCCACGGGCCGGCCGACCCGAAGGCCCTCAACGGCCCCGGTTGGCTGTTGTGACGTACGAGACGCGAGAAAGAGAGCACGACATGGGAACGCCCTTCGAACCGCCGGTGGACCGGACTCCGCAGGAACTCGTCACCGAGCTGCGGGGGCTGACCGACGTCCACTGGGAGACCGTCTGGAACGGCCCGCCGCTGCTGAGCCAGGGCCTGGACGAGTGGTGCGCCCAGTTCGGCTGGACACCGACCCAGTTCGAGCACGTGCTCAACGTGGTCACGCGGTCCGGGGGTGCGATGACGCTGAACGCGCTGGGAGGCAGCTGGGCGCCGGTGCAGAGCCTCTCGTACTGGGTGTGGGGCGCGTCGTCCGTCACGTCCGAGGGCAACCCGCAGGTGCTGACCGAGGCCGACGAGGCGTGGCCCCTCTACCGCGACGCCGTGTCCTCGGTGCTCGGCGCACCGGCCTGGGACGGCGCCTGGGACTCGACGGACTTCCCCGACGAGCTCGGAGAGTACGCCGTGCCCAAGCTGGAGAGCCGCCTGAAGTACAAGCGCCCCTACCGCATCGCCTACTGGGAGCTCGACGCTCCGAACGGCGCGCTCGCCAGCCTGACCATCACCCCCGCAACGGGTACCGCCGACGGGTCCCGTCCCGGAGCGGTCAACATGAGCCTCGACGTGTATCCCCGTCCGTTGAAGGCCGGGCGCCCGTGAGCGCGGAACCGATACCGGAACACATAGCGGAAGGCGCGTTGGCGCGGGCTCACGCCCGTGAGCTGGCGGCCAAAGACGCCCGGATCGACCCGGACGCCGTGGTGGAGAGGATCTCGGCTGCCGCCGTGGCGGCAGGGCTGAAGGACATCGTGCTGGACGACGGCAAGTCGCTGCTGTCCAAGGAGCGGCAGTACATCGACGCCCTCGCGCGGGACAAGGCGAAGCTCACTCCGCCCGAAGGGACCAAGCCGATCAGCGCCTTCTGGTCGCACGGCCTCGAGCACCCGGACGCACCGAAGAACAACAGGGGCGTGCACGTCCTGTCCCAGCGCTTCATCGCGGAGCAGTGGGCCTCCGAGCAGAACACGATCAGTGCCGGCTCGGCCCAGACCCTGGAGACGACCCAGGGCGGCCGGGAGCTGGATGACATGTTCCTTTGGGAGCCGGAGATCATCCGGGCTCTCGGTGGTGAGGAGAAGGGCTTTCCCCCGGGCTACGCCAAGGCCAAATGGGACGACATCTCCGCGACGTACGGCGGGCTGGCCGAAGGCCGGGTGGTGGTCTTCGCAGACATCGGCAACACCCGGGCGGTCCTGCACCAGAAGGAACTCGGCACGCTCTGCGGGAACGAGAACGTCGGACTGCACAACATCCACTTCGTGTACGAGCCTCCGCAGTCCTGGCCCGAGGTCACCCGGGCCGAGGCCGGTACGAACGCGGTGCGTGCCGTCGCGCAGTTCGACAACGAGGACCTGCCGCGCTACATCGACCCGCACGCCTTCGCCGCCGACACCCCGGAGGCCCGCAAGGCGAAGATCGACAGCGTGCTGGAGACCGTGGCCCCCGGGCAGGCGCAGGCTCCGGCCGTACAGGCTCCCGAGCAGCAGGCCTCGCCCGTGCGTCTGCCGAGTCCGCTCTGGCAGATGGGTGTCACCATGCCGAGCACCGTCACCGCGCGCGAGACCGCTGGACCGGCCTCCGGAGCCGAAAGCACGGGTGCTCCGGTCCTCACTCTCCGCACCCCCGCCACAGGTATGGACGGTCCGTAATGCCCTCTCGCCCCTCCCCCGGCTCCCTCCGCCGCCTGCTCCGCCAAGAGCGGGACGACGCCTGGGCCGTGCGGCTGCTCCGCCGGATCGTCCTCGGCACCGCCGGCGCCTACACGCTCTTCCTCCTCGCCTCGTCCAGCATGGCCTCGTTCATCACGATGAGCATGCTGTCGGCCCTCGCCGTCGGGGTCTGGCTGCTGCGCCGTCGCGGGCAGCTGCTGCTCGCGCTCGCCTCGACCGTCGTGACCACCGCGATGACCGGCTACCTCGCGGCCGCGGGCGACATCGCACGCGGATCCGCCGGCGGACTCCTCAGCGGCCAGGCGGTCTTCGGCTACTGGGCGCTCGGCGGTATGGCGCTGCTGGGTGCCTGGATGCTCAAGCAGCCCCGGGGGCGGCGTGGCGTCACCGTCGTACTGGCCGACGTACTGCTGATCGGCGCGTCCGGGGTCGGAATGCTCGCACCGCTCTTCGGTGTTCCCATCGGATTCCTCTGCGTCGTCGGGACTCTGGTGGCGCGTAGCCGACGCATTGCAAGGGTGAGCGGGAGTGAACGGAACGTGGGGCGTCGCGGCATTTTCCGGTTCATGACAGCTACTGCCAGAGACGTGCGGTGATGTGATGGGCCATCGGTTCAGGTGTGTAATAAAAGATCCACAAGACATGGTTCGGCTTTGCCGTCGTCAATTCCCCTGTCTTAGAGTCCCCGTTGGTCACAGAGAACATCGGGGGACTTCTTCCATGACGAGGACAGCGCTGAGAACCCGGCTGGCAATGCTGCCGGCCACCACCACACTTCTGCCCTGTCAGCGGAGGCCCGACATATTCGGAGAGCCTCTCCTGGAGCGTCCGCCTGCGGGCGGGTCCGAGCTGCCGTTCCGGACGCGCCGGAACCAGGCCCTCACCCATGCCGCCCGTCAGCTCTGCTTCTCCTGCCCCCGGTGGGCGGAATGCCTGCAGGTCTCCGTCGTCCGGTCCGATCCGGGCGGTTACGCCGCCGCCACCACCGAGCAGGACCGGCGCTGGATCCGCAGGCGCCTGGACATCGGTGACAGCCGGGGACGTCTGACCTCAGGCGCGTCCGCCACCGGGGGGCGCGGCGAAGCGGTCGAGTCCGCCGCCGTGCTCGACGCGTTCAGCGCCCTCCAGGAGCACCGGACGCGCGGGGCGTTCGGTCCCGGCCGGGGGCTGGTGCCCGCCCAGCGGCAGGATCCGGACCAGTACGCCCCAGCAGACCGCCGACAGCGCGCCGACACAGACGAGGTATCGAAGAAGATGGCCGCTCCGGCCCTGTCGGGAGAACGGATCACCTTCCCCCTCGATGATCCTTCCCTGGCCATACAGAAGACCGTGCTCGGTCCGCTGGCACGCGCCACGCTCCTCGTCCTCAAGGTCGCCGAGCAGCTCGCCGGGCTGCTCGCGCTCACGCCGTCCACCGCGGTGGAGCCCGAGTTCTTCGCTGCCGTGGGACGGACCCGCCTGAGCCTGGAGTCCTGGCGCGCGGCAGCCGGTGACGACGCCGCGTACGAGGTCGCGGACAGCGGCCTGACCAGTTCCGTGAGCATCGAGCTCGCGACCAGCGACCCCGTCGCCGCACTGCGGCAGGACATCCTCGAGCCCCTGCTGCGCCGCCTGACGGAGTCCCTGCAGCGTGTCGAGGCCATCACGGCGGTACTCGTCCCCGCTGCCGACGCCGCGGTCCCGGCCGGGGTCCCGCACGGCCGGGAGCTGCTGGCCGTACGGGAAGCGGTGCGCCAGCTACGCTCCCACCTGGAGCGGTACCAGCCCCTCGCCCCGCACCAGGACCACGACGGGGGCCACGCGGGCCTCCGCCGCGACGCGCACCCGCACCACTCCGCCACGCGTGCGGGCGGGCCCGGCCCCTGGAGCGTCCCCAGCCTGCGCAGGGCCGTGGAGGCGGCGGTGTCCTCCTTCCCCGGCCATTTCACCGGCCGCGACGTGGTCGGGGCGCTGCCCCCGGGTGCGTACCGGGACGCGGGCAAGTCGGTCAGCAACGCCCTGTCCGCCATGGTCAAGTCGGGCCGACTGCTGCGCGTCTCGCGCGGTACCTACACCACGAACCCGCCGTCCACCGGCGAAGCCGCCCCGAACTCCTGAAAGGCAGTCGCCGTGCAGCCCACTTCTCCGGCCGCGGAAGTCCGCGTCTTCTCCCACCACGCGGGCCTGATCGACGAGGTCCCCGTGACGGCCCCGCCCTTCGGCAACATCCAGGACGTCGTCATCGGCATCCTCCAGCAGCGCGCCCAGCAGCTCGGCGCCCCGACCCCTGCTGTGATCACCGACGACCGCTACGGCGGTGCGGTCCGCCTCCTCATCCACCCCGACGGCAGTACCGAAACCCTGCCCGACGCCGACTGCTGACCGGGACGCACCCGCTCAAGGGCCTGATCCGAGACATCGGATCAGGCCCTTCCTGCGTTTCTGCGGACTGTCGGAAGGCGTTCTCGACCGGCTCGCCAGTGGGGCCTGAGCGGGTTCGTGGACCGTGGAGGCAGCAGCTTCGCAGCTCCTCGGAGTGCTCACGCCGCGGCCGGTCCAGCGCCGGCCGGAAAGGAACACCATCATGCTTTCCCTGCCCCCGCGCCCCGGCGCGGCTCCGCGTGTCTTCGGTCCGGCCCCGCACGGCCAGGGCTCCCAGATCTCCCCGATCATGATGCAGGAGGAGCTGTGGGGGCGGATGCGCGCGCTGCCGTTCGTCTACATGGCGCCCACGCTCGTCTCGGTCCCGCACGCCCGCTCGCTCTTCCTGCCCGAGGGCATCGGCACGGGCCCGGCCGAAGCGTTCCAGGGGGGACGGGAGTTCGCCCACATCCACCCCCACCACGACGGCTCGCTCCACATCACCCTCCCGAAGGAGACCGAGGACGAGGTCATCGAGGCCGGCTGGGGCGTGCACCACCCCGTCCAGGACGTGACGCTGATCTACGGGCCCCGGAACCCGGCGGAGCTGGAGATCGTCTGGCGGCTCGTCCAGGAGTCGTACTGGTACGCCCTCGGCGCGAAGTAACACCCGGCGCCTCCTCCAGGTCAGGGGCCCGGTCCGACCGCCCGGACCGGGCCCCTGCCGTGCGCTCACCGCTCCGATGTCACCCCGAGGGCAGTCGGCTCCTGGCGGCCCAGGCCCGGTAGGCCCAGCGCGCCAGGGCGCCGACGGCGAGGGACACGAGGATCGCGCCCCAGTCGATCACGTGGGGGAGCCCGGGGAGGAAGGCGAAGACGGCAAGGGACACGACCGTCCCTGCGGCGAAGGCGATGACCCCGCCGCGGCGGTGCCTGCTCTCCCGGGCGGGGTCTTCGGGGGCGGGCTGGATGGTCATGCGCGGCTCACTTCGTGATGTGGTGGCACTGGCTGACGCGGCGCACACCGTTGATGTTGAGGTGGGCGCATGCCTTGCCGTAACGGGGGAGCGTCTGCGGTGCGTTGTTCCGCATGGGATGGATCTCGCACTCGGTGTGGGTCTTGCCCTGCGAGGTCTTGTAGGTCTTGCTGTTGGTGTCGGCGTAGGTGAAGTCGATGCGCCAGTTACAGAAGCCCGCGTTGAGGGCTCCGACGAAGCCGCAGTCGACACCGGCGTTCTGGTAGGTGATCTTCTTGCCGTCGCCCCTGAGGATATGGGTGAACATGCAGCCGGTGGGGACCTTCATGGTGACGCCCCCGACGGGGTAGTCGAAGGTGGCCACCGGGGTCGAGCCGATGGCGCCGGCGTGTGCCTGAACCGGGGTTAAGAGCAGGAGCGCGGCCGCTGCCGTGACGGCGGTCATGAGGCGGGCTGAGGGATGCCGGGCCATGTCTGGTGCCCTTCCGTGGGGGGTGTCCTTGCACAGAACGGAACTCCTCCGGGCGGCCCCCGGGATCTGCGGCACTGGAAGATCCACTACGAAGAGTGACCGGATCCGCTACCGGGCCGGCTACTCCGTTCGGGAGCGGGGGCGCGTCCGGCCGGGCTGGCGCTCCGCGCGGCGGCAGGGGCCGGCCACCGGGTGGGTGCTCGTGGGGTGCGGGGTGGGGGTGGGGGTGTTGGAATGCGGTGAGGGCCAGGCGGCGGTGAGGAGCGGTCATGGGCGGCGGCTCCGGGCGCATGGTGGTGATGGGGCACCTGCTGCGGGCGGTCGGGTCGGGGGTGGTGCTGACCGGCCTGTACTACGTGGCCCCGCTCGACTACGGCTTCGGCGTCGTGGCCGTCGCGGCGCTGGCCGGAGGGCTGCTGCTCTTCGGGTGCCTCGTCGTCTGGCAGGTCAAGGCCATCGCCCGGTCGGCCCATCCGAGGCTGCGGGTGGTGGAAGCCCTGGGCACCGCCATCCCGCTGTTCCTGCTGCTGTTCTCGGCGACGTACTTCCTGCTGTCGCGCGGCCTGCCGGTGGCGTTCACCGAGCCGTTGACCCGGACCGACGCCCTCTACTTCACGGTGACGGTGTTCGCGACCGTGGGATTCGGCGACATCGCGCCCGCCACCGGGACCGCGCGGGCGCTGGTCACCGGGCAGATGGTGGCCGACCTGGTCGTGGTGGGCATCGTCGCCAAGGCGCTCTTCGGAGCGGTAGAGACCGGGCTGTCCCGACAGCCCGAAAGGAGCGAGCCATGACGGCGACGCAATCGGCCCAGCCGGCCGAGCCGGTGATGCTGCGGGCGCTGCTGAAGACCCCTCCGTACCGCCGGACGCTGCTGCTCTGCGCGCTGGTCGGGATCCCGGTCTCCCTGGTCTGCTTCTGGTTCCTCGCGGGCATGCACGAATTGCAGAACCTGCTGTGGGAGAGCCTGCCGAACGCGCTCGGCTGGGACGTGGCGCCCTGGTGGTGGCCGCTGCCGCTGCTGCTGATCGGCGGCATCGGGGTGGGCCTGGTGGTGTCCCGGATGCCCGGGGCCGGCGGGCACGTCCCCGCCGCCGGGCTGGGCATGGGCGGGGCTTCGACCAAGGTGCTGCCGGGCGTGGTGCTCGCCGCGGCGGCGAGTCTGCCGTTCGGTGCGGTGCTGGGCCCGGAGGCTCCGCTGATCGCCCTGGGCGGCGGGTTCGCCCTGCTGCTGCGGGATCTCGCGCGCGGCCCCTCCACCCCGCAGGCCACGGTGCTGCTGGGGGTCGCCGGGGCGGCGTCGGCCATCGCCGCCATCTTCGGGAGCCCGCTGATCGCGGCGGTGCTGCTGATCGAGGTGGTCGGGGTGGGCGGGCCGCAGCTGGTGGCCGTCATGCTGCCCGCCCTGCTCTCCAGCGGGGTGGGGGCCCTGGTGTTCACCGGGTTCGGGCGCTGGACCGGCCTGCAGACCGGCGGGCTGACCATCAAGCTCCCCGGGCCCGTGCCCCGGCTGGACGCGGCCGACGTGGGGTGGGCGCTGCTGCTGGCCGTGGCGGTGGCGGCGGTGCTGCGCCAGGCGGTGGGCGTGGGGCAGCAGGTGGCGGTGTTCACGGCGAAGGACACGGTGGCCCGTACGACGCTGTGCGCACTCGGCGCCGGCGTCTGCGCGGCCGCGTACGCCCTGGCCACGGGCCGGTCCCCGGAGGAGGTGGCCTCGTCCGGGCAGGCCGTGATGGCCGTGCTGGCCAGTCATCCGGAGGACTGGGGCTCGGGGGCGCTGGTGGCGGTGCTGCTGTGCAAGACCGTCGGGTACGCGCTCTGCCTCGGCAGCATGCGCGGCGGCCCGATCTTCCCGGCGCTGTTCATCGGTGCGGCGGCGGGGGTGCTGGCCGCGCCGCTGCCCGGGCTGGGGCTGGTGCCCGCGGTGGCGGCCGGGCTGGCGGCGGCGGGGGCGAGCGTGCTGCGGCTGCCGGTCAGCAGCGCGGTGATGGCGATCCTGCTGGTCGGGGCCCCGGGGATGACGCCGGTGGTGATCCTGGCCGCCGTCCTCGCCATGATCACCACCGAGCTGGTGCCCGGGCCCCCTCGGCCGCTGTCAGGCTGAGGGCCGTCGGGCCGAGGGCCGGTCGCCGCCGAAGAACTCCGCCAGGGCGGGCGCCAGGACGGCCGGGTCCACGTCGTGGGTCTGGCCCTCCAGGGTGCGGTGCAGGCCCGCCGGCAGCAGGTCGGCGAGGGCGCGGGCGCCGGACCGGAGCCAGGGGTCGCTGGCACCGCCGCCGATGGCCAGCACGGGGATCCGTACGGCCGCCCAGCGGTCGGCGGGCAGGGGGCGGCCGGACATGGTGTCGCCCATGACCCGGGCGTCGTACGGGAGGGTGTGGGCCAGTGCCGCGAAGTGGCCCCAGAGGCCGCTCGCCCGGATCTGGCCGACGAGCTCGGCCGGTACGAGGACGGCGACGGTCAGCATGAGGGTGACGGCGTCGTCCCGCCGGCCTTCGGCGATGGCGGCGTCCAGCCGGGACACGTAGTCGGCGGGGACCGGGGGGCGGCTGTCATCGACGACGAACGGCGGCTCGTACAGGGCCAGTTCCTCGATCGGAACGCCGTGGGCGGCGGCTTCCAGGGCGAGCACGGCGCCCGACGACATACCCATCACCCGGGCGGGTCCGTCCAGTTCGGCGATGACGGCGGCCAGGTCCTCGATCTCGCGCTCCACCGCGTAGGGGGCAGTGTCGCCGCTGTCGCCGCGGCCGCGGCGGTCGTACGTCACGACGGTGAAGCGCTCGGCGAGGGCCCGGGCGAGCACGGCCCACCTCGGGTCCGCGCGGACCTGGTAGGCGCCCCCGACGAGGACGAGGGCGGGGCCCACGCCGGTGCGGTCGTAGGCGATGGCGGTCCCGTCGCGGGACACGGCCTTCTGCACGTTCTGCTCCCCCCGAAACGATGTGGACGGCGTCCACATCTCGCTCGTAGGCTATACCTGGAAGTTCACGCCGTCCACATAATTCGAGGAATCGGGGTCCCATGCCGTCGGAAGCCGAACCGCCACCGCCGCCCAGGCGCAGTACCTACCGCCACGGGAACCTGCGCAGCGCGCTGCTCGAAGCCGCCCTGGAGCTGGCGCGCGAGGGCGGCCCGGACGCCGTATCGCTGCGCGAGGTCACCCGGCGCGCCGGGGTGTCGCCCAACGCCGCCTACCGGCACTTCGCCGACCGGGGGGCCCTGGTGCACGGGGTCTCGCAGGCCGCGATGGCCCGGGTGGCCCTGGCGATGGAGGCCGAGATCGACGGCCTGCCCGCCGCCCCGGACCCCGCCGAAGGCGCCCGGGCCCGCTTCCGGGCGGTGGGAACGGGCTACATCCGCTTCGCCGTGACCGAGCCGGGCTGGTTCCGGACCGCCTTCCACGTCCCCGCCGACATGACGTACGCGGCCGACGCGACGGCGGCCGGGGCGGGCGGGCTCACCCCGTTCGAGCTGCTCGGCGCCTCACTGGACGGGCTCGTGGAGACCGGAGTCCTGCCGGAGGCCCGCCGCCCGGGCGCGGAGTTCCTCGCCTGGTCGGCGGTGCACGGCCTGGCCTCCCTGATCATCGACGGCCCCCTGCGGGGCATCACCCCGGAGCAGGCCCACGAAGCGGGCCGGGACGTGATCGCCATGATCGAGCGGGGGCTCTGACGCCCGACGGGGCCGGGCGCGGGGCCCGCCCGGCCCCGGGCGCGTCACGCGTCCAGGGGGTTGGCCGCGATGCGCTTCGCCGCGCCGCCCGCGACGTAGGAGGCCGCCGCGCAGGCGGGCTTGCGGGCCGCCTGGTCCTCGACCAGGGCGAGGAAGGACGGGCCGAAGCCGAGGCGGGGGTGGTGCTCCAGCAGGCCGGACACGAAGGCGGGGTCGAAATCGGCCACGCGCAGGCCGGACACGTCCGCGCTGGTGCCCACCTGGAGGAGGTGGCTCTCGACGTCCTCGGCGGCGGTGACGTCGTCCCGCATGTGCAGCACGATGACCTCCTCCGCGCGGGCCCGGCGGGCGGGGGGCCAGCCCAGGCCGGCCGTGAAGAGCCGGGCCACGTGTCCGCCGGCTTCCTCGAAGGGCAGGGTGTGGCTGTCGAACGGCGCCGTCAGGCCGAGGTCGTGCAGCAGGGCGCTGACGTAGAAGAGCTCCGCGTCGTACGTGAGGCCGTGCACGCGCGCGTACTCGGCGCCGAACGCGTAGGAGCGGACGGAGTGGTTGAGGAGGGCGGCGTCGGCGTACTCGGAGGCGATCCCGAAGGCCGAACGGGCCGTGTCCGAGTCGAGGTCGTGCAGGGTCCACGTCATGGACGGCACCTTAGACGGGGTGGGTGAAGTCCACTTCCGAGGGGCCGGACTCCCCGGGCCACCACAACCGGGCCGGTGCGGGCGGGGTTTCGGCGAGGACGCTGCCCCGCGAGACGACGTACCGCGGCCGGACCTGGCGGCGGATCGCCTCCTCGGGGCTCGGCGCCGGGAGGAGGACGAAGGAGGCGGGGGCGCCCGCCGTGATCCCGTACTCGGAGGAGGACAGGCCGAGGACGCGCGCCGCGCGCTCCGTCACCATCGAGAACGCGAGCGGGATGTCGTCGGCACCGGTGAGCTGGGCGGCGTACAGGCCGACGAGGGCGGTCTGGAGCGGGTTGGCGGTGCCGAGCGCGTTCCACGGGTCCATCACGTCGTCGTGGCCGAAGGCCACGTTGACCCCGGCGGCCAGCATCTCCTTCACCTGGGTGAGGCCGCGGCGCTTGGGGTAGGCGTCGAAGCGGCCCTGGAGGTTGAGGTTCGCGAAGGGGTTGGCCACCAGGTTGATGCCGGAACGGGCCAGCAGCCGCTGGAGCTTGAAGCTGTAGGCGCCGTTGTAGGAGCCCATGGCGGTGGTGTGCGAGGCGGTCGCGCGCTCGCGCAGGCCCGAGCGCAGGGCGAGCGTGGCCAGCACCTCGACGAAGCGGGACTGCTCGTCGTCGATCTCGTCGCAGTGGGCGTCGACGCGGAGCCCGTGTTCCTCGGCCACCGCGAACGCGGTCCGCAGCGAGGCGACGCCGTCCTCACGGGTGTCCTCGAAGTGCGGGATCGCACCGACCACGTCCGCTCCGCGGGCCACGGCCTCGCGCAGCAGCGCCTCGCCGTCGGGGAAGGAGACGATGCCCTCCTGCGGGAAGGCGACGATCTGCAGGGTCATGATGTCCCGGACCCGGTCGCGGACCTCCAGCAGCGCGTCCAGCGCGGTCAGGGACGGGTCGGTGACGTCGCAGTGCGTACGGACGTGCAGCACGCCGTTGGCCGCCTGCCAGCGCAGCACCTCGGTGGCCCGCGCGATGACGTCCTCGCGGGTCAGGGTGCGCTTGCGCTCGCTCCAGCAGGCGATGCCCTCCCAGAGGGTGCCGGAGGCGTTCGGGCGGGGCTGACCGGCGGTGAGGGCGGTGTCCAGGTGGATGTGCGGCTCGGCGAAGGGGGCGGTGAGCAGCCCGCCGTGGGCCTCGATGAGCACCCCGGTCGCCGGCGGCTCCTTCTGGTCGTCGTACGGGACCACCCGCGCGATCCGGCCGTCCTCGGCGACCTCCACGTCGGACAGGCCGTCTTCGTGCAGCAGCCGGGCGCCCCGGACGATCATCCGCATGCGGTCCAGCGTACGCACGCGGGGCGATGTTTCACGTGAAACGAGCCGTGGGCGCACGACGCACGCGGCCCGGCGTCCCCGTGGGACGCCGGGCCGGTGACCGGTGCGGAGGCTCAGCCGCGCTTGGCCTGTGCCTTCTGCTGCATGCCTCGCGTCTTCGCGGAGAGCGACTGGGCCTCTCTGCCCGCGGCCTTGGCACGTGCCTCGGCCGCCGTGTTCTTCGCCATCGCGCGTTCGGAATCCTGGTGGCTGTGGTGGCCGGTACGGGCCTTCTTGGCCATGGTCAACACCCTCTCGCAAGCGTTCGGCGTACGCACACCACCATGCGCCCGTTCGGCCCGGTCGGCATCCCGACCGCCCGCCGCGGCCGGACCCGCAAGAATGGAGCGCATGACCAGCGACAGCGACCTGACCCCCGACCCCGCACCCGCTGCCGGGATGCCCGACTGGGAGAAGCGCTTCCGGGCGCCGCGCGTGGGCCTGCCCGACTGGGCCGAGGACGCCCCGGACCGCTCGCTCTTCGTCTCGAACGCCACCGGGACCTACGAGCTCTACTCCTGGGACCGGGCGACCGGCGCGCAGCGGCAGGCCACCGACCGCCCCAACGGCACCACCGACGGCGCGCTCTCCCCCGACGGGGAGTGGATCTGGTGGTTCTCCGACACCGACGGCGACGAGTTCGGCACCTGGGTCCGCCAGCCCTTCGCGGGCGGCCCCGACGAGCCGGCCACTCCCGGACTGGAGCCCTCCTACCCCGCAGGGCTGGCCATCGGCCGCGACGGCACGGCGGTCGTGGGCCGGTCCACCGACGAGGACGGCTCCACGATCCACGTCGTACGCCCCGGTGCCGCCCCGGAGGTCGTCTACCGGCACCGCGAGTCGGCCGGCGTCGGCGACCTGTCGCACGACGGGACCCTCCTCGCGATCGAGCACACCGAGCACGGCGACGCCATGCACTCGTCCCTGCGCGTGGTCACCCTCGACGGCGCCACCGTCGCCGAGCTGGACGACTCCCGGGGCGGCACCGAGGAACTGGGCCTGGAGGTGCTCGGCTTCGCACCCGTCGCCGGGGACACCCGGCTGCTCGTCGGGCACCAGCGGCGCGGCCGCTGGGAGCCGATGGTCTGGGACGTGGCCACGGGCTCGCAGGAGGACCTGGCCGTCGACCTGCCCGGCGACGTGAGCGCCGAGTGGTACCCGGACGGGAGCGCGCTCCTCGTGGCGCACAGCTTCGAGGCGCGCAGCGAGCTGTGGCGGTACGACCTGGCCGCGCGGGAACTCGTACGGGTGGACACCCCGCCGGGGACGGTTTCGGGCGCGACGGCCCGCCCGGACGGGACGGTGGAGTACCAGTGGTCCTCGGCCGCCGAGCCGGCCGCCGTACGGTCCACCGCGGGCGGGATCGTCCTGGACCCGCCGGGCATGCGCCCGCCGGGCTCGGTGCCGGTGGAGGACGTCTGGGTCGAGGGGCCCGGCGGGCGGATCCACGCGCTCGCGCAGCGGCCCGTGGGCCACGGTGACGGGCCCTTCCCGACCATCTTCGAGATCCACGGCGGGCCCACCTGGCACGACTCCGACGCCTTCGCGGCGACCCCGGCGGCCTGGCTGGACCACGGTTTCGCCGTGGTCCGGGTCAACTACCGGGGCTCGACGGGCTACGGCCGCGAGTGGACCGACGCCCTCAAGCACCGGGTCGGCCTGATCGAGCTGGAGGACATCACGGCGGTCCGGGAGTGGGCCGTGGCCTCCGGCCTGGCGGACCCGGCGCGGCTGGTGCTGTCGGGCGGGTCCTGGGGCGGCTACCTGACGCTGCTCGGCATCGGCATGCGGCCCGACGACTGGGCGGTCGGGCTGGCCGCCGTACCGGTCGCGGACTACGTGACGGCGTACCACGACGAGATGGAGGCGCTGAAGGCCCTGGACCGCACCCTCTTCGGCGGCACCCCTGAGGAGGTCCCGGAGCGCTTCGAGGCCTCCTCGCCGCTGACGTACGTGGACGCGGTGAAGGCGCCCGTGCACATCGCGGCGGGCGTGAACGACCCGCGCTGCCCGATCCGGCAGATCGAGAACTACGTCGACCGGCTCGCGGCCCGCGGCGCGGTGCACGAGGTGTACCGCTACGACGCGGGGCACGGTTCGCTGGTGGTGGAGGAGCGCATCAAGCAGGTCCGGATGGACCTCGAATTCGCGCTCAAGCACCTGCCCCAGGGCCTGCCGCGCTGACCCGCCACCGGGCTTCCGGTGCACCCCCCGTACCGTTGGTGGGGTGCACCGGTTTCTCCTGACCCCGCGCTGGTGGGGGATCAACGTCTTCGTCGCGCTCGCCATCCCCTTCTGCCTGTTCATGGGGACCTGGCAGCTCGGCCGGTTCGAGGACCGCGTCGGCAGCCACAAGGAGGCCCAGGCCGAGCGGCCGGCCGACCTGGCGGCCGAGCCCCTGGACTCGCTGCTCCCCGTGGACACCAGGACCTCGGGACGGCTGGCCTCCACGGCCGGCGAGTACGGGCAGCAGCTGCTCGTCCCCGAACGGGACCTCGGCGGGAAGCCCGGCTTCTACGTCCTGACCCTGCTGCGGACCGACTCCGGGAAGACGGTCCCGGTGGTCCGGGGCTGGCTGCCGGGGCCGGCCGACCCGGCGAAGGCCCCGGCCCCGCCGGCCGGGCGGGTCGAGGTGACGGGGGCCCTGCAGTCCTCGGAGAACTCGGGCACCAAGGGCGTGCACGCACAGGGCGGGCTGCCGCAGGGCCAGCTCGGGGTGATCGGGGCGGCCACGCTGGTCAACCTGGTGCACGAGCCGCTGTACGACGCCTGGCTCACGGTGCAGACGCCGGTGGACGGGATGACCCCGGTGCCCGCGAAGGCGCCGAACAACACCGGGCTGGACCTGAAGGCCTTCCAGAACCTCGGCTACACCGGCGAGTGGTTCGTCTTCGTCGCCTTCGTGCTCTTCATGTGGTTCCGGCTCTACCGGCGCGAGGTGGAGACCCTGCGCGACGCCGAGGCGGGACTGCTGCCCGCCGGTTCCCCGGCCGCGCCCGCGGGCGCGGCCGGAGAACCGGAGCCGGCTACGGCGCGCCCGGCGGAATGAGGCCCGTGCGGTAGACCGTGCCGCCGCAGGCCGCCGGGATGGTGGTCTGGGTGACGGGGGCGCCCGGGCCCGGGGTGTGGGAGACCTCCACGCCGGCCGCTTCCGGGCTCCTGGAGCCGGTCTGCGGTTCCTTGGCGGGGGTCCCCGCGGCGCCCGCGGGCTCCGGAGCAGAGGCCGTGCCGTCCGCCGCGCCGCCGGCCTGCCGGTCGGCCGGGGGCTGTGCCCCGCCGCCCTCCTGCTGCGGCTTGAGCGACGGCGCGGGCTTCGCCGCCGGGCAGGACCGGTCGGAGGGCACCCAGGCGAACCGCACCTCGTAGGCGGTGTTGGGCTGGAGCAGCAGCACCGGCGCCTCGGCGGACGGGTCGGGGAGCAGCGCGCTCGCCGGGTCCCCCGCCGTGTGGCCGGTCACCGTCACCGGCGGCGCGGCCGCCGGCAGGGGCGGCGGGCCGGGCTGCGCCACGGAGGCGGCCGTCACGGTGTCCGGACCGGAGACGGTGCATCCGCGGGCCGAGACGTTGGTGACCTTGAAGCTGCCGTAGACCTTGCCGTCGGTCTCGGGGGCGCGGGCACTGCCCGACACGCCCAGCTGGTCGGCGGTGCACCCCGGCGCGCCGGGCGCCGCGCCCACCGGGGGCAGCGGTCCATGGCCGGCGCCGCCCGTGGGGGCGCCCGCCGCGGCACTGGAGGGACCCGCGACCGTACCGCCCGTCGGGGAGCCGTCCGCCTGCGGGAGCTGCTGCGTCCCGCCGCCCGTCTCCTGGCCCCTGCCCGGGGACCCCACCGGCCGGGGCCCCGCCACGGCGCCGGAACCGTTCTGGCGCGGGTCCTGGGCGGCGCCCGTCCGGGGGCCCTGCGACTCCCCGTGTCCGGCCATGGCCGAGTGCCCGGCCACCGCTCCCTCGTCGGCGTTCAGGTGCAGCGCGGCCGGGATCGCGGTACCCGCCAGCAGCGCCACCGCGGCCGTGGCCAGGAGGGCCTGCCGCTTGCGGGCCCGGCGCGCGGGCACCGCGTGCCGCAGCCGTTCCAGGGCCCCCTCGGAGGGCTCCAGCCCCTGTACGGCTCCGGCGAACAGGCCGCGCAGCAGCTGTTCGTCGGCCGTGGCCGTCCCGGCGGGGCCGGGCAGGTTCTCGTGGTCGTCCCTCATGACTGCGCAGCCTCCATCGCCACCCGCAGCGCGGCAATGCCCCGCGATCCGTACGCCTTGACCGAGCCGAGCGATATCCCGAGCGTCTCGGCGACCTGGACCTCCGTCATGTCCGCGAAGTAGCGCAGGACGAGCACCTCGCGCTGGCGGCGCTGGAGTCCGCGCATCGCCCTGATCAGGTCGTCGCGCTCCAGCTGGTCGTACGCCCCCTCCTCGGCGCTGGCCATGTCCGGCATCGGCTTCGACAGCAGCTTCAGGCCGAGGATGCGGCGGCGCAGCGCGGAACGCGAGAGGTTGACGACGGTCTGGCGCAGATAGGCCAGGGTCTTGTCGCGGTCCCGCACCCGGTTGCGGGCCGAGTGGACACGGATGAAGGCCTCCTGGACCACGTCCTCGCAGGAGGCGGTGTCGTCGAGGAGGAGCGCGGCCAGGCCCAGGAGGGAGCGGTAGTGGGCCTGGTAGGTCTCGGTGAGGTGGTCGACGGTGGTACCGGCCACGACCGGCCGCTCGGCGTCGGCCCCGGCCGGCGTCGGGCCCTCCTGCGCAGGGCCCGCCGGTTCCGGGGCCCCGGGTATCAGGGCCCCGGGCGGGAGGGTCTCCGCCGGCTGCGGGGTCGTGGTGGTGTCCGCGCTATCGCGGGGCGAGGGCACGCGGCCGCCCCGGGTCGGTGGTGCGATGTGCGGCATGCCGGCCGGCGGGACGGGCACGATCACAGGAAAGCCGCCGCCGGGCGCGCCTGGGCGCCGGCGCGGGGGAACGATCCCGCTGCGCGCCGGTAGGACGGCCACGTCCAACAGTGCCTCTGCCACGCCCGTTGGACACGCGTCCCCCCGTCAGGGTTGTACGCGCGAGGCAGAGTATTCAGCAATTTCCCCATTGCCTTCATGCGTACCCGCTCTTCCCGATTGCCCCATTCGTCCAGGCGGCAGTCGGTCCATCACCTTGATCAAGGGATCGATGCCGATCCTACAAAGCGGATTACGCGAATTCACCCGCGATCAGTTCCGAGATCTGGACGGCATTCAGGGCGGCACCTTTGCGCAGATTGTCCGCACACACGAAGAATTCCAGCGCCCTCGGATCGTCGAGCGAGCCCCTCAGCCGGCCCACCCAGGCCGGATCGGTACCGGCCGCGTCCGCCGGGGTCGGGAACTCCCCCGCCGCCGGATCGTCGACGAGGACCACCCCGGGCGCCGCCTCCAGGACGTCCCGGGCGTGCGCCGCGGACACCTCCCGCTCGAAGCGGGCCCGCACCGTCAGGGAATGCCCGGTCACCACCGGGACCTGGACGCAGGTCACGGCGACCGGCAGCGATGCCAGGCCCAGGATCCGCCGGGTCTCCGCCCGTACGGCCAGCTCGTGCGAGGACCAGCCGTCCGCACGCAGCTCACCGGACCAGGGCACCACGTTCAGCGCGAGCGGCGCCGCGAAGGGCCCGGTGTCCTCGCCCACGGCACGGCGCACGTCCCCGGGCAGCTCTCCGAGGGGGCTCCCGGCGACCTGGGTCAGCTGCTTGCGCAGCGCCTCCGCGCCCGCCCGGCCCGAGCGGCTGGCGGCCTGGTACGAGGAGACGGCCAGCTCGGCCAGCCCGTACTCGGCGTGCAGCGCGCCCACGGCGGCGATCATCGCGGCGGTCACGCAGTCCGGGCCCGCGACGATCCCGCGCGGGCGGACGCGTACGGCGTGGCCGTTCACCTCGGGCACCACCAGGGGCACCTCGGGGTCCTCCCGGAAGGCGGCGGACTGGTCCACCACGACGGCACCGCGCGCGGTGGCCACGGGGGCCCAGTGCGCCGACACCTCGGCCGGGGTCAGGAAGAGCACGACGTCGCCCGCGCCGAGGCCCTCGAAGGCGTCCTCGGTGAGGGCGAGCACCTCGGTCTCCTCGCCGCGGACGGCCAGCACGCGGCCGGCCGAGCGCGGGGAGGCGATCAGGCGGATGTCGCCCCAGACGTCCGCCCGCTGGGACAGGATCTGGAGCAGGATCGATCCGACCGCTCCGGTCGCCCCGACCACGGCGAGCGCCGGGGCCGGGGCCGACCGGTGCGGACTCATCGTCCGGTGCCTCCGTAGACGACCGCCTCGTCGCTGTCGGAGTCGAGGCCGAAGGCCGTGTGGACGGCGATGACGGCCGCGTTGACGTCGTCCTGGCGGGTCACGACCGAGATGCGGATCTCGGAGGTGGAGATCAGCTCGATGTTGACGCCCGCGTCGGACAGCGCCTGGAAGAAGGAGGCGGTGACGCCCGGGTTGGTCTTCATGCCCGCGCCGACCAGGGAGATCTTGCCGATCTGGTCGTCGTAGCGCAGCGACTCGAAGCCGATCTGCGCCTTCGCCTTCTCCAGGGCGTCGATGGCCTTGTGGCCCTCGGCCTTGGGGAGGGTGAAGGAGATGTCCGTCAGGCCCGTGGAGGCCGCCGACACGTTCTGGACGATCATGTCGATGTTGATCTCGGCGTCCGCGATGGCGCGGAAGATCGCCGCGGCCTCGCCCGGCTTGTCCGGAACGCCGACGACCGTGACCTTGGCCTCGGAGACGTCGTGAGCGACTCCGGAGATGATGGCGTGCTCCACCTGCGCGTCCCCTTGCGGATTCTCGTTGCTGACCCAGGTGCCCGGCAGTCCGGAGAAGGACGAACGGACGTGGATCGGGATGTTGTAGCGGCGGGCGTACTCGACGCAGCGGTGCAGGAGCACCTTGGAGCCGGAGGCCGCGAGCTCCAGCATGTCCTCGGAGGAGATCCACTCGATCTTCTTGGCCTTCTTCACGACGCGGGGGTCCGCGGTGAAGACGCCGTCGACGTCGGTGTAGATCTCGCAGACCTCGGCGTCCAGCGCCGCGGCGAGCGCGACGGCGGTGGTGTCCGAGCCGCCCCGGCCGAGGGTGGTGATGTCCTTGGAGTCCGCGGACACGCCCTGGAAGCCGGCGACGATGGCGATGTTGCCCTCGTCCAGCGCGGTGCGGATACGGCCCGGCGTCACATCGATGATGCGCGCTTTGTTGTGGACCGAGTCGGTGATCACGCCTGCCTGGCTGCCGGTGAACGACTGGGCCTCGTGGCCCAGGTTTTTGATCGCCATGGCCAGCAGGGCCATGGAGATCCGCTCTCCGGCGGTCAGCAGCATGTCGAATTCGCGCCCGGCAGGCATCGGGGATACCTGCTCGGCGAGATCGATCAGCTCGTCCGTCGTGTCGCCCATCGCGGAAACCACGACGACCACCTGGTGGCCGTTCTTCTTGGTGTCCACGATCCGCTTGGCGACGCGCTTGATGCCCTCGGCATCGGCTACGGAGGAGCCTCCGTACTTCTGCACGACAAGGCCCACGTGCGCTCCTCGCTCGGTCCGTCTCATTGCGGGTGCAGTCTAACGAGCAGTCGGGATACGACCGCCTCGTACCACATCATGAGATGAAAAGATCAGCGAAACGGTTGCCCCGCGGACACCGCGAAACGGCCGGAACCATCAGGAACCGGCCGCAACCGCCGCCCCGGACCGTACTACCTGCGGCCCAGACGGCCGAGTTCCTCGGCCATGACCGCGCCGGCCTGCTCCGCGAGCTCGTCCTCCGCCAGGTCCTCGTCCGTGTCCAGGCCGTCCAGGGCCGCGAGCGGCTGGTCGAGGCGGACGTGGGCGATCAGCGACTGGAGGGCGCGCAGCATGGCCGAGGCCGTCGGGCCCCAGTTGGTGAAGTACGAGAACTGCCACCACCACAGCGCCTCGGTGACCCGGCCCGCCTGGAGGTGGATCAGCCCGTGCCGCAGGTCCGCGACCACGTCGGCCAGGTCGTCGGAGATCCGGTGCGCGACCGGGGCCTTGCGCGGCTCGTACGGGTCGAAGACCTCGGAGTAGACGTCGACGGGCTCCAGCATCAGGGCGAAGCGCTCGCGCAGGTCGTCCACGTCCGGCTCCGGGCCCAGGTCGGGCTCGTAGCGCTCCTCGGGCAGGACGTCCTGGTACGCGCCCAGCCGGCCGCCCGCCAGCAGCAGCTGGGACACCTCCAGGAGGAGGAAGGGGACGGCGCTGTCCGGGTCCTCGCCCTTGGCCACCTCGGTGACCGCGACGATGAAGGACTCGATCTGGTCCGCGATCGAGGCGGCGAAGTCGTCCGGATCCTGTCCCAGGGCGTGCAGCGTTGCGTCAGACATCAAGAAGTCGCCTTCCTTCAAAGGCCCGCCCGAGCGTGACCTCGTCCGCGTACTCCAGGTCTCCCCCGACGGGGAGCCCGCTGGCCAGCCGGGTGACCTTCAGGCCCATAGGCTTGATCATGCGGGCGAGGTAGGTGGCGGTGGCCTCGCCCTCCAGGTTCGGGTCGGTCGCGAGGATCAGCTCGGTGACCGCCCCGTCCGCCAGTCGCGCCAGCAGCTCGCGGATGCGCAGGTCGTCGGGGCCGACGCCCTCGATCGGGCTGATCGCCCCGCCGAGGACGTGGTACTTGCCCCGGAACTCGCGGGTCCGCTCGATGGCGACGACGTCCTTCGGCTCCTCGACCACGCAGATGACCGCCGGGTCGCGGCGCGGATCACGGCAGATCCCGCACAGCTCCTCCTGCGCCACGTTCCCGCACACCGCGCAGAACCGGACCTTCTCCTTGACCTCCAGCAGCGCGTGCGCGAGGCGCCGGACGTCGGTGGGCTCGGCCTGCAGGATGTGGAAGGCGATCCGCTGCGCGCTCTTGGGCCCGACGCCGGGCAGCCTGCCCAGCTCGTCGATCAGGTCCTGGACCACGCCTTCGTACAACGGACTGCCTTCTTTCGTTTCTGCGAGTGGTGCGAATGGAGGGTAGTGGAGGGCGGGGGACGGGGCCCTCCGGGAGGAATCAGAAGGGAAGGCCGGGGATGCCGCTGCCGCCGCCCAGGGACTGGGTCAGCGGTCCCAGCTTCTGCTGCTGGAGCGCCTGAGCGTTCTCGTTGGCGGCCTGGACCGCCGCGACCACCAGGTCGGCGAGGGTCTCGGTGTCTTCCGGGTCCACGGCCTTCGGGTCGATGACGAGGGCGCGCAGTTCACCGGAACCGGTGACGGTCGCCCGCACGAGGCCGCCGCCCGCCTGGCCCTCCACCTCGGCCACGGCGAGCTCCTCCTGCGCCGCGGCGAGGTCCTGCTGCATCTTCTGGGCCTGCTGGAGCAGCTGCATCATGTCGGGCTGGCCACCACCGGGAATCACAGGTACTCACTCCGTACGTCGAAACGGCTGCGGATCGCCTTCGGGGAAGGCTTGGTCAATCCGAGCCTACGTGCTCCCCGGGCGCCGCGCCCTACGCCGGGAGGACCAACTCTTTCGGGTGAGAGACGGGGCGTGCGCGTGCCTGATGGAGCCCTCCTTGTGGGCGGAAAACCCGGGATTCGTTGTCCATCGCGCGTCATTCGAAGGTAGGAAGAGCATGCGCACCATTGCGCACACGCGCACCACACGTCAGCGCAGGCAGAGGGAGTGCCGGGTGAGTCAGCCGGAGATGCAGCCCGAGGGGCCACCCCGGGATCCCGCAGAGGACGGCGACCTTACCGGCCGGCCGTTCCCTCTCGGGGACTGGGGGGAGCCCGCCGAGCGGCTCGACGAGCTCTACCGGCGGGTGGAGGCCGATGCGCTGCGCACGGCGGAGTGGTACCTGTCCGACCGGGCGTGGAAGCGCCGGGGCGCGCGGGCGCTGCGCGCGGGGGCGGCCGTGGGCGCCGTCACGGGCGCGGCGATGCCGCTGCTGGAGCTGACGGGCTCGGCGCCGGGGGCGGCCCCGTACGGCTACCTGTCGCTGCTGCTGGCCGCGGCCTGCATGGCCTGCGACCGGTTCTTCGGGCTGACGTCCGGGTGGATGCGGGACGTGGCGACGGCGCAGGCGGTGCAGCGGCGGCTGCAGACCCTCCAGTTCGACTGGGCCTCGGAGAACGTGCGCGAGGTGCTGGGGCCCACCGAGGGGACGGCCAGCGAGGCCGCCGAGCGGTGCCTGACGGTGCTGCGCCGCTTCTCGGAGGACGTCACGGAACTCGTGCGCTCGGAGACGGCCGACTGGATGGTGGAGTTCCGCGCGGGTCCGGCGCCGCTGCTGATGCAGTCCCTGGCCGGGGCTCCGGCCCGCCCGGACCCGGGCGTCCCCCCGGCCCGCTTCCCGCTGCCGCCGGGGACCCGCCCGAACATGCCGCGCCAGCGGCCTCCGGAGCAGCCGCGCTGAGTCCCGCGGCGCGCCGCTCACGGGGGCGGCGCGCCGACGGGGCCGTACCGGTACGGGGCCGGCGCCGCTCAGCTGAAGATGATCATCGAGCCCTGGCCCAGGCTGCGGGTCGCCGCCGCGTGCAGGCCCAGCCACACGTGCCGCTCCCGGGCGAAGGGGCTCTCGTCGTACGGAATGGGTCCCGCGGGCTCCTCCAGCGCGGTCGGCCCCCCGGGCGGCGCCGGCGCGGCGGGCGGGTTCGCCGGGTCTATCCCGATCGCGGGGGCCACGACGGCCAGCTCCCGCAGCAGGCCCTGGGCCGACCCCAGCGGGCCGCCGCCGGCGAGCAGCTCCTCGTTGGCCAGCGGAGCCGCGAAGTCCACCGGGACGTACGCCCCCGCGTGGTCGTAGTGCCACACCAGGTGGGACTGCTGGGCCGTGGCCTCGAACATCTCCAGCAGCTGCTCGTAGTCCCCGCCCAGCTCGTCCACCGGCGTCACCGGCAGCCCGCAGATCTGCAGCAGGTACGCCCGCCGCAGGAAGTGCAGGGCGTCGTAGTCGAAGCCGGCCACCGGGGCCACGTCCCCGCTCAGGCCGGGCATGTACGCGAACACGGGCACCGACGGCAGACCCGCCTCGCCCAGCGCCTTGTCGTACGAGGCGATCTCTTCCGCGAAGGGGTTGTCGGGGCTGTGGCACAGCACGTCGACAAGGGGGACCAGCCACAGGTCACAGGCCACGCGGGCTCCGATCAGTCGTTGCCGCCGATCGGGCCAGAGTAATGCGCCGGACACGCTCCGCGAAGGGGTGCGCAGAACCCGGGCGGGCGGACCGGCGGCGTCAGAGGCGGGCGGCCCAGTCCAGCCCGTGCTGGTTGTACGCGCGCACGAGGCGGCGCACCTCGTCGGCGTCGGCCAGCGTCACCGCGTCCACCAGCTCGTTGTGCCCGTCCCACAGCGCGTCCCGCAGCTCCTGGGCCCCCTGGAGGTGCGGGACCGAGAAGACCCAGCACTGCACGCGGATGCGGTGCAGGAAGTCCGAGATGTAGGCGTTGCCGACCAGCTCGCTGAGCTCCCGCCAGAAGCGCAGGTCGTAGCCGATCAGCACTTCGAGCGAACCGCTGTGCGCGGCCCGCCGCGCCTCCTCCGCGCGGCGGCGCACGGACACCAGCAGTTCACCCGTGCCGGGCGGGGTGCCGCGTTCGGCGAGGCGCCGGAAGATGCCGTCGAGCACCAGCGTCCGGGCCTCGATCATTCCCCGGAAGTCGTCGACGGTGAAGGCCCGCACGCGGAAGCCCCGGTGCTGCACCGATTCCAGCAGCCCCTGCGCCGAGAGGTCGACCAGCGCCTCGCGGACCGGGGTCGCGGAGACCTCGTACTGCTCGGCGATCTGCTTGACCGTGAACTCGGTCCCCGGGGGGAGACGCCCCGCGAGCACCTCGTCACACAGCGCGTCCGCGATCTGCTGCCGAAGGGTGTTGCGGGTGACACCTCCGCTCCGGCTGCCTGGCATAGGGGTCCGTCTCCTCAGTAGAACTTCGGACACCTTAGGCCAGGCAGCGCGGCCGAAACCGAGCGGTCTACGGCCGGAATGCGGACATAGCGCCCGCTATCCGGATCGTCAGGCGCCGGCGGTGTGCCGGTCGGCCACCGTCAGCGCCTCGTCGAGGAGCGCCAGGCCCTCCTTGGCCTCGGCTTCCGTGACCGTGCACGGCGGCACGACGTGCGTCCGGTTCATGTTGACGAACGGCCACAGACCGGACGCCTTGCAGGCCGCCGCGAATGCGGCCATGGGGGCGTTGTCGGCGCCGGAGGCGTTGTACGGAACGAGCGGCTCGCGCGTCTCCTTGTCGCGTACGAGTTCCAGCGCCCAGAAGACGCCGAGGCCGCGGACCTCCCCGACGGAGGGGTGGCGCTCGGCCAGGTCGGCCAGCCCGGGGGCGATGACCTCGGCCCCGATGCGCGCGGCGTTCCCGACGATGTCCTCCTCCTCCATCGCGTTGATCGTCGCGACGGCGGCGGCACAGGCCAGGGGGTGGCCGGAGTACGTCAGTCCGCCCGGGTAGGGACGGGTGGCGAAGGTCTCGGCGATGGCGGCGGAGATGGCGACGCCGCCGAGCGGCACGTAGCCGCTGTTGACGCCCTTGGCGAAGGTGATCAGGTCGGGGGTGACGTCCCAGTGCTCGGCGGCGAACCACTTGCCGGTGCGCCCGAAGCCCGACATGACCTCGTCGAGGATGAAGACGATGCCGTACCGGTCGCAGAGCTCGCGCACGCCGGCCAGGTAGCCGGGCGGCGGGGTCATGATCCCGGCGGTGCCGGGCACCGACTCCAGGATGATCGCGGCGATGGACGCCGGTCCCTCGAAGGCGATCGTGTCGGCGAGGTGGGCGAGGGCGCGCTCGCACTCCTCCTGCTCGGTGGTCGCGTGGAAGGGCGAGCGGTAGAGGAACGGGCCCCAGAAGTGGACGACGCCGGCGGAGGCGGTGTCCGAGGGCCAGCGGCGCGGGTCGCCGGTCAGGTTGATCGCGGCGGCGGTGGCCCCGTGGTACGAGCGGTACGCGGAGAGCACCTTCTGCCGGCCGGTGTGCAGCCGGGCCATGCGCACGGCGTTCTCCACGGCCTCGGCGCCGCCGTTGGTGAAGAAGATCTTGTCGAGGTCGCCGGGAGTGCGCTCGGCGATGAGGCGTGCGGCCTCGGAGCGGACGTCGACGGCGAAACCGGGCGCGAGGGTGCAGAGCCTGGCGGCCTGCTCCTGCACGGCCGCGACCACCTTGGGGTGCTGGTGGCCGATGTTGGTGTTGACGAGCTGGGAGGAGAAGTCGAGGAAGCGGTTCCCGTCGTAGTCCCAGAAGTACGAGCCCTCGGCCCCGGCGACGGCCAGCGGGTCGATCAGGGCCTGGGCGGACCACGAGTGGAAGACGTGAGCGCGGTCGGCGGCCTTGACGGTCGCGCCGGTGACATGAGGGGTCATGCGGTCACGCTAGAAGTGCGCAGGTGGGAAGGGATATCGGCGGACTGTATGGGGGTGGGGGGCCGCTCTCGGCAGTCTGTCTGCCGGGATATTCGTTGACAGCACACTCCCAAGATGACAGTCTTCTGTCATACCGCTCGTCCGGCCCGCCGGCCGGAACCACTGGAACCACCGGAACCACTGGAGGCGCACCATGACCGAGACCCCCGCCAAGCCCGTCCACCTCGCGGTCTACGACACCTGGGCGGACTGGGAGACCGGACACACCACCGCCCACCTCGCCCAGCGCGGCCACCGGGTCCGCACGGTCGGCTTCGCCGCCGACACCCCGGTGACCACGATGGGCGGCGTCCGGATCCTGCCCGACCTGTCCCTCGCCGACCTGCGCCCCGAGGACTCCTCGCTGCTGATCCTGACCGGCGCCGAGCTGTGGGACTCCGGCGACGAGCTCGCCCCCTTCGCGGCCAAGGCCCGCGAGTTCCTGGCCGCCGGGGTACCGGTCGCGGCCATCTGCGGAGCCACGGCGGGCCTGGCCCGGGAGGGCCTGCTGGACGACCGCCCGCACACCAGCGCGGTCTCGTTCTACCTCGCGGAGCAGCCCGGGTACGCGGGCGCCGGACAGTACGTGGAGGCCGACGCCGTGACGGGCGGGGACCTCATCACGGCGGGCCCGACCGAACCGGTGGCCTTCGCCCGGGAGGTCTTCGCCCGGCTCGGCGTCTACAAGCCGGACGTCCTCGACGCCTGGTACCGGCTCTTCCACGACTCCGACCCGAGCGCGTTCCCGGTGCTGATGGCGGCGGCGGAGGCCGGCGATGCCTGAACCGCTGTCCGGGCGGGAGCGGCAGGACCTGCTCAGCCGCACCGCCCTGGGCGTCTTCCACCTCAACGGCCAGTTCCTCTCCGTCTCCGAGGAACTGGCCCGCCCGGCCGGGCTGACGGCGGCGTGGTGGCAGGTGCTGGGCGCGGTGCTGACGGAGCCTCTGCCCGTGGCGGGCATCGCCAGGACCATGGGCATCACCCGCCAGAGCGTGCAGCGCGTGGCCGACCTGCTGGCCGCCCAGGGCCTCGCCGAGTACGTCCCCAACCCGGCCCACCGCCGCGCGAAGCTGCTCCGCCCGACGGAGGAGGGCCGGGCCGCGATCGCCCGCATCGAACCGGGCCACGCCGAACTGGCCGCCCGGCTGACGGAGGCCCTCGGCGAAGCCGGCTTCGCGGAGACGGTCGCCGTACTGGACCGGCTCTCGGCGGCGCTGGCGGCGGTCACGGCGGAACACCGGGACGGCGCCTGACCCGGCGGACGCGCAACGGAGGGGCCGGGGACGGGACGGGGTGCCGGTCCCGGCCCCGGCCCGCCCCCGCGCCGCACCCCGGAACCGCCCGGCCGGGGCAGGGGCAAACCCCCGTTCCCCCTCCCCCCGCGGAGCGCACCGCACTACGCTCGCCCCGTCCGGCCAGCCCAGGGGGAAGGGACCACCCGGCGATGGAGCAGCTCCACCCCACCGACCCGCACCGCATCGGCCCCTACCGCCTGCTGTCCCGCCTCGGGGCCGGCGGCATGGGCCAGGTCTACCTCGCCCGCTCCGACCGCGGCCGCACCGTCGCCGTCAAGCTCGTCCACCCCGGCCTGGCCCTCCGCGAGGAGTTCCGCTCCCGGTTCCGCCAGGAGGTCTCCGCCGCCCGGCGCGTCGGCGGCGCCTGGACCGCGCCCGTCCTCGACGCCGACACCGAGGCGGCGACCCCCTGGTTCGCCACCGGCTACATCGCCGGACCGAGCCTGCGCCAGGTCGTGGCCCGCGACTTCGGCCCGCTGCCCGCCCGCACCGTACGGATCCTCGCGGCCGGACTCGCCGGCGCCCTCCAGGACATCCACCGCGCCGACCTGATCCACCGCGACCTGAAGCCGTCCAACGTACTGCTCACCATCGACGGACCCCGCGTCATCGACTTCGGCATCGCCCGCCCCCTGGACGAGCCCGACGGCGGGCTGACCCGGACCGGGCAACTGGTCGGCTCCCCCGGCTTCATGGCCCCCGAGCAGGTGCGCGGCGGACCCGTCACCCCGGCCTGCGACGTCTTCTGCCTCGGCGCCGTGCTGGCCTACGCGGCCACCGGGCGGCTGCCGTTCGGCGACGCGGAACACCCCGGCGGGACCGCCGGGCTGCTGCTGCGCATCGTCGAAGCCGAACCGGACCTGGACGGCGTACCGGCCGAACTGCGCGGGCTCGTCGCGGACTGCCTGCACAAGGACCCCGCCGCACGGCCCGGCCCGGGGGCCGTCCTGGCCCGGGTGGGGGCGGGCGACACCGTGGCCGGGGGCCGGGCGCTGGAACCCTGGCTCCCGGCGCCGCTCGTGGCCCAGCTCGGCCGGCAGGCCGCGCAGCTCCTCGACCGCGAGGACTCCGGGCCGGCGGAGGGCCCCCGGCAGCCGGAGCCGGCTCCCGGGCCGATGCCCGGGCCGTGGCCGGTGCCGCCGCCCGCGCCGCTGCCGGACGCTCCGCGCACCGTCCCCGCCACCCTCGCGGCGGCGGTCACCGCCGGTCCCCCGGTCCCCGTCCAGCCGTACGGGCCGCGGCCGGTGGCGCCGCCGGCCCCACCGCCGCCCGCGGCGCGTACGGGCAGCGTGTCGACGGCGCTGCTCGTCGCGGTGGCCGTCGTGGTCGCGGCGGCGGCGGGCGGCACGGTGTACGCGGTGATGAGCGGGGGCTCCGCACCCCGGCCCCCGGTCACGGCCCCCGGCGGCACCGCCTCCGGCGCCACCGCAACGGGCCCCTCCGCGCCGGGTCCCTCCACAGCGGGTTCCGGATCCGGCTCCGCCGGGAGCCCCGGAAGCGGAACCGGGACCGGCCGGCTCCCCCAGTCCTACGCCGGCACCTGGCGGGCCTCGTCCGGCTCCGCCGACTGGCGCCTGACCCTCACCCCCGGAGCCGTCGGCGACCCCGTCATGACCCTGAGCGTCGAGCACCCGGCCTACTCCTGCTCCTGGCGGGCCGCCCTGCGCAGCGGCCCCGACCCGGTGGAGCTCGACGCCTCCGCCGTCACCTCCGGAGCCGCTCCGACCTGTACCCCGGGCGGCTGGAGCCGGCTGCGGCTGCTGCCCGACGGGGGCCTGGTCCGCGAGCTGAGCGGGGGATCCAGTACCCCTCTCACGTATTACAGGGAGTAGTCGGCTGGCGTTTGTGTCGAAGTCAATAAGCCTGCATACAGCGCTTGTTGCGCACGCGGGGCCCATCGCACACTGCCGCACATGGAGCCCTTGAAGGTAGTGGCACAGCTGTGGGAGCGGATCGAGGAACGCGACTGGGACGGCGTGGCCGGGCTCGTCGCCGCGGACGCCGTCATCGAATGGCCGGTCAGCGGCGAGCGGATCGTCGGCAGGGACAACTTCATCGCCGTGCTCCGTGACGAGGGGGACGCCGCCGACGGGTCCGGCGGCGACGGCGGCACCGGCTCGGGAGGGCCGGACGGCTCCTACGAGCGGTCCGTCGGCTCCGTCGAGGTGCTGCGCATCCTCGCCGACGGGGACCTCGTCGTCACCGAGGTGGAGATACCCGAGGACCACGTCCTCTACCGGGCCGTATCCCTGTGGACGGTCCGCGACGGACGGGTCGTCGGCGCCCGGGAGTACTGGACCAGCCCTGGACAGGACCCTGCGCCCCGCTGGAGAGCCGTTTACGTCGAACCCCTGGTGGCAGACTGAGCCGTGTGCTCACGCAACTCGCCGCGGCGACCGGCGTCCTGGCCCTGCTGACCCTCGTACCCGGCCCCGACATGGCCATCGTGACCCGGCGGGCCGTCTCCCGGGGGCGGGCCGACGGGCTGCGGACCGTCGGCGGGATCGCCGTCGGGCTGCTGCTCTGGGGCGCCCTCACCGCGGCCGGGCTCGCGGCCCTGCTCGCCGCCTCGGCCGAGGTGTTCCTGGTGGTCAAGCTCGCGGGTGCGGCGTACCTCTGCTTCCTCGGCGCGCAGTCGCTGCGCCGTCCGGGCGCCGGGACCGCCCTGGACGGCACCGCCGACGACACGGGGGGCCGTCCCGCACCCGGGCGGGGCAGTGCCTGGCGCACCGGCCTGGTCGCGAACGCGCTCAACCCGAAGATCGCCGTGTTCTACACCGGCCTGCTGCCCACCCTCGCTCCGCCGGGCCTGAGCCCGGCGGCGGGGATGGCGCTCCTCGTCCTGGTGCACGTGCTGCTGACGCTGGCCTGGCTGAGCACGTACGTCTACGTCCTGTCGCGCGCCCGGCGGTTCTTCACGCGGCCGCGCGTCCGCCGGACGATGGACCGGGTGACGGGCATCGTCCTGATCGGCTTCGGGGTGCGCGTGGCCACGTCCGCGACGTAGCTCCCGGGTAGGGGTCGGCCCGCTACGGGAGGAGGCGGTCGAGCTCCTCGGTGACGGCGGCCCGCATCCCGTCGTGGCGGGGCGCGAGCGCATGGCGTTCGCCGCGCCAGCACTCCTCGTCCTCGTAGAGCCACACCGGCATCCGGACGAGGTCCTCGGGCTCCCAGTCGTAGCGGGGCCAGATGTGGGCGTGCAGGTACGGGTCGGTGTTCCCGAGGATCTCGATGTTCACGCGGCGGAAGGCCGGGTCGAGCCGGGCGCAGGCCCGCTCGACGGCCTCGGCGAGCCGCTCCAGGTCGGTGAGGTACGCGATCCGGCGCGCCGGGGGCAGGTCGGAGAGCCGGGTCACGGCGGGGTCGTCGGTCAGCAGCACCGAGTACCCGGGCAGGAACTGCCGGTCGCCGATGGCCGCGAAGCCGGAGTCGAGGCGGCGCAGGACGGTGGGGTTCAGCCCCCGGTGCGCGCTGCCGATGCGGTCGTGCCGCCAGTCGTTCTCGATCATCCCCGGACCTTAACGGGGCGTGGTCCGGGCGGATGTGACGGTGCGGGGGCGGGGGCCCGGCTCGTGGAACGGTCGAGATCCGCTGCCGGCTGGCTCTCAGGTACGGGTGGTCATACCTGAGAGCTACCTCTGAAGCCCGCTCCGCAGCGTGACGCAGTCGAGGGGGTCCGATTCCTAACTTCGTTGTCAGAGCGGGCGCCTGCCCGCCGGAGCGAGGGACAGGAAGAGGAATCCGACATGAGCACTGGCAGCCGCCTCCGCCGCACCCTGCTGGCCGGCCTCGTCGCCGCGGCCGTCGTGCTCCCCGTGTCCGCCGCCGCGTCCCCGCGGATACCGGCGCCGGCCCCGGAGGCCGTCTCCGATGCCGCGCCCCTGGAGAGCCGGTACGCCGCGGCCCTCGCCGGCATCGCCGGGGCGGCGCGGACGGCAGAGGACTCGGGCCACGCCGGACGGGCCGCGAAACTGCGGGCGATGGCGGGGCCCGGAGCCCGGTTCTTCGGTTTCGACGGCCGCGGCCAGGGCCGCGCCGTGGAGGTGTTCGGCGACCTGGGCACCGCCGACCGGATCGCGGTCCTGGTGCCGGGATCGGACACGAACCTGGACACCTACCAGCGCTTCCGGGAGGGGGCCCGCTCCCTCCAGCAGCGGCTCCGGGCCGGGCATCCGCGCACCGCGGTCGTCGCCTGGCTCGGCTACGACACCCCCGGCACGGTCAGCACCACCGTCCTGACGGCCGACCGCGCCGACCGGGCCGCGGCGGAACTCGGACCGTTCCTGGCCGGGTTGCGCAGGTTCACCCCGGCCGACGCCCGGATCTCCCTGCTCTGCCACTCGTACGGCTCGGTGGTCTGCGGCCGGACCAGAACCGGCCCTGAGGTCACCGACATGGCCCTGTACGGCAGCCCGGGTACGGGAGCCGCCACCGCGCGGGACCTGCCGACCGGCGCCCGGGTGTGGGCCGGCCGGGGCTCCGGCGACTGGATCGGCCGTGTTCCCCATGTGCGGCTCGGCGGGGTCGGGTTCGGTACCGACCCGGTGGACCCCGCCTTCGGCGCCCGGACCTTCGCGGCCGGCTCCGCCGGGCACAGCGACTACCTCAAGCCGGGCACCGAGTCCCTCGACAGCCTGGCCCGCATCGTCCTCGGACCGGAGGCCCCCCGTGCATAGGCTCCGCACCCGCTGGTCCGCCCTCGCCGAGCGCGTCGACCGGGCGACCCCGGCCGACCGGGACCGCTCGGTGGACGCCCTCCGGGCCCTCGCGATCCTCGGGGTCGTGCTCGGGCACTGGCTCGTGACCTCGCTGACCAGTACCGACGGCGGTCTGCGCGGGGTGAGTCCGCTCGCCCACATGCCCTGGCTGGCCCCGCTGTCCTGGGTGCTCCAGACCCTGGCGGTGTTCTTCCTGGTCGGCGGTCACGTAGCGGCCCAGGGGTACGCGTCGGCGCGGGCGCGCGGGGTCACGTACGGCAGCTGGGTGCGGCTGCGGCTGGGCCGGCTGTTCCGTCCGGTGGCGGCGGTACTCGCGCTGTGGACGCTCATGGCGGGCGGACTGCTGCTGGGCGGGGCCGAGTGGGACACCGTGCGGACCCTGCTCAGGCTGGTGTGGTCGCCGCTGTGGTTCCTGCTGGTGTTCGCCGCGCTGACCGCCGCCACCCCGCTGGTGGTCCGGCTGAGCCCGCTGTGGCCCGCGCTCGTGGTGGCGGGGGTCGACGCGTGGCGGTTCGGCTTCGGCGGGCCCGCGTGGATCGGCTGGGTCAACGTCGCCGCGGGCTGGCTCGTCCCCTACACCCTGGGCGCCGCCTGGGCGCGGGGGGCGTTCGCCCGGCGCCGTCCGGCCCTGCTCCTGCTCGGCGGGGGTGCGGCCGGTGCGGCCGCGCTGGTCCTGTGGGGCGGGTACCCGGCGTCGATGGTGGGGGTGCCGGGCGCGGCGGTGTCCAACCTGAACCCGCCGACGCTGGCCGCCGTCGCCTTCGGGCTGGCCCAGTGCGGGCTGGCGCTGCTGGCGCGCGGGCCGCTGGCGCGGGCCATGCGCCGGCCCCGCACCTGGGCGAAGGTGGCCCTGATGAACCTGTCCGCGATGACGGTGTTCCTCTGGCACCAGACCGCGATGATGTCCGTCACCGCACTGGGGCTGCTGTTCTCCTCCGACCTGCCCGGTCTGCACACCGAGCCCGGCTCGGCGGGCTGGATAGCCGCCCGGCTGCTGTGGCTCCCGGTGTTCGCGGCGGCGCTGGCCGTCTGCTGGGCCGCCTTCCACAGCTATGAGCGGGCACCCCGGCCCCGGGGACCGGTCGAGTCCCTCCGCGACCGGCGTCCTGAATCCGTAGGGGAGTTGTCCCATGCCTAGGGTGACCGACGTGAACGAGCAGAGAGAATCGCGGGCCGAGGGCCCCGTGCGCGACGGCGGCCCCGCACCTCAGGGTGTGGTCCGGCAGCTGTTCGCCTTCGGACGGGATCCGCTGCCCCCGATGAAGCGGCCGCGCTGGCTGAAGCGGCTGCCGCACGCCCTGGTCGTGTACGTCGCGGTCCTCTTCGGTTTCCTGACGTTCACGCAGATCCAGGACAACTACCACGTGCACGATCCGAGCGTGATCGTGCTGTGCCTCTTCACCGGCTTCTCCATCGTCGCCGCGATGTTCCGGCCGGTCGCCGCCTGGTGGCTCGGTCTGGTGACCTCCGGCTTCATCGCCGCCATGATCCACGGCCATGTCGGGCAGGGCCAGACCTGGCCGTGGACCCCCCTCGGGGTCTTCGCCTTCGCCCCGCTGGTGCTGCTGGTGGCCCTGCGCGTGCCGCCGAAGGTGACGGGCGCGGTCGTCGGCATCTCCGTCGCCTGCACCGGTGCCGCCGAGACGCTCTTCAAGCCGGAGCACGGCCAGAGCAGCGCGGTCGGCGCGCTCCTCGTCTTCGGCTTCGCCGGGGTCCTCGGGTACGCGCTGCGGGCGACGCGCCTGGCCCGCGGCCAGCTCGTGGCGCAGGAGAGCCTGACGGAGGAGGAGCGGGCGCGGCGGACGCTGCTGGAGGAGCGCAGCCGGATCGCCCGTGAGCTGCACGACGTCGTCGCCCACCACATGTCGGTGATCTCCATCCAGGCCCAGGTGGCCCCGCACCTGGTGGAGAACCCGTCCCCGGAGCTGAAGGAGAACCTCGCCGGCATCCGGCAGAACGCCCTGGAGGCCCTCACCGAACTGCGGCGCGTGCTGGGCGTGCTGCGCTCTGAGCACGCCGACGATCCGGCGAACCCGCACCACCCGCAGCCCACCCTCGCCGAGCTGGACGGCCTCGTGGACAACGTGCGCGCGGCCGGGCTGGACGTCACGACCGAGAGCGCGGGCATACGGCGGCCGCTGACCCCGGGCGTGGAGCTGACCGCCTACCGGATCGTGCAGGAGGCGCTGAGCAACTGCCTGCGGCACGCCCCCGGTTCCCGGGTGGAGGTCGGCATCGCCTACGGGCCGCGCGAACTGCACCTGTGCGTGGCGAACTCGGCGCCGACCCGGCCGGCCCCGCCCTCGCCCGGTGCCGGGCACGGGCTGCTCGGCATGCGGGAGCGGGCGGGCATGCTGGGGGGCGAACTGGCGGCCGGCCCGCGCCCCGACGGCGGGTACGAGGTGAGCGCCGTGCTCCCCATGGATCCGCCCGGCGGCTCCTCCACAGAGAAGAAGAAGGACGTATGAGCACTCCGATCCGGGTGATGATCGCCGACGACCAGATGATGGTCCGGCAGGGCTTCACCGTCCTGCTGAACGCCGAGCCCGACATCGAGGTGGTCGGCCAGGCGATAGACGGCGCCGACGCGGTCGCCAAGGCCGGGGAGCTCGCCCCGGACGTGGTCCTGATGGACATCCGCATGCCGGGGATGGGCGGCATCGAGGCCACCTCCGTCATCACGGGCACACCGGAATCGGCGGTGAAGGTGCTGGTGCTGACCACCTTCGACCTGGACGAGTACGTGTACGAGGCGCTGCGCGCGGGTGCGTCCGGCTTCCTCCTGAAGGACGCCTCGGCGGACCAGCTGGCCGAGGCCGTGCGGGTGGTCGCGGCCGGGGAGGCCCTGCTGTCCCCGAACATCACGAAGCGGCTGATCACCGAGTTCTCCCGGCTGGGCGCGCCGCGTGCCCCGTCCCGGGCGCGGATCGAGGAGCTGACGGAGCGGGAGACCGAGGTGCTGTCGCTGATCGCCCAGGGCCTGTCGAACGGGGAGATCGCGACGCACCTGGTGGTGGCCGAGCAGACGGTGAAGACGCATGTCGGCCGGATCCTGGTGAAGCTGGGGCTGCGGGACCGGACCCAGGCCGCGGTGTTCGCCTACGAGACGGGTCTGGTCCGTCCGGCGGGCTACTGAGAGCCCCGTGTAGTACCTGAGGGGGACCCCGGGAAATCCCCTTCTGCGGCGACGCGGCCGAGGGGGGCACCGGCCTACGGTTTGGACATGACCGAGACGACCACCGGGGCGACCCCCCGGCCTCCCGAACTGCGGATGGCTTCGGGCCTGATGCAGAGCCTGCGCCACGAGCTGATCACCGACGCCTTCGCCTACCGGCCGCTCCCGCCGATGCGGACGGACGGCCCGCTGGTGCGCCGGCTCCCCGAGGGGATACGGCCGAAGGCGGCCTACCTGCCTCATGCCGTGGTGGTCCTGACGGCGTTCATCGTGACCATGCTCGCCAGCACCGACCACCAGTACGGCGGGCCGTCGGTCCAGTTCGTGGTGGTGGGGCTGCTCGCGGCGGGCCCGGTGCTGATGACCCTGGTGCGTCCCGCGGGGGCGTTCTGGGTGGTGCTGGCGCTGACCACCGCCCTGTCGTTGGTCTCCGACCGGTCGCTGTCCTGGCCCTGGTCGCCCAGCACCTTCCTCGCCACCCTCGCCGTCATGACCTTCGTCGCCGTGCGGCTGCGGCCCCGGGCCGCGGCCTGGATGTGGATCATCACCCTGCTGTACGGGACGGTCCTGCCGATCCTGATCGGCGGCGGGGACGGCACCTCCGTCGCGCCGATGGCCTTCTTCTCCGCGGTGGCCCTGCTGGTGGTGACGGTCCGCAACACGCGCCGGGAGGCCCGGCAGGAGGTCATCGCCGAGCGGGAGGTGACGGCCGTCGAGCGGGACCGGCGGACGCTGCTGGAGGAGCGGACGACCATCGCCCGGGAGCTGCACGACGTGGTCGCGCACCACATGTCGGTGGTGGCGATCCAGGCGGAGGCGGCCCCGTACCGGGTGAAGGAGGCACCGCCGGAGCTGGAGGCCGCCTTCGCCACCATCCGGGAGAACGCGGTGGCGGCCCTGACGGAGCTGCGCCGGGTGCTGGGTGTGGTGCGGTCCGCGGACTACGAGGCCCCGGAGGCCCCGCAGCCGACGCTGGCCGCCCTCGACGGGCTGCTCGCCAATGTGCGGGAGGCCGGCCTGAGCGTGGACAAGACCGTCACGGGTGCGGTGCGCGAGCTGCCGCAGGGCGTGGAGCTGTCGGCGTACCGGATCATCCAGGAGGCCCTGAGCAACAGCCTGCGGCACGCCCCCGGCGCGGCGGCCGAGGTGGAGGTGTCGTACGTCCTGGGCGGCCTGGGGATACGGGTGGTCAACGGTCCGGCGGACGGGGACGTCCCGCCCTCGCCGGGAGCCGGCCACGGGATCACCGGGATGCGGGAGCGGGTGGCGATGCTGGAGGGCGAGATGACCGCCGGGGAGACCGCCTCGGGCGGGTACGAGGTGGCCGTGTTCATACCGGTGCGCAACCGCCCGCAGCCCGAGGAGGAGCCGGCATGACGATCCGGGTGCTGATCGTCGACGACCAGATGATGGTCCGCGAGGGGTTCTCCGTCCTGCTGAACGCGATGGAGGGCATCGAGGTCGTCGGCGAGGCCGTCGACGGCAGGCAGGCCATCGCGCAGGTCGCGGCGCTGGGACCGGACGTGGTGCTGATGGACATCCGGATGCCGGTGATGAACGGCCTGGAGGCGACGCGGCAGATCGTCGCGGCGGACACGGAGGCGAAGGTGCTGGTCCTGACGACCTTCGACCTCGACGAGTACGTGTACCAGGCGCTGCGTGCGGGGGCGTCGGGGTTCCTGCTGAAGGACGCCTCGGCCCGGCAGCTGGCGGAGGGGGTGCGGGTGGTGGCGGCCGGGGAGGCCCTGCTCGCCCCGTCGGTGACGAAGCGGCTGATCGCGGAGTTCTCGAAGCTTCCGGAGGTGCAGAGGGTGACGGACCCCTCGGGGGTGTCGGAGCTGACGGAGCGCGAGACGGAGGTGCTGGTGCTGATCGCGCAGGGCCTGTCCAACGGGGAGATCGCGGACCGGCTGCTGGTCGCGGAGTCCACGATCAAGACGCACGTGAGCCGGATCCTGGTGAAGCTGGGCCTGCGGGACCGTACGCAGGCCGCGGTGTACGCCTACGAGACACGGCTGGTGACGCCTGCTTAGGGTGCGGGGATGCGCTTTGATCCGTGGGATGCCGCCTTCGTCGCCGATCCGTACCCCGCCTACCGGGAGTTGAGGGAGCAGGGTCGGGCGGTGTGGTGCGGGGCGACGGGGCAGTGGCTGGTCCCGCACTACGCCGATGTGAGTGCGCTGCTGCGGGACCGGAGGCTGGGGCGCACGTACCTCCACCGCTTCAGCCACGAGGAGTTCGGGCGCGAGGCGCCGCCGCCGGAGCACGAGCCGTTCCACGTGCTCAACGGGAACGGCCTGCTGGACCTGGAGGACCCCGCGCACGCCCGGGTGCGGCGGCTGGTGTCGAAGGCGTTCACCCCGCGGATGGTGGAGCGGCTGGCGCCGTCGGTCGAGCGGCTGGCGCGGGAGCTGGTGGGCGGGCTGCGGGCGGCCGGCGGCGGGGACCTGCTCACCGCCGTGGCGGAACCGCTGCCGGTGGCGGTGATCGCGGAGCTGCTGGGGGTCCCGGAGGCGGACCGGGGGCTGTTGCGGCCCTGGTCGGCGGACATCTGCGGGATGTTCGAGCTGCGGCCGGACGAGGAGACCGCGCGGCGGGCGGTGACGGCGAGCGTGGAGTTCAGCGCGTACCTGCGGGAGCTGATCGCCGAGCGCCGCAAGGAGCCCGGCACGGATTTGATCTCCGCGCTGATCGCCGCCCACGATGAGGAGGGCCGGCTCAGCGAGCAGGAGATGATCTCTACCTGCGTCCTCCTGCTGAACGCCGGGCACGAGGCGACCGTGAACACCACGGTGAACGGCTGGTGGGCCCTGTTCCGCAATCCCGGGCAGCTCGCGGCCCTGCGCGCGCACCCGGGACCTGCGGGCGCGGAAAAGTTGTCCACAGCTGTGGATGAACTGATGCGCTACGACACGCCCCTCCAGATGTTCGAGCGCTGGGTGCTCGACGACATCGAGGTCGGGGACACCGTGATCCCCCGCGGGGCCGAGGTGGCGCTGCTGTTCGGGTCCGCGAACCGGGACCCCGCGCGCTTCGAGGACCCGGACGTGCTCGACCTCGGGCGGACGGACAACCCGCACCTGACCTTCGGGGCCGGGATCCACTACTGCCTGGGCGCGCCCCTGGCCCGGCTGGAGCTGGCGGCCTCGTTCGGGGCCCTGCTCGACCCGGACGGCCCGCCGATGCGGCTGGTGAGGGAGCCGCGGTGGCAGGACGGCTATGTGATCCGGGGGCTGCGGGAGCTACTGGTGGAGTTCTAGGGGGTGTCCGGACGGCCGGGAACCCGGCCCGGGGTCCGTCCGGTGGCGGGGACCGCGGCGGCTGCCTAGCGTGAAGCGGACGCACCCCCCGACCCGCCGCGAGAAGAGGCACCCCCATGTCCGAAAAGCCCGCCATCGTCCTGGTCCACGGATTCTGGGGCGGCGCCGCCCACTGGGCCAAGGTCATCACCGAGCTGCACCGTCGCGGCCACCGCGACCTGCACGCGGTGGAGAACCCGCTGACCTCGCTGGCCGACGACGCCGAACGCACCCGCAAGATGGTCCGGCAGATCGACGGACCGGTGGTCCTGGTGGGCCACTCGTACGGGGGCGCCGTCATCACCGAGGCCGGCGACCTGCCGAACGTCTCCGGGCTGGTCTACATCGCGGCGTTCGCGCCCGACGCCGGGGAGAGCCCGGGCGCGATCACCGAGCAGCACCCCCCGGCGGCCTTCGCGAACATCGCGCCGGACTCGGACGGTTACCTGTGGCTCAAGCAGGACAAGTTCCACGAGAGCTTCGCGCAGGACCTGACGCCCGAGGAGGCACTGGTCATGGCGGTGACGCAGAAGGCCCCGCTGGGATCCACCTTCGGCGACAACATCACCGCCCCGGCCTGGCGCACGAAGCCGTCCTGGTACCAGGTGTCCGCCCAGGACCACATGATCCACCCGGACAACCAGCGGCGGATGGCCGAGCGGATGAACCCCCGCAAGACGATCGAGCTGGACTCCTCGCACGCCTCCCTGGCCTCCCAGCCGGGCCCGGTGACCGACCTGATCGAGGCCGCCGCGAACGAGGCGGCCGGCCGGTAGGGCGCTTCCGCGGCGTTACGGGGCGGGCCGGACCCACCGGCCCGCCCCCACCGGACGCCCCACCGGACGCCCCGCCGGGCACCTCACCTCGGCAGCGTCAGCGACCAGGCCGCCCGCCGCACCGTCCACGTGCGCCGCCGCACCGGCCCGGCCAGGGCGTGGTCGGCCCGGTAGCGGAAGTCCTCGCCGGACGCCCCGACCGCCCCGGACACCGTGACCGCCTCCGCGCACCCCCGCAGCGGCGGCGCCCCCGACAGCCGGACCACCACCTCGGCCGGCCCCGCACCGCCCCCGGCCGTCCGTACGGCCACGTCCTCCACCGGGCGGTCCCCGTCGGCCAGCACCACCCCGTCGACCTCCACCCGCAGCCGGTGCACCGGCCACGCGGGCGCCGCCGGGCTCGGCAGCAGCGTCCGCAGCAGCGAGCGGTAGCCCCCGCCGCGTCGTACGGCCGACGCCGGCGGGCTGATCCGCAGGCCCCCCAACACCACCCCGCCGCCGTCGTCCACCAGCAGGTCCCGCGGGCGCGCCGGCCCGTCCAGCGCCGTCCTCGCCGCCAGCACCGCCGACAGCGGCACCCCGAGCGACCGGGCCAGCGCCAGCGCCCCCGGCGGCCCCACCGGGATCAGCGAAACCACCCTCTCGCCGGGCTCCGGCTCCCGGTGCAGCAAGCCCACGGCCCGCACCAGCGCCCGGTCGTCGCCCACGATCACCGGCCGCCGATGACCCCGGCGGGCGAGCGCCCGCGCAAATTCCTCCTGTGAATCCGGGAGGCAGATTTTCGCCGCCGCTCCCGCTGACAACACATCCTTCGCGATGCGCACGGACTCACCGTCAAGACGACGGGCGACCGGGTCGACGAGCACGAGCAGGCCGCCTACCGGCGCGCCCGCATGGCTCATGGCGGGCTCTGGAGCCGACACCTCGGTCCTTCCTCGGGTAGCATCTTTGTGCAAGAGGCCCTTGCGCTATTGCGCCAGGGCCTTCGTCTATTCCGGGGCACCGGTCCGACGGCTCAGCCTGCGGTGTACATCGTCGTACGCCCCCTGACCTTGGACATGCCCCATCCGGAAGAGGTGTACGCCTGTGCCCGCTCTTGTGCTGCTCGGAGCTCAGTGGGGTGACGAGGGCAAGGGAAAGGCCACCGACCTGCTCGGTGGATCCGTTGACTATGTAGTGCGCTACCAGGGTGGCAACAACGCCGGCCACACGGTCGTCGTCGGCGACCAGAAGTACGCGCTGCACCTTCTCCCCTCCGGCATCCTCTCCCCCGGATGCACCCCTGTCATCGGCAACGGTGTCGTCGTCGACCCGGCCGTCCTGCTCTCCGAGCTGCGCGGTCTGAACGAGCGCGGCATCGACACCTCCAAGCTGCTCATCAGCGGCAACGCGCACCTGATCACGCCGTACAACGTCACCCTCGACAAGGTCGGCGAGCGCTTCCTCGGCAAGCGCAAGATCGGCACCACCGGCCGCGGCATCGGCCCGACGTACGCGGACAAGATCAACCGCGTCGGCATCCGCGTCCAGGACCTCTACGACGAGTCGATCCTCACCCAGAAGGTCGAAGCGGCCCTGGAGGGCAAGAACCAGCTCCTCGCGAAGCTGTACAACCGCCGCGCCATCGAGGCCTCGGCGATCGTCGAGGAGATGCTCCAGTACGCGGACCAGATCAAGGGTTACGTCGCCGACACCACCCTGATCCTCAACAACGCGCTGGACGAGGACAAGGTCGTGCTCTTCGAGGGCGGCCAGGGCACCCTGCTCGACGTCGACCACGGCACGTACCCCTTCGTCACCTCCTCGAACCCGACCGCCGGCGGCGCCTGCACCGGCACCGGCGTGGGCCCGACGAAGATCAGCCGCGTCATCGGCATCCTCAAGGCCTACACGACCCGCGTCGGCGCGGGCCCGTTCCCGACCGAGCTGTTCGACGAGGACGGCGAGGCGCTGCGCCGCATCGGCGGCGAGCGCGGCGTGACCACCGGCCGCGACCGCCGCTGCGGCTGGTTCGACGCCCCGATCGCCCGCTACGCCACCCGCGTGAACGGCCTGACGGACTTCTTCCTCACCAAGCTGGACGTGCTGACCGGCTGGGAGGAGATCCCGGTCTGCGTCGCGTACGAGATCGACGGCAAGCGCGTCGAGGAGCTGCCCTACTCGCAGACCGACTTCCACCACGCGAAGCCGATCTACGAAACCCTGCCGGGCTGGTCCGAGGACATCACCAAGGCCAAGACCTTCTCCGACCTGCCGAAGAACGCGCAGAACTACGTGAAGGCGCTGGAGGAGATGTCGGGCGCCCCGATCTCCGCGATCGGCGTCGGCCCCGGCCGCACCGAGACGATCGAGATCAACTCGTTCCTCTAGGCACCGGCGCCCGAAGGGGCGGGGAGCACACCGTGCGCCCCGCCCCTTCGGCGTTTTCGGCAGACCCGCGCGAACACGTACCGCGTCCTCCTGATCACGTTCGGTACAGTCGGGGCACCTTCACCCAGGCTGGGGATTCCAGATGCACGATCTCCGCGCGCCGGCGCTCCCGGCGAACCGAGGCGAGGCGCTCGACGCCGAGGCCTACGCCGAAGAACTGCGGACGCGCCGCGCGTCGGTCCGCAACGGCGAGTCCTGGCGGCTGGAGCGGCTCCAGCACTTCGAGGAGACCGGCAACCCGGCCCGGGAGGCGCTGCGCCGGGGCGACTGGCGGGAGGTGCTCCGGCTGATCGAGGCGGAGCGCACCACCGCGCGCAGGGCCGCCGACGAGGACGGCCGCAACGGCTCCCCCTTCCGCCGGCTGCGGGTGGTGGAGGAGCCGCTCTCCCCGTACGTGCAGTGGCAGCTCCACTGGCTCCACATGCGCGCCGAGGCCGGGCACCAGGCCCGGGTGCTGTCCGCCGAGGAGTTCTCCTTCACCGAGGCGGCCGACGGCGGGCGGCTGCCCGAGATCGTGATCCTCGAAGGCCGCGTCCTCTACGAGGTCCTCCACACCCCCGCCGGCGTCCACACGGGCAGCCGCCGGTACGAGGACCCGGCGGTCGTCAGGCCCTGGGAGGTGTTCGTGAAGCGGGCCTACGCCGTGGCCGAGGACCTGCGGACCTACTTCACCCACTCCGTCGCGCACCTGCCGCCGCCCCCGGCGGTCTGAAAAAGAATCTCCCCGGTCCTGTCACATCCGCGCCCTCCCCCGGGTCAGTGCTGTGAGGACACCGACCGAAGGAGAACAGCAGCCATGACGAACACCCCCGCCCCGATCTCCCGGATGGCCGACCCGGGCGCGTTCGTGCCCGAGCTGAACGACGTCAGCGCCGCCCTCTTCCGCGCCACCGGCAACCGCTCGGTGCCGCGCACCACGGTCAGCCTGGTGCACCTGCGCGCCGGGCAGATCGTCCACAACACCTACCTGACCGTCCTGAACACCTCCTTCCTCCGCAAGGCCGGGGAGTCCGAGGAGCGGATCACCGCGGTCTCCTCCTGGCAGGACGCCCCGTACTTCACCCCGGCCGAGCGCGCCGCGCTCGCCCTGGTGGAGGCCACCCTCCAGCCCGCCCCGCGCGGCCAGGAGCGCGTCACGGACGAGCTGTACGCCGAGGTCGCGGCGCACTACGACGAGAAGGCGCTGGCCACCCTCACCATCGCGATCGGCCAGATCAACTTCTTCATCGCCCTGGCCGTGATCGGCAAGCCCCAGCCGGTCGCCTCCCTCGCCGACCAGCAGTGGGACTGAGCGGCGCCGGCCCGCACCGGGTCAGGAGACCAGCGTCTGCTCCTCCAGCTCGGTCAGCCGCACCGTGCACAGCCCGCCCCGCTCGGTCTTCACGTCCGTGACCTTCAGCTGCGTTCCCGGGGAGAGGATGAACTCCTCCTCCTCGGTGAACGCGGAGAAGTCCCGGATGCCCACCGCCCGGGCGGGCACCACCTCGAAGAGGGTCCGCTTGCCGCGGCTGCCGAGGAAGCCCCGCGCGACACCGAGCTCGGGCGTGCAGGAGGACACGCCCCACCAGGTGACGGTGCGGCCCAGCGGGTACTGCGCCCGCAGGTCCAGCGCCACGCCCCGGTACAGCGGCTCGGTGCGGGCGGGCAGCCCCGACACGGCCGAGAACAGCAGCCGCAGGTAGGGCAGGTACGGGACGAGCCGGGACCGGTCCGGGGAGCGCAGGACGGCGTTGATCTCCCGGTAGAACGCGGACTCGCAGGTGTAGAGGTGGAGCGCGGAGACCGCGTCGGCGGACAGCCCGGCGGCCGCTCCGTCCGCCCGCGCCCGGCCGAACGCGTACGACCGGTCGACGTGCCGGCCGAGTCCGGACAGCAGCTCGGCGACGGGGGCGACGGCGTCCCGGAACCCCATGAGCGGGGTGTCGAACACCCCGGTGATCGCGGGGAGGACGAGGCCCTCGTCCTTGACGCTGGAGAGGCGCTCCAGATACAGCTGGTGCAGTTCCATCGTGGAGGCGATGAAGGCGCCCATGCGCGCGGCGACGTCCTCGCCGCCCGCCCCGCCGGCCCCTTCCGCGCGCTCGTTCCACCCCTTCTCGGGGAGCCAGTCGACGGGTTCGGCGCCCACGGACGCGAGCGCGTCGTTGACCGTGGCGAAGTGGTCGCCGTCGCAGAAGAGGTCGCCCTGCGCCGCGGGATTGGCGTGGTCGATGTGCCGGACCTCGACGCCGGGGTACTTCTTCTGGAGTTCGAGGACGACCTTCTTCAGGCTGCGCGCGTGGGCGCCCCACCAGGCGAAGACGACCCCGCGGTCCTCCTCGTCGGCGTCCTGCTTGGCCCGCAGGATCTCCTCGACGATCCGCTCGGCGACCGGCCGCCAGAAGGCGGTGTGCGGGTCGGCGCCGCCCCGGGGCCCGTCGCTGCTCGCGGTGAGGGCGGCGTTCAGCAGGAGCACGCCCTGGGTGAGCATCGCCTGGAACCATTCCGGCGGCTGCACGGTGTCCTGCTCCTTCAGGAGCGCGCGTATGTCGGCGATCGGGGTCTTCTTGGGAATTCCGTGCTTCCACATCGCCGCGGCCTTGATGAGGCAGCGAATGCTGACGACCCGGCCGAACTGGCTGTCCTTCCAGTCGTGGAAGGTGTTGTCGAACATCGCTATTCCGGTGGCGCTTTCCGGCCTCGGATAGGGGTTCTGCCCGAAGACGACAACCTTCCACTTGTGCGGAGGATTCGGCTTGAGCGCCTGGAAGGTCAGCTCGCGGACCGGTACGACGTCCGGGCTGCGGCCCGTGCCGATGAACGCGGCGGCGTTCGGCCGGGCCTCGATGACGGGTCCCAGCAGCGGGAACCACGGCTCGCCACCGCCCTTGAACAATTCGGCGAGGGCCAGCGGGTCATTCGGGTCGGGCTGCGTGGAACCGGCCGGGGAATTGGTGTCGGGCATGGCGGAGAACTCCGAAACGTCGAGCCGGACTTCGAATCTCTCCGCAGGCTAACAAGGGCCACTGACATTGCTGATCGGTCGTCACCACCGGTCGTCCCGAAGCCCATTGTCAGTGGTCGGCGCTAACGTGGTGAGCGCCTGGAAAGACCCTTTCTGGATGGGAGTGGATGATGACCGAGGACCGTGCTCAGCCTGCGCTCAGGGTCGTGCTGACCGACGTCAACGCCGATGTGGTGGAGTCGTGGCGGGCCGCTTTCGCCGACACCCCCGGGATCGAGATCCGCCGGGGGTCGATCCTCGACGAGGACGTCGACGCGTGGGTCAGCCCGACCAACTCCCGCGGCCGGATGGACGGCGGGGTCGACGCGGCCGTCAAGCGGTTCCTGGGCGCGGGCATCCAGCTGCGCGTGCAGCGGGCGATACGCGACCGGTTCGCCGGCAGCCTCCCGGTGGGCAGCGCGGTGTGCGTGCCGTCCGGGGCCCTCGTCCCGCGCTTCCTGATCTCGACGCCGACGATGGAGACGTCCTCGCAGAACGTCAGCCAGACCCTGAACGTGGCCCTGGCCTGCGCGGCCGCCTTCCAGGCCGTCCACCGGCAGAACGAGGAGAAGCCCGGCAGCATCCGCTCGGTGGCCCTGGTCGGCATGGGCGCCCGCACCGGCCGCGTACCGGCCCGGATCTGCGCGAACCTGATGTGGACGGGCTACACGCTCTTCAACGACCACCGCTTCGAGGACTACGACGACCTGCGTGCCACGGTCACGGCGCAGCTGGACGACCTGGAGGGCGCCCCCGCCGGGAAGCGGGTGCGCATCACCCCGCCGGAGCGGGCCGCGTCCCGGCGCTGACGGGAGGGCACCGCTACCAGGCGAGTTGGGAGATCTCCTCGGCGACGACCGCGCAGGCGTCCGCGGCCGGGTCGATCAGGGGGAAGTGGCCGACGCCCTCGACCAGGGTGAGGCCGACCATCTCGCCCGCCTTCGCCGCCGCGGCCACGTACGATTCCGCGACCGCCGGCGGGACCACGATGTCCTCGCGGCCGTGCACCACGGTGGTGGCGATGCCCGTCGGGAGCAGCGCCGCGGGGTCGGCACAGGGCAGGCGGGCCTCCCAGTGCTCCGGCCCGCCCAGCAGCTGGGCCGACGCGCCCCCGCAGACGCCGAGTTCCTCCGCGACCGCGAAGTCCGCGATCGGGGCCAGCGCCACCACCCCGCGCAGCGGCGGCGGGGCGGGCAGCCGCCAGGGGGAGCCCTGCGGGAGCACGTGCCGCGCCGCCGCCCACAGTGCGAGCTGTCCGCCCGCCGAGTGGCCGGTCACCACGGTCCGCCGGAAGTCGGCCGCGGGCAGGGCGACGGCGGCCAGGGCGGGCAGGGCGTCCATGGCGGCGGCCACGTCGTCGAAGGTCTCGGGCCAGCGCCCGGCCACCGGCCCCTCGGCGTCCTGGCGGGGCAGGGAACCGCCCCGCCGGTACTCGACGTTGGCGACGGCGAAGCCGCGCCGGGCGAGGAGGTCCGCGAAGGGGGTGATGTGCTGCCGGTCGTAGGGGGCCCGCCAGGCCCCGCCGTGCAGGACCACGACCAGCGGCGCGGAGCCGGTGGAGTCCCCGCGCGGGGCGTAGAAGTCGATGACCTGGTCGGGGTGGTCCCCGTACGCGGCGCTCGCGTCGGGGCCGACCGGGGGGTGTGCGAAGGCCGAGGCGGCCTCGGCGGCGTCCCGTTCGACTGCGGGGTCCGTCATCGGCTCAACCTCTCGGTAAACGCGTGGGACAGGGGGGACAGGTGTTCCGGTGTTCCGACTGAGCGGGACCGTACCAGGCCGACCCGTGCCACCGGCCGCCGGAACGGGCCCGTACGGAGGCGGGCGGAGCCGTAGCCCCGCCCGCCCCGTGGTGTGACGTTTCGCTACCGCGTCACCCGAAAATGTGACCCAGTGTGCGCGCCGCGCGCTCCACGTCGGCGAAACCGACGTACAGCGGGGTGAATCCGAACCGCAGGACGTCGGGGGCCCGGAAGTCGCCCACGACCCCCCTGGAGATGAGCTCCGCCATCACCTCGCGGGCGCCCTCGGCCCGCAGCGAGACCTGGCTGCCGCGCCGGCCGTGCTCGGCCGGGGTGACCGGCTCGACCCTGCCGGCCGGGACGTACGCGGCCACGCACTCCAGGAAGAAGTCCGTGAGCGCGAGGGACTTGGCGCGCACGTCCTCGACGTCCACGCCCTCCCAGGCGTCGAGGGCCGACTCCAGGGCCAGCATCGACAGGATGTCCGGCGTCCCGACGCGCATCCGGGCCGGTCCCTCGGCGGGAACGTAGTCCGGGGTCATCGCGAAGGGCTCCGCGTGGCCGTTCCAGCCGGGCAGCGGGGAGTCGAAGGCGCCCTGGTGCCGTTCGGCCACGTAGATGTAGGCCGGGGCACCGGGGCCGCCGTTGAGGTACTTGTAGGTACAGCCCACCGCCAGGTCGACGGCGTGCGCGTCGAGGCCGACGGGCAGGGCCCCGGCGCTGTGGCACAGGTCCCACACGATCAGCGCGCCCGCGGCGTGCGCGGCCGCGGTGAGGCCGGGCAGGTCGTGCAGCCGGCCGCTGCGGTAGTCGACGTGGTTGAGCAGCACCACCGCGGTGTCGTCGCCGAGGGCGCCGGCCGCGTCGGAGGGGTCGACCGGGACGAGTTCGAGGCCGGTCATCCGGGCGGCGGACGCGGCGATGTAGCCGTCCGTCGGGAAGGTGGTGGCGTCGACCAGCATCCGGGTCCGGCCGGGCGCCGCCAGCCGGGCGGCGCCGACGAGGGCCTTGAAGAGGTTGACGCTGGTGGAGTCGCCCACGGTGACCTGGCCGGGGGCGGCACCGATCAGCGGGGCGATGCGGTCGCCGATCCGCTGCGGGGCGGTCCACCAGCCGCTCTCGTCCCAGGAGCGGATGAGGAGCTCGCCCCACTGGCGGTGCACCACGTCGGCCACCGCGCCGGGGACCCCGGCCGGCAGCGCGCCGAGGGAGTTCCCGTCGAGGTAGACGACGCCCTCGGGCAGGGTGAAGCGCTCGCGGAGCTTGCCGAGGCCGTCCTCGGCGTCGAGGCGGGCGCCCCGCTCCCGGAGCTCCGGTATCGGGTCCGGTATCGGTACCGGTATCGGATTCGGGTTCACGGTCGCGTCAGACATGGCTGCGGGCCGTCCAGAGCTCGGGGAAGACGTTCTTCGTGGCGCGCTTCTCCAGCCAGGTCACCCCGGCCGAGCCGCCCGTGCCGGTCTTCGCGCCCATCGCCCGGCGCGTCGCGACCAGGTGGTCGTTGCGCCAGCGCCAGACGAGCTCGGCGACGTCCGTGAGCAGCTCGCCGAGGCGGTGCAGGTCCGCGTGCGGGCCGGACGGGTCCGCGTAGAGGGCCGTCCAGACGGCCTCGACCTCGGCGGAGGGCTCGTACCGCAGGGCCAGGTCCCGGTCCAGGACCGCCTTGGGGACCGGCAGGCCGCGGCGGGCCAGCAGGCGCAGGGTCTCGTCGTACACGCTGGGCTCGTGGAGGGCCTTCTCCAGCTCGGCGTGGACCCGCGGGGCGCCCCGGTGCGGGACCAGCATCGACGCGGACTTCTCGCCCAGCAGGAACTCCATCCGGCGGTACATCGCCGACTGGAAACCGGAACCCTCGCCTAGTGCGGCGCGGTAGGAGTTGAACTGCGCGGGGGTGAGCTGGGCCAGCGGGCGCCAGGAGGCGTTCAGGGCCTCCAGCTCGCGGAGGGATCGTTTCAGCGCGTCCATCGCGACCGGGACCTCGTCCTCGCGCAGGGCGCGGGCGGCGGTCTCCCACTCGTGGACGATGACCGTGAACCACAGTTCCATGACCTGGGTGGTCACGAGGAACACCATCTCGCCGGGGTCGTCCGAGCGCAGGTGCTGGAGGTGGGTGAGGACGTCGGCCTGGACGTAGTCCTCGTACGGGGTCGTGCCGGCGAAGTCGAGGTTCGGGGTGTCCGAACCGGCTCCGGAGGCATCAAGGGCGTGCGACATTTCTGTCTCCTCGACACGTGCTTCCGGGTAGCGGTCCGCTCCTTCCGATGAGGTAAGTGGAGCCCCGGTCCCCTGCTCCGCATCATAAGCAGGGGATCCGGAAGCCCTCTAGGGCGCTCCTGGAGAGCGTTATGCGAGCGTGTCCGCCGCCGTCTCGGAGGAATCGCGCAGGAAGGTCGAGCAGCGCTCGTACTCGTCCTTCTCGCCGATGGCCCCGGCGGCCCGCGCCAGGGCGTGCAGGGCGCGCAGGAAGCCGCGGTTCGGCTCGTGCTCCCACGGCACCGGGCCGTGGCCCTTCCAGCCGGCGCGGCGCAGCGCGTCCAGGCCGCGGTGGTAGCCCGTACGGGCGTACGCGTACGACTCGACCGGGTGGCCGGCCTCGAAGGCCCGGTCGGCGAGGGCGGCCCAGGCCAGGGAGGACGTGGGGTGCGCGGCGGCCACCTCGGACGGGTCGGTACCGGCGGCGAGGGCCTCGCGGGGCGCGGGCTCGTCGGGCAGGTGGGTGGGGGCGGGGCCCCCGAGCAGGTTCTGGTGAATCGACATGGGTTCAGTCTGGCCGACGGAGCCGGCGGCCGGCGGCCGGGCCCGGATCACGCGCCCGGATCACGCGCGCGGGTCACGCCGCGACTTCGCGCCCCAGGACCGTCGCCGGGTGGCGGGGGCCCGGCGGGACGGACGGGGGGCGGGAGGCGGCCAGCTCCCGGCGCAGGACCGGCACGATCCGCTCGCCCAGCAGGTCGACCTGTTCCAGGGCGGCCTGCGGCGGCAGCCCGCAGTGGTCCACGGCGAACAGCTGGCGCTGGTAGTCCCCGTACGCCTCCCGGAAGCCGAGGACCTTCTCGATCACCTGGTCCGGACTGCCCACGGCCAGCGGCGTCCGCGCCGCGCACTCCTCCAGCGAGTAGCGCCCGCCGTGCACCCGGGACCGTTCGAAGTACGGGCGGAACTCCCGCACCGCGTCCTGCGAGCGCGCCCGTACGAAGACCTGCCCGCCGAGCCCGACGACCGCCTGCCCGGCGGTGCCGTGGCCGTGCTCCTCGTACCGGGCGCGGTACAGCTCCACCAGGCGGGCGTACTGGCCGACCGGACCGATGAGGTTGTCCGCGAAGAAGCCGTCGCCGTAGTACGCGGCCCGCTCCGCGGTCTCCGCCGAGCGCACCGCCCCGTGCCACACGAAGGGCGGTACGCCGTCCAGCGGGCGGGGCACGGAGGTGAAGCCGTCGAGCCGGGCCCGGAACCGGCCCTGCCAGTCGACGTCCTCCTCCCGCCACAGGCGGTGCAGCAGGGCGTAGTTCTCCCGGGCCAGCGCGGCGCCCTGGCGCAGGTCCTGGCCGAACCAGGGGTAGCAGTTGGGGATGGTGCCCCGGCCCGTCATCAGGTCCACGCGCCCGCCCGCCAGGTGCTGGAGCAGCGCGTACTCCTCCGCGATCCGGACCGGGTCGTTGGTGGTGACCAGGGTGGTGGCGGTGGACAGGATCAGCCGCCGGGTGCGCGCGGCGAGGTAGCCGAGCAGGGTCGTCGGCGAGGAGGTCACGTACGGCGGGCTGTGGTGCTCGCCGGTGGCGAAGACGTCCAGCCCGGCGTCCTCGGCCCGCAGGGCGAGCGCGGTCATGGCCGTGATCCGCTCGTGCTCGGTCGGCGTACGGCCGGTCGACGGGTCGGGCGCGACCTCGCCGATCGAGAAGATGCCGAACTGCACCCCCGCCCCTCCCGTGTAGACGCCGCCGCGCGGATGCGGCGCCGGGGGGCAGGCCCCGGCACCGCGGCTCGTGGCCCCGCGATCCGACCGTGCCCGATTCGCGCAGGTCCGGCCAGGTCCGCCCGGCCAGTCCGTCAAGTCGCCGGGGTGGTGGCGGCCCCACCACGTTCCGGCCAAGTGCGGTGCCCGGCACACCTCCCCGGAGAAGGGGTGCTCGTCCGACGGTAGAGGGGCAGTGGACGCACGCCGAGGGGGGCATGTCGTGAAAGCGGTCATGAGCAGCATCAGCACGGGCACCGGTACGGGCACGGTGGCACCGGTACGGCGGGACCCGGTCCGGGAGGCGGCCGACGACCTGTGTGCCGCGGTCCTGTCCTCGCTGCGCCGCAAGGACCAGCGGGAGAAGGGCCGGCAGTACGTGCAGGGGCTGCTCGCGCTGCCCGGCCGCAAGTCGATGCGCGGGATCGCGGGGCAGGTCGGGGGCGGGGCGGCCGAGCAGAGCATGCACCACTTCATCTCCGGCTCCACCTGGGACTGGGAACCGATCCGCGCCTCGCTCGCCGGGTTCCTCCAGACGGCCACCCCGCTGACCGCGTGGGTGGCCCAGCCGATGGCCATCCCGAAGGGCGGGGAGCACTCGGTGGGGGTGGCGCACCGCTTCGACCCGCACCAGGGGCAGATGTTCCGGGGGCAGCAGGCCTTCGGGACCTGGTTCGCCTCGGCCGGCCTGGTCACTCCGGTCGGCTGGCGGATGCACCTGCCGGAGGCCGACGCCCCCGGCGCCCCCGGCCCCGCCGACGCGCAGGCCGCGTACGAGGAGTCCGCGGCGGACGCCGTCATCGAGACGGTCCGGCGCAGCGGCAACCGGCGCCCGGTGGTGCTCGACATCCAGCGGATCGGCACCCGCTCCACGATGAACCGCTTCGCCGAGGCCGCCCTGCCCGTCATCGCCCGCGTCGCGCCGTCGACGCCGCTGCTCGTCACCGACCCCGCGCTGCCCGGCCACGGCGCCGGGGCGCGCCCCGCGCGGGACGTCCTGCAGTCGGTGAAGGGGCTGTGCACCCCGGTGGAGTGGACCGACCCGGACCCGGCGCTCCCGGGCGGCCGCCACCGCAGCACCCTGGCGGTGGCGGTGCGGGTGATGATGCCGGACCCGTCCCCGGCCCGGCGCCGCCACCTGCTGCTGGTCGGCGAGTGGACGGACCCGCGCCGCCCTCCGGCGCAGCTGTGGGTGACGGACCTGGTACGGCTGCCCGTGGGCCCGCTGCTGCGGCTGACGAAGCAGGGCCGGCGGGTCGGCTTCGCCGCCGGGCACAGCGGCCAGGAGGCGGGCCTGCGGGACTTCGCCGGGCGGGCCCTGCCGGGCTGGCACCGGCACGTCACGCTGGCCTCGGTCGCGCACGCGGCCCGCGCCCTGACCGGCACGGAGCACTACGCGGCGGCGTGACCGCCACGGAGCACCGAGCGGCGTGACCGCCCGGGGTCACACGCCGTCCGCGCGGTCGGCGGCGGTGCGGCGATCGTGCAGGACCGTACGGGCCTTGCGCAGCCGCAGGGCCATCTGGATCTCCAGCGCCCCGGCGGGCTTCTGCCAGTCGGGGCCGAGGAGTTCGGTGATCCGGTCCAGCCGGCGGGAGACGGTGTTGGGGTGGACGTGCAGGGCCTCGGCGGCGTGGGTGGGGCTGGCGCCCGAGGCGAAGTACGCCTCCAGGGTGCGGGTCAGCTCCGTCAGCCGGTCCGCGTCGTACGCGAGGACGGGGCCGATGGTCGCCGCGACGAACGACTCCACGTCGTGGTCGGCGGACAGCAGCATGCCGAGGAAGCCCAGTTCGCGCAGGGAGGCCGTGCCGCCCACCCCGTCGAGCGCGGTCAGCGCGTCCAGGCAGCGCACGGCCTCGGCGTAGACGCGGGCCACCTCGCCCGGACTCCGGGTCGGTCCGGCGGCACCGGTGGACACGGCGTGGCCCAGCAGCGGCGACAGCTCCCCGGAGGCCCGGTGCGCGGCGGCCGAGGCGTCGCTGCCGGGCAGGACGAGGACGATGCAGCCCCGGCGGACGCCCTTGAGCCCGCCCATCCGGTAGGCGTACGAGGAGGCCCAGGCCACGGCCTTGCCCAGTTCGCCGCCCTCCGGCCGGGCGACGACCACCACGTGCGGGCCGTCCAGGTCGATGCCGAGGCGGCGGGTGCGCTCCAGCAGGTGGAGGTCGACGGAGTGCGGGCGTTCCAGCAGGTCGGCGAGGATCTCGTCGTGGACGGGGCCCTCGGCGGCGGCCGTGCCGCGCTGGATCAGCATCAGCGAGGCCACGGACTGGGCGGCCAGCTGGAGCAGCCGTACGTCCTCGTCGGCGAGCGGTTCGGAGGCGCTCAGCAGCAGCACCCCGAGGTCCTCGGCCCCCGCCAGGACCGGGGCGAGCCACAGGTCTCCGGGCAGCCGCACCGGGCGCCGGTCGGTGAGGGCCTGGAGGGCGCCCTTGGTCACCGCTTCCTCGTCCAGGCCGGGCAGTTCCCCGGTCGCGGTCAGCGGCCGCCCGCCCGGGTCCCGTACCTGGAGCACGCCGTCCAGTGCGTCGGCGGTGGCCCGGGCGAGGGTGGCGAGGCCGGCCCCGTCCAGGACCAGCCCGGCCAGCCGGGCGTGACACTCCCACAGGTGGCGGACCCGGGTGAGGGCGGTGTTGGTGCGCGAGCCGAAGGCCGCCAGCTCGGTGACCTCGTCGCGGGTCTGCTCCAGCAGCCGGGCCTTCTCGATGGCGACGGCGGCCAGGTCGGCGAGGGAGAGCATGATGCCGATCTCGTCGGGGGTGAACTCCCTGACGGCACGGTCGGATCCGTAGAGCGCGCCGAGGGTGGAGTTCCCCCGGCGCAGCGGGACCGCGATGATCGCGTGCAGGCCCTCCGCCTCGACCACGGCGTCGATGCCGGGGGCGTGCGCGATGGAGGGGTCGGCGAGGTAGTCGGGGGTCCACACCGGTGAGCGGCGGGCCTGCGCGATGCTGCCGAGGCCCCGGCCGGTGCCCAGTTCGAGGCCGACGTTGAGCGCGGTGGTCTCGCCCTCCGAGGTGCGCACGTACGCGGATCCGTCGGGGCGGCTCAACGACAGCCAGGCCATGTCGAAGCCGAGCAGGCGCCGGGCCCGGCGGGTGATCAGGCGCAGCAGGCCGTCGATGTCGTACGGGGAGGTCAGGTCGTGGGCGGTGTCGACGAGGGCGGTGAGGGCGGCCTCGCGCTGTCTGCCCCGGCTCGCGCGGGCCCGTACGGAGCCGGCCAGGTCGACGGCCCGGGTGAGGGCGGCGAGTTCGGCTTCGCCGGCGCCCGCGCCGCGGGCTTCGGCCAGCAGGGTCTCGTACCGGCTCTGCGGGGCGTCCTGCGCGAGCAGCTCCAGTACGTCCAGTGGGCCGACCCCGTCCCCGTCCCCGCGTCGCATGCCGCAGCTCCCCCCACCCCGACCAGCTGTTTTCCGTCCCCGGCCCCGAACCTAGGTTCCGTCGGGCGAGGGGTCAAGCAGGGCGTACGGGGCGGGCGGTGCGGGCCCGCGGTCAGGTGCGGGCGGCGCCGGTCAGGGAGGGCCCGGGGGCCGGCCGGGCCCTGCGGGCGGCCTCGACGCGGGCCTCGGCCCGGCGCAGTGCGGCCAGGTAGGCGCTGTCGGGGCGGCCGGAGCCGCGCAGGACGGCGAGCGCGAGGCGCAGCTCGCGGTGGCGTCCGAGGGCGAGTTCCGCCTCGGCCCACTGGCCGAGCACGGTGAGCCGGTCGGCGTCGAGGCAGGCGATGCGGCCGCGGAGCCAGGTCCCGGCGTCGATGCCGTCCAGGGCGGGGCCGGTCCACAGGTCCAGCGCCCGGCGCAGCCGTGCGGCGGCCTGCACGAAGTCGCCGCGTTCCATGGCCCGGTATCCGGCGCCGGACTCCCGTTCGAACTCGCGGACGTCGCAGCGGCCGCCGGCGGTGTCGAGAAGATACCCGCCGGGCCTGGTGGACAGCACGGTCTCGGGAGTCCGTACCGAGCCGGCCCCCTGAGCCTCCGCGAAGCGCTCGCGCAGCCGGCGTACGGCGGTGTGCAGGGCGGCGTGGGCGTGCTCGGGCGGGACGCGGCGGACCAGCTCGTCCGCGAGCACGGACACGGGGACGACCCGGTCGGGACAGGCCGCGAGGACCGCCAGGACGTGCCGGGACTCCGGCGTGGGGGCCGTGATGGGGACGCCGTTCTCGACGACCCGCGGTGCGCCGAGTACCTCAATGTCCACAGTGATCTCCCTGGGCAGGCGAGCAGAAAAATCATACCCGGAAGGATCTTTCAGGGAAGGGGGCAGGGGTTACTCGGCCGGCTCCCGCGGCGGCTGCCCGGCCCGGCAGTCGGACCGGCACTCGTGCGCGCCCATCGGCCCGAACAGCGCCCGCGCCCCCCGCCCGGGACCGGTGTCCAGCCGGATCGCGACGGCCGGCACCACCACGTTCGGCATCACGTGCGTGTAGAGCTCCGCGACCTGCGCGTCCAGGTCGAGGCCGAGCGTGTGCGACATGGTGTTCAGCCCGGCGTACGCCCCCACGATCAGCCGGGACGGGACCACCGGGTCCACGTTCGGCAGCAGCTCCCCGCGCCGCTGGGCCTCCCCCAGCACCTCGGTGTGCAGGTCGATCCACGCCTCGTAGGGGGCCGCCCGGTCGAGCCGCTGGTTGCCGTACTCCAGCGTGAGCCGCGTGCTGGCGCGGATCAGCGCCTCGTGACGCAGCCGGTGCGAGAAGACCATGCCGATGTCCACGAACTCCTGCGCCTTGTACTGCTGCGGCAGCATCTTGGGCTCGGTCGCGTTCTGCGCGTCGATGACGGCCTGGGCCAGGCCTTCCTTCGAGTCGAAGTGGAAGTAGAGCGCGCCCTTGGTGACCTTCGCGATGTTGACGATGTCCGAGAGCTTCGCGGCGTCGTAGCCGTGCTCCTCGAACACCACGGCGGCCGCTTCCAGGATCGCCCGCCGCGTGCGCACCGCCCGGTCCTGCTTCACCTGGGGTCGCTCTGTCTTCATCTGCGGCGTCGCCTCTCCTGGCCCGCCGGTTTTACATCCCCACGGGTACGTTTCTCTGGGTAATAGAGATTCCACACCATCGCGCCGCCGCGCGTCCAACGCCGTATGTCACCTCGGGCGAATCCCTCCCGAATCCACTGCACCGTGCACGGAAAAGGGGCCCGCCGGCCCGTGTCGGACCGGCGGACCCCTTCCTCAGGTCCTCGGGAACCCTTCCGGGTCCTCGCCGCTTACTTCAGCTTGGTGCCCGTGGAGCGCAGGTCGGCGCAGGCCTGGGTGACGCGCTTGGCCATGCTCGCCTCGGCCAGCTTGCCCCAGGTGCGCGGGTCGTAGGTGGACTTCTTGCCGACCTCGCCGTCGACCTTCAGGACACCGTCGTAGTTGCGGAACATGTGGTCCGCGACCGGGCGGGTGAAGGCGTACTGGGTGTCGGTGTCGAGGTTCATCTTCACGACGCCGTTCTCCAGCGCGGTGGCGATCTCCTCGGGCGTGGAGCCCGAACCGCCGTGGAAGACGAAGTCGAACGGAGAGGCCTTGCCGAACTTCTCGGCGACACCGGCCTGGAGGTCCTTGAGCAGCTCCGGACGCAGGACGACGTTGCCCGGCTTGTAGACGCCGTGCACGTTGCCGAAGGAGGCGGCCAGCAGGTAGCGGCCCTTCTCGCCCAGGCCCAGGGCCTCGGCGGTGCGGATCGCGTCCTCGACGGTGGTGTACAGCTCGTCGTTGATCTCGTGGCTGACGCCGTCCTCCTCGCCGCCGGTCGGGGTGATCTCGACCTCGAGGATGATCTTCGCGGCGGCGGCCTTGGCGAGCAGCTCCTGGCCGATGGCCAGGTTGTCGGCCAGGGTCTCGGCGGAGCCGTCCCACATGTGCGACTGGAAGAGGGGGTTCAGGCCGCGGGCGACGCGCTCGGCGGACACCTCCAGGAGCGGACGCACGTAGCCGTCCAGCTTGTCCTTGGGGCAGTGGTCCGTGTGCAGCGCGACCGTGACGTCGTACTTGGCGGCCACGACGTGCGCGAACTCGGCCAGGGCGACCGCGCCGGTCACCATGTCCTTGCTGTACTGGCCGCCCAGGAACTCGGCACCGCCGGTGGAGATCTGGATGATGCCGTCGCTCTCGGCCTCCGCGAAGCCGCGCAGTGCGGCGTGCAGGGTCTGGGTCGAGGTGACGTTGATGGCCGGGTAGGCGAACTTGCCTGCCTTCGCCCGGTCGAGCATCTCGTTGTAGACCTCGGGGGTTGCGATGGGCATCTGTCCGCTCCTTGGATGTGCGGGGAGTGTGCTTATTGCGGGCCCTGACCTGGGGGCGACGTCGCCGTCGCGCCTATCTTTCCAGACTCGGCGCAACACTCCACCCCGCCTGTCACCCCCCGGTCACGACAATGGGCGGGGTGTTTCACGTGAAACACCCCGCCCATTCGAAAATCCGCAGGTCAGGACTGGGGCGAAGACGACCGGGACCTTGGTCCCCACTTGTCCCGCACCCGGTCCCGGGCCCGTCCGTCACCCCGCGGGACCACGATCCGAGACGGCCGGAGCGTGCGCGGAGGGGCCGGGCGGGGTCAGCCGAGGCCCAGGTCCCCGAGCTGGTAGCCGGTGAGGTACGGCAGGCCCGCCCCGGCGATCGCCTCGGCCGCGCCCCGGTCCACGATGGTGGCGACGGCGACGACCTCGCCGCCCGCCTCCCGGACGGCCTCGACGGCGGTCAGCGGGGAACCGCCGGTGGTCGAGGTGTCCTCGACCACCAGGCAGCGCTTGCCCTTCACGTCGGTGCCCTCGATGCGGCGCTGCATGCCGTGGGCCTTCTGCGCCTTGCGGACGACGAAGGCGTCCAGGCGCTCGCCGCGCGCGGCGGAGGCGTGCAGCATCGAGGTGGCGACCGGGTCGGCGCCCAGGGTCAGGCCGCCGACGCAGTCGAACTCCAGGTCGGCGGTGAGGTCCAGCATGACCTGCCCGACCAGCGGGGCGGCCTCGCCGTCGAGGGTGATCCGGCGGAGGTCGATGTAGTAGTCGGCTTCCTTGCCGGAGGAGAGCGTCACCTTGCCGTGCACGACGGCCTTGTCCTTGATCTGCTGCAGAAGCGCATCGCGTACGTCAGTCATGCCGTCGAGCTTAGTTGCGGGTCAGCCGAGCCGCCGCCACGTCCAGGTCGTGGAGACCTCCAGCGGGTCCACGGGCGTGACCAGGCGCGGGAGGGTGTTGAGGCCGTTCGGCGGGCCGGACTGCGGCTCGACGCAGACGGCCTCGGGCTGCTCGTCGTACACGACCACCCATTCGGCGGGGCTGGTGACCTTCAGCTCCAGCTGACCGGGCCAGGTGAGGGTGACGTCGACCCCGTAGGGCATGCCGAAGCAGTCGTCCCAGGGGCCGGGCTTCGGGTCGATGCGGCGGCCGGTGGGGATGTGGTCCTCGTCGCGCTCCTCCTGCCAGGCCGGGTCGAAGCCGATCCGGGCCGGCTCCCCGTCCTCGGTCAGGACCCGGTTGAACCAGGGGTGCCAGCCCGCCTGCGCCGGGAAGGAGTCCTGGTACGTCTCCACGCCCAGGCGGATCGTCAGCGCGTCCGCGCCCAGCTCGAAGAGCTGCGTCACCCGGCCGTGGTGGGGCCACGGGTCGACGAGGTCGTAGGTGAAGGCCGCGGTGGTGCCGGTGGCCGAGGCCTGCTTCCAGGGCGCGTCGCGGGCGAAGCCGTGGATGGCGTGCGGCGGGTGGTTGAGCGGCAGCTGGTGGACGGCGGCGCCGTCGTGGAACCGGCCGTTCGCGGTGCGCCCGCACCACGGAACCATCGGGAAGGCCCCGAACTTCGGGCCCTGCCGCAGCAGCTCGACGCCGTCGACGCGCAGACCGCTGACCCGGCAGCCGTTTTCCTGATCGATGGTGAGCTCGGCGCCGCCGGCGCTCAGTCGCGTAGTCATACGGTGACCCTACGGCGCGTCAGCGACGGCGGCGCAACGCCCTTCCGACCACGACCGCCGAGGCGAGGGCCAGTGCCGCCGCCGGGGCGATCCAGCGCATGCCGTTCTGCCCGCCCGCCGCCGAGGGCGCCGGGACCGGGGCGTAACGGCCGCGCGGGGGCGCGTGGTCGACCTCTTCGGCGCTGCGGCCGATCATCGTGCGGCGGGCGTGGGCCGCCTCGGCCGGCGGGCGTCCGGGGGCGGCGGGGCCCGTCCCGGCCGCGTCCTCCTCCTTCTCCTCCTTCTCCTTGTCCGGCTCGGCGAAGGAGGCGAAGTCGGCGAACTCGCCTGCGAGGAAGGGGTCGAGGGACGGGGGCGGCACCTCGGTGTCGAACACGGACGGCAGGTCGGCGCCGGGGTCCGACGGCGCCTCCCCGGCCCCGGCGGCGGCATCGGCCGCCGTGCCGGCCGCGCCGGCCAGGTTCGCGGCGAAGCGGTCGAGGAGCCGTCCGGCGGCGGTGGCGGTGGCCCCCGGGTCGAAGGCGGCGGCCCGGCCGTCGGCGGTGGCCCCGCCGCTGAACTCCAGCAGGGTCCCTCCGTCGTGCGGGACCAGCCGCAGTTCGAGCGCGAGGCCGACGGTGCCGCTGCCCCGCACCTCGGCGCCCTCCCCCTCGGCGGCGAAGTGGTCGGGGTCCCGCTCGGCGAGGGACAGGGTGCCCCGGTAGGTCACGGTGTGGCCGCCGACGCGCACCTTGAGCCGCCCGGCCAGCGGCCCGGCGGCGGTGTCGGCGTCCTGCTGGAGCCCGGGGACGCAGCGGGCCACCCGGGCGGGGTCGCGCAGCACGGCGCGGACGTCTTGGGCCGGTACCGGAACGAACACCTGATGCTCCATGCGGCCGAGCCTACCGAGGGGACCCCCCGCTGCACACGGACACGACGCCACGGGTCAGTGGTAACGCGGATGCGGCAGCGTGGACGGCGGGAGCAGCCGGGCCGGCCGGCTCCGGGCCGCGTCCCGGGCCGCGTCCTGCAGCCCCCGGGTGGACACGGCCCGCAGGGCGGGGGTGTCCCGGTCCACGCGCAGCTCGGGGACCTGGTCGCGGGCGGCGAGTACGAAGCCCCAGTCCTGCGGCGGCGCGTCGGCCGCGCCCTGGGTGCGGTCGGGCCCGGCGGCGAAGCCGGTAAGCCGGCCGCCGGTGCTGTACGGGGTGGTGAGCAGCCCGGCCGCGCGCAGAGTGGACTCGACGGTCCAGTACGTACGCGGCCTCGTGGTGAGGGGGCCGGCGTGCACCGCGATGCGCCCGCCCGGCTTCAGGGCCCGCGCGGCGAGCCCGTAGAACTCCTGCGAGTACAGCTTCGTGCTCGGCGTGATGCCCGGGTCGGGCAGGTCGGAGACGATGACGTCGAAGCGGTCCCGCGCGGCGGGCCCCCGCAGCCAGCGGAAGGCGTCCTGGGTGACGACGCCGAGGCGCGGGTCCGCGTACGCCCGGGCGTTGAGCGCGGAGAGCATCGGGTCGGTGCGGGCGAGGCGGACCACGCCGGGGTCGAGCTCGACGACGGTGACGGAGGTGACGTCCCGGTAGCGCAGCACCTCGCGGGCGGCGAGCCCGTCGCCGCCGCCGAGGACCAGGACGCGGCTGTGCGGGCCGGTCATCGCGGGGTGGACCAGGGCCTCGTGGTAGCGGTACTCGTCGTAGCCGCTGACCCGCAGCCGCCCGTCCAGGAAGAGGTCCAGGGAGCGCGGGGATCCGGTGGACGGCCCCGTCAGCACCAGTTCCTGCACCCCGGTCTGTGCGGCGACCCGTACCTCGCCGCCGTAGACGGCGGTGCGCGCGGCCCGCTCGAAGTCGTCGACGAGGACGGTGGCGGAGGCGAGCAGGGCGAGGACGGTCGCGTTGGCGGTGACCAGCAGCCAGCGGCCGCGCCTGCCGAGGTCCTTGCGGAACAGCCACAGGACGAGGCCGCCGCCGACGACGGCGTTCACGGTGCCGGTCAGCATGGCCCCGGTGAGCTGGCCGAGCACGGGCAGCAGCAGGAAGGGGAAGGCGAGCCCGCCGGCCAGGGCGCCCACGTAGTCGGCGGCGAAGAGGTCGGCGACGGCGCCGCCGGCGTCCTGTCTGCGGATGCGCTGGATGAGGACCATCAGCAGCGGGATCTCCGCGCCGATGAGCACCCCGATGCCGAAGGAGAAGGCGACGAGGGCCGGCCGGGACTCCCCCAGCCAGGCGAAGCTGGCGTACAGGGCCATGGCGGAGAAGCCGCCGAGCAGGGCGAGGGCCGCCTCGATGACGCCGAACCCGAGGGCGGGGCGGCGGCGCAGGCGTTTGGCGAGGAGGGAGCCGACGCCCATGGCGAAGACCATCACGGACAGGACCACCGACGCCTGCGTGACGGAGTCGCCGATGAGGTACGAGCCGAGGGCGAGCAGTTCCAGCTCGTAGACGAGCCCGCAGGCGGCGCACACGAACACCGTGGCCAGCACGAGGAGTCGGCCGGTCCGGGGGCGTACGGGCAGGGCGGCCTGGACGGTCTGCACGCCCCGCGGCCCCGCCGCCGGGAGCACCCCGCGGGGGGCGGAACGGTCGATCATGCAGCGAACCGTACGTCACCGCCCACCGACACCCTGTCACCCACATGGGTGCAAGTGCCATGCAGATCAGGCCAGTTGGCCTAATCCGGAAGGCGGGCCCTAGACCGGGGCGCCCATGCGCACGCCCACCCGGGTACGGGTGGCCACCAGCTGGCCCTCCTGCGGGTACGCGTGCCAGGTGCGCCAGCGCACCTGCCCCTCGTGCCGCTGCGCGAGCATCGCGGTGAACGCGTGCGGATCACCGGGGAAGGTGCCCGCTAGCCCGTTCGGGTGATCCGCGACCAGCGCGAGCAGCTCCTGCGCCCGTCCCGCGAAAGACCCCCGGGAGAGGGTTTCGACCCGCGCGGCGAACTCGTACTCCCAGTCGCCGACCCGCTTCGCCACGCCGAGCGGCAGCGGCGTACTGCTGCCGGGCATGCAGGCGACCGTCTCCGAACAGAGCACCTCACCCTCCTCCAGGAGCACCTGGTGAGAGGCCCCGAGCAGGCGCAACTCCACCTTCGCGTCAGCGAGCTGGAGGTTCAGTACGGCCAGGGCGGGCAGCCGGTCGCGTCCCAGGGCCCAGGCGAGATCGGCGGCACGCGTGTCGGTGTAGGTGGTCTGGAGGGTCGTGAGCATGAGTCGGCTCCGCAAACGCGCGAGGGAGATGGGCCGGGGCCCGCCAGCGGTAGTCAACGGGTGGGGGGACACCGGCACGGGTCCACAGGAAGTCCCGGAGGTCCGGGGACTGGTCTACTCAACCGAGGGAATCATGAAAGGCACGGCACTCACAGCGTTTTTACCCAACTTGACGGGGTTTACATCCCCCCGGGGGCTTCACGGTTCACGTGTTCAACACGACGCCGCCCGTACGCCGTAGTACCGGCCCGAACAAGAAGACGCCCGAAGGAAGTTGTCCCCGCCGGGCGTCCTGTCCACACGGGGTGCGCGCGGCTTCCGCACACGATGCGGATCGCGGCCCCCGAGCACACGTACCAGTGTCAGCTGGACCCGCAGCCTCCGCCACCGCAGGAGGACGAGGACCCGCACGACGAGGAGGAACCGCAGGACGAGGAAGAGCCGCAGGAGGACGAGGAGCCCCCGCTGCCGGCCCACCAGCTGGACCGCGAGCCGCCGGAGCCGGAACCGCTGCCGCCCGATCCGGACAGCCGCGCCACCAGCACGACGACCCCCGCCACCGCCACCAACACGAGAATCAAGACCAGGGTCACGGCCCCGCCCCCTTCCTCAGCCCCGGTCGCCCGGGTCGCGGCACCCCCGTGGCCCGCGTGCAGGGGGGATGCCCCCAGGCCAACGCCTCGAAAGCACACTTGAGCAACTCCAGAGGTTCCCCCGAGGATGGCGCCCATGAGCGCACCCGCGGGCAGCAGCAGCCGCCCCCTCCTCAACCGCAGCCTCGCCGCCTTCGGCACCACGATCTTCGCGGAGATGTCGGCGCTGGCCGCCCGCACCGGGTCCATCAACCTGGGCCAGGGCTTCCCCGACACCGACGGCCCCGCCGAGATCGCCGAAGCCGCCGTCCGCGCGATCCGCGACGGCCGCGGCAACCAGTACCCGCCGGGCCCCGGCGTCCCCGAACTGCGCACCGCGATCGCCGCCCACCAGCAGCGCTTCCACGGCCTGTCCTACGACCCGGACACCGAGGTCCTCGTCACCGCCGGCGCCACCGAGGCCATCGCCGCCTCCCTCCTGGCCCTCCTCGAACCGGGCGACGAGGTCATCGCCCTGGAGCCGTTCTACGACTCCTACGCCGCCTGCATCGCCATGGCCGGCGCGGTCCGCGTCCCGCACACCCTGCGCGCCCCGCACTTCCGCCCCGACCTGGACGCCCTGCGCGCCGCGGTCACCCCGCGCACCCGGCTGCTCCTGCTCAACACCCCGCACAACCCCACGGGCACCGTCCTGACCCGCGAGGAGCTGGCCGCCATCGCCGAACTCGCCGTGGAGCGCGACCTCCTCGTCGTCACCGACGAGGTGTACGAGCACCTCGTCTTCGAGGGCGCGCACGTGCCGCTGGCCTCCCTGCCCGGCATGCGCGAACGCACCGTCACCATCTCCTCCGCCGGCAAGACCTTCTCCTTCACCGGCTGGAAGGTCGGCTGGGTCACCGCCCCGCCCGCGCTGGTCTCCGCGGTCCGCTCCGCCAAGCAGTTCCTCACGTACGTCTCCTCCGGCCCCTTCCAGTACGCCGTCGCCGAGGCCCTCGCCCTCCCCGACTCCTACTTCGACGGCTTCCGCGCGGACCTCGCCGCCAAGCGCGACCTCCTCTGCGACGGGCTCGCCGCCGCCGGCTTCGAGGTCTTCCGCCCGCAGGGCACGTACTTCATCACCACCGACGTCTCGCCCCTGGGCGAGAAGGACGGCCTCGCCTTCTGCCGCGCCCTGCCCGAGCGGGCCGGGGTCGTCGCCATCCCGAACCAGGTCTTCTACGACGACAAGTCCGCCGGGGCCACCCAGGTCCGCTGGGCCTTCTGCAAGCAGACCGACGTGCTCCAGGAGGCAGTGGACCGCCTCCGCCGGCTCTGAGGCCCGGCATGGACGTGACGACGAGAAGGGTCCCGCCCGCCTCCGGGCGCACCCGGCGAAGACGGGGGACGGCCTGGTCGGCCGGGCTCGCGCTCGGGGTGTTCGCCGCCGTGCGCGGGGCGGGGGTGCTGGTCATCGCCCTCGGCGCCTGGTGGGCCGGCCGGAACCCGGTCAAGGTGCTCGGCGGCTCCTGGGACTCCTTCTGGTATCTCTCCATCGCCGCCGACGGCTACGGCCGCACCCACATGTGGCCCGCCTCCGACTCCATCCAGAGCGACTACGCCTTCTTCCCGCTGTACCCGCTGCTGGTGGACCTCACCGGCGGCGGCCCCGTCGCCGGGCTCGTGGTGTCCTGGACGGCCGCGGCCGCCGCCGCCGTCGGGGTGTACCGCATCGGGGAGCTGCTGCTGGGGGCGCGGGCCGGGGTGCTGCTCGTCGCGCTGTGGGCCTCGCTGCCGCACGCGGTGGTGCTGAGCCTCGCCTACACCGAGCCCCTGCTGTGTGCGCTGGCCGCCTGGTCGCTGTACGCGCTGCTGCGGGAGCGCTGGATGGCGGCGGCCGTCCTGGCCGCGCTCGCCGGGCTGACCCGCCCCACCGGGATCGCCGTCGCCGCCGCCGTGACCGTCCTGGCCCTGCGGGAGCTGGTGGTCCGGCAGGGCCGCGCGCCCGAGGTGTGGGCGGCCGGGCTGCTGGCGCCAGCGGGCTGGGCCTCGTACGTCGTGGCCGTCGGGGCGCACCGCCACGACCCCCTCGGCTACTTCACCGTCCAGCGGCAGTGGGGCTCGCGCTTCGACTTCGGCGGCGGGACGCTGGAGACGGTCTGGAAGGTCCTCTCCGGCGGGCCCGTGACGATCCCGGTCGGGGTGACGCTGGCCGTGCTCGCCGCCGCCGGGCTGCTCGCGGTGCTGGCCGTACTGGACCGGACGCCGCTGCCGCTGCTCGTGTACGCCGGGACACTGCTGGTGATCACCTTCGGCGGGGCGGGCTACTTCGAGTCGAAGCCGCGCTTCCTGCTGCCCGCGTTCCCGCTGCTGCTGCCGGTGGCGGCCGCCATGGCGAGAGCCCGGCCGCGTACGGCGATCGCGGTGACCGCCGGCCTGGCCGGGCTCTCGTACGGCTACGGGGCGTACCTGCTGCTGATGGCGAAGGTGCCCCTGTAGGCCGTGTGGACCCCGTGGGGCCCGGAGGGAGGGGGGACGGCTACTCGCCGTCCTCCTCCTTCTTCTCGTCGCCCTCGGCGGAGTCGACGTCCTTCTCCAGGCCGAGCTGCTCCAGCAGCCACTTGTCGAACTCGATCGACGCGCGGACCCAGCTGACCGTGGAGGACACGAAGTGCTCCAGGCTGACGCCCGTGCCGATCAGCATCTGCGCCTCGCCGATCAGGCGGACGGAGCCGTCGTCGTGCGTGTGGCTGTAGACCTTCGGCCACAGGGTGCGGCGGTTCCAGTCGTCGATCGACTCCAGCAGCTGCGGCTTGTCGTCGAGGGCGTGGGGGCGGTCGTAGAAGGTCCGCACGGAGAAGACCTGCTGCTCGCCCTCGCCGCGGAACATGAAGTAGGTGCGGAAGTCCTCCCACGGCGCCGCGAGGTCACCCTCGTCGTCGACGACGTACTTCAGCTCCATCTGCTCCAGGAGCTGCTTCACCAGGTCCTGGTCGGGGACGACGGGGCCCGCCGGTCCTTGGCCTTGCGGTTCGGGCTGACCCCCGAAGTTCGGAATCGAGGCCGGGTCGATGCTCACCGTGTACTTCCCTTCGTGCGGATACCGCCATCCTCCCCCATCGCGCCCACCCCGTGTCCAGCCCCGGACCGGCGATCCGCTCCGGGCGGACACGGGGGGCCGCGCGGCCCTTACAGGGCGCGGCCGACCAGCAGGTCCTCGCCCGCCACGTCGACGCGTACGGTGTCCCCGTCGCGGACCTCGCCGGAGAGGATCTCCTTGGCCAGGCGGTCGCCCACGGCCGTCTGGATCAGACGGCGCAGGGGCCGGGCACCGTAGGCCGGGTCGTTGCCCTTGTCCGCCAGCCAGGCCAGGGCCGCGGGGGTGACGTCCAGGGCGAGCCTGCGGTCGGCGAGGCGCTTGGCGAGCCGGGCGATCTGGAGCTCGGCGATGTGCGCCAGCTCGTCGCGGGTCAGTGCGGAGAAGACCACGAGGTCGTCGAGGCGGTTGAGGAACTCGGGCTTGAAGCTCGCCCGGACCACGTCCAGGACCTTGGCCTTCTTGTCCTCGTCCGAGGTGACCGGGTCGACCAGGAACTGGCTGCCCAGGTTCGAGGTGAGGATCAGGATGGTGTTGCGGAAGTCCACCGTCCGGCCCTGGCCGTCGGTGAGGCGGCCGTCGTCGAGGACCTGGAGCAGGATGTCGAAGACCTCCGGGTGGGCCTTCTCGACCTCGTCCAGCAGCACCACGCTGTACGGGCGGCGGCGGACGGCCTCGGTGAGCTGGCCGCCCTCCTCGTAGCCCACGTAGCCGGGAGGGGCGCCGACGAGCCGGGCCACGCTGTGCTTCTCGGAGTACTCGGACATGTCGATGCGGACCATGGCCCGCTCGTCGTCGAAGAGGAAGTCCGCGAGGGCCTTGGCCAGCTCCGTCTTGCCCACGCCCGTCGGGCCCAGGAAGAGGAACGAGCCGGTGGGGCGGTCCGGGTCGGCGATGCCGGCGCGGGTGCGGCGCACGGCGTCCGCCACGGCCCGTACGGCCTCGCCCTGGCCGATCAGGCGGCGGCCCAGCTCCTCCTCCATGCGCAGCAGCTTCTGGGTCTCCCCTTCGAGGAGCCGGCCGGCCGGGATCCCGGTCCAGGCGCCGACCACGTCGGCGATGTCGTCGGGTCCGACCTCGTCCTTGACCATGGTGCCCTTGGACGCCTCCGCCTCGGCCTCGGTGGCCTCCGCCAGCTCGCGCTCCAGCTGCGGGATCTCCCCGTAGAGCAGCTTGGAGGCGGTGTCGAAGTCGCCGTCGCGCTGGGCGCGCTCGGCCTGGCCGCGCAGGTCGTCCAGGCGCTCCTTGAGCTCGCCGACGCGGTTGAGGGACTGCTTCTCCTTCTCCCAGCGCGCGGTGAGGCCGCGCAGCTCCTCCTCGCGGTCCGCGAGGTCCTTGCGGATCTTGTCGAGGCGTTCGATCGAGGCCGGGTCGGACTCGTTCTTCAGCGCCAGCTCCTCCATCCGCATCCGGTCCACGGAGCGCTGGAGCTCGTCGATCTCCACGGGCGAGGAGTCGATCTCCATGCGGAGCCGGGAGGCCGCCTCGTCGACGAGGTCGATGGCCTTGTCGGGCAGGAAGCGGGAGGTGATGTAGCGGTCGGAGAGGGTGGCGGCGGCGACGAGGGCGCTGTCGTTGATGACCACCTTGTGGTGGGCCTCGTAGCGGCCCTTGAGCCCGCGCAGGATCGCGATGGTGTCCTCGACGGTGGGCTCGGCGACCAGCACCTGCTGGAAGCGGCGCTCCAGGGCCGGGTCCTTCTCGATCCGCTCGCGGTACTCGTCCAGGGTGGTGGCGCCGACCATGCGCAGCTCGCCGCGGGCCAGCATGGGCTTGAGCATGTTGCCCGCGTCCATGGCGGAGTCCCCGCCGGCCCCGGCACCGACGACGGTGTGGAGCTCGTCGATGAAGGTGATGATCTGGCCCTCGCTCGACTTGATCTCGGCGAGGACGGTCTTCAGGCGCTCCTCGAACTCGCCGCGGTACTTGGCGCCGGCCACCATCGCGCCGAGGTCGAGGGAGACGAGCCGCTTGCCCTTGAGGGACTCGGGGACGTCGCCCTTGACGATGCGCTGGGCCAGGCCCTCGACGACGGCGGTCTTGCCGACGCCGGGCTCGCCGATCAGCACCGGGTTGTTCTTGGTGCGCCGGGAGAGGACCTGGACGACGCGCCGGATCTCGTGGTCGCGGCCGATGACGGGGTCGAGCTTGCCGTCGCGGGCGGCGGCGGTGAAATCGGTGCCGAACTTCTCCAGGGCCTTGTACTGGCCCTCGGGGTCGGGGGTGGTCACCCGCCGTGCTCCTCGTGCGTTCTGGAAGGCGTCCAGCAGCTTCTTCGCCGTGGCGCCCTGGGCGGAAAGGACCTCACCGGCCGGTCCGCCCTTGGCGGCGACGGCGATGAGGAGGTGTTCGGTGGAGAGGTACTCGTCGCCGAGGCGGCCGGCCTCGGCGTCGGCCTCGGCCAGTACGGCGAGCAGGTCGCGGCTGGGCTGCGGGGGCGCGACGGTGGAGCCGGTGACGCTGGGCAGGGCGGCGAGCAGGCGCTCGGCCCCGGCGCGGACGGCGGCCTGGTCGGCGTCGGTGGCGACCAGCAGGTCGACGACGTTCTCGTTGTCCTCGCCGGCGAGCAGCGCCAGCAGGAGGTGTGCGGGGGTCAGGTCGGCGTGGCCGTCCTTGACGGCCCTGCTCGTGGCCGCGTTCAGGGCGTCACGGCTCTTGTTGGTCAGCTCGGCGTCCACTCTCGGTTTCTCCTCTCCGGCGGGCGTACGAGACGCGTCGCACCCGGCGGGCCGCGTGCGTACTCTGACAGATTCAGCATCTGCAAAGTTGAGTCTATTCCACTCAAGGCGGCTTTCGCGGCCATTCCGCCGCCGGATCCCGCGGATGCCCGGGCGTACGCTTCGGCCCATGTCCCATGACGTACTCAACCCGACGCCCGAGTACCTCGCCTTCTGGCGGGAGCGGCACGTCTGCACCCTGACCACCCCGCGCCCGGACGGCACGCCGCACGTGGTGCCCGTGGGCGTCACCTACGACCCTGAGGCCGGGCTGGCACGGGTGATCAGCAACAAGCACAGCAAGAAGGTCCGCAACGTCCTGGCGGCGGCCGGCGGCGGCGCCCGGGTCGCGGTCTGCCAGATGGAGGGCAGGCGCTGGGCCACCCTGGAGGGGCGCGCGGTGGTCCGTACGGACGAGGCCTCGGTCGCCGAGGCCGTGGCGCGCTACGCGGAGCGGTACGGGCGGACGCCCTCGCCCAACCCGGACCGGGTGGTCCTGGAGATCACCCTCGACCGGGCCATGGGCCGGGCCTGAGCCCCGGGGGCGGACCCGGAGCGGCCTGCGGGCACTCCCCGGCGGACGCCGGGACGATTGTCCGGTTCAACCACTGGACGCGGACATCACAACGGCGCCATCGTGGTCAGGTCCACGATGGCGCCGTTGTGTGGGGGTAGCACCTGGAGCGATCTGCAACGACGGGGGAATCGCCTCAGGCACTGCGGGGGGTGGCGGTGGTGATATCGGGTTCGAAGAGCTGGTGGTCACGCTGGTCCAGGTTGACGAAGACCATGCCGTACCGGACCTCGCAGCGGACGGGCTGCGGTGCGCCCCGGGGGCGGCGCAGACAGCGGTAGGCGCGGACGTCTTCGTCCTCCTCGCGCACGACGACGATCGGCTGGCCGAAAAGAGTGACCATCAACGAGTCGCCGGCGTAGGGAATCGCCGTGGCGAGGTCGATGAACTGCCACCCGGAGCGGTACGCGGATGCCATTTCGCGACGGAAGTCGCGGTCGTCGGGGGTCATCAGGAGACCTGCGCAGGCGTGCTGTTCCAGCCGAAATCGCCCTCGACCGTCGCCGCGGCCGACGAGACCGGAGCGGCCTGAGAGCTTCCCGCGTCCCCGTCGGCGGCTATGGCCGCCCCAAAGACCGCAACGGCGGAGAAAACAACGGCAAGCGCCGAGCGAAGCATTCTCTTATACATGGTCGGCTTCGTCCTCACTTGATGGAATCCTCTCCCCCGCACTGTCAGACGATGGCTCATTCAGGCACGTCAGTGCCACAGGGACGATGCATCATGTTCTTACATGTTCAGGACCCTGGGGGGTGGAGATTTGCCCAAGAGCGACATAAACCCGACACATCGCCACCCCGTCACGGAGATGTGCACCGAGGGAGCGCGACTGTACGCCGCCGCCCTGAGCACCGGCCGCGTCGCGCGGGGCGAGGTCAAGAACGCGCCCTGCCTGCTCGAATTCGCACTGCTGCGACCCGACCCTGATGACGCCAACCAGCTGCGCGCGGTTGCTCCGTCCGTCGCCCTGGCCCAGCGGCTGCATCCGCTCGAACGCGAGATCCAGGAGCGCCGGCGCACCGCCGTGGACCTCACCGACGCATTCGAGCCGTTCCTGACCATCAGCGCCCAAAGCCCCGCCAACACCCACGCCATCACGGTCCTGGAGGGGTTCGACCAGATCAACGCCGCCATCGACCTGGCCACCTCCGAGTGCCACACGGAGGCCCTGACCATCCAGCCCGGCGGCGCCCGGCCGACGTTCGTCCTCAGCGAGTCGCTGGAGCGCGCCACTCCGATGATCGACCGCGGGGTGAGCATCCGGACGCTCTACCAGCACACCGTGCGGCACAGCCAGGGCACGCTCGCCTACGTGGACCGGATCTCCGCGGGGAAGGTGGAGATCCGCACGCTGGAGGAGCTGATAGAGCGTCTCATGATCTTCGACCGGACGGTGGCCTTCATCCCCGCCAGCGATGACCGGAAGGTGGCCCTGGAGCTGCGACATCCGGGTCTCGTGGACTACCTCATCAAGGTTTTCGAACAACTCTGGCGCAGGGGCGTCCCGTTGGGCGACGAGATCACCTACACGCACCACCCGGATGGTATCTCCGGAGTGCAGCGTTCCATCGCACAGCTGCTGATCGAGGGCCACGTGGACGAGGCGATCGCCCGCCGGCTGGGAATGAACGTACGTACCTGCCGCGCGCACATCGCGAAGCTGGCCGCGGCGCTCGGCAGCGGCAGCCGGGCCCAGCTCGGCTACCTCATCGCCCAGTCCGGGATCCTGCACGGCTCGGGCCCGGCGCAGCTCCCCGAGGCCTGACGGGGCCCGCGGGTGGCCGCGGGGAGCCGCGGGACGCCCCGGACGCGCACAAGGCCCCGTGGGGCCCCTCCTCGTACGGGAGGGGCCCCACGGGGCCTTCGCCTTCGCTGCGCGGCGCGCGGGTCAGTCGCCCGGACGCCGGGTGGGGCGCCAGACGACCAGTGCGCTGCCCGGCACCGGCGGCTGGTACGGAACCAGGTCGCGGCGGTACGAGGCGTGCACCTGGGCCTCGCGGGCCTGGAGGGCGGCGGCCGCTCCGTCCACGGCGGCGGACAGCTCGGCCACGCGCTGCTGGAGCGCGGCCACCTGGTTCTCCAGTTCGATGATCCGCTTGATCCCGGCCAGGTTGATGCCCTCGTCCTGGGACAGCTGCTGCACCGTGCGGAGCAGCTCGATGTCCCTGGCCGAATAGCGCCGGCCGCGGCCGGCCGTGCGGTCCGGGGAGACCAGGCCGAGACGGTCGTACTGGCGCAGGGTCTGCGGATGCAGGCCCGAGAGCTGGGCGGCCACCGAGATCACGTAGACCGGGGTCTCGTCGGTGAGCTGGTACGCCCCCTCGCCGAAGCGGGGCTGTCGTCGGCGGCCGTCCATGTCATGCTCCCTTCGCGGACTCGAACAGGAGGGCGCGCGGGTCCTCGGACCCGGTCGCGTCCCGGTACATCTCCAGGGCCTCGCGGGCCTTGTCGGACAGCTCCGCCGGAACCGCGACCTCCACCGTGACGAGCAGGTCGCCGCGGGTGCCGTCCTTGCGGACCGCCCCCTTGCCGCGGGCCCGCATGGTGCGGCCGCCGGGGGTGCCCGGGGGGAGCTTCAGGGTGACCGGGGGGCCGCCCAGGGTCGGCACCTTGATGTCGGCGCCCAGGACGGCCTCGGCGAAGGTCACCGGGACCGTCACCGTGAGGTTGTCGCCCTTGCGGCCGAACACCGGGTGGGTGCCCACGTGCACGACCACGTACAGGTCGCCCGCCGGGCCGCCGCGCTCGCCCGGGGCGCCCTTGCCGCGCAGCCGGATCCGCTGGCCGTCGGAGACGCCCGCCGGGATCCGGACCTGCATGGTGCGGGAGGACTTGGCCCGCCCGCTGCCCTTGCAGACCTCGCAGGGGTTCTCCGCGATCAGGCCGCGGCCCTTGCAGTCCGCGCAGGGGTCGGTCAGCGAGAAGCCGCCGCCGCTGCCCCGGGAGACCTGGCCGGTGCCGACGCAGGTCGGGCACACCCGGGGGGTGCCGTTCGTGTCGCCGGTGCCCGAACAGGCCTTGCAGGGGGCCTGCGAGGACATCCGCAGCGGCACCGTCGCGCCGTCCACGGCCTCCGTGAAGGAGAGCGTGACCTCCGACTCGACGTCCTGGCCGCGGCGCGGCTGGGTGCGGGTGCCCGCACCGGGGCCGGCGCCGCGGTTGAACAGGCCGCCGAAGACGTCGCCCAGGCCGCCGCCGAAGCCGCCCTGGCCGCCCTGCTGCGTACCGCCGAACAGGTCGCCCAGGTCGAAGTTGAACGATCCGCCGCCGCCCGGACCGGGGCGGAAGCCACCGTTCCCGAACAGCGCGCGGGCCTCGTCGTACTCCTTGCGCTTCTTGGCGTCGCCGAGGACGTCGTTCGCCTCGGAGATCTCCTTGAAGCGCTCCTCGGCCGAGGCGTCGCCCTTGTTGGCGTCCGGGTGGAACTCGCGGGCGAGCTTCCGGTACGCCTTCTTGATCTCGGCCTCGGTGGCGTCCTTCGGGACACCGAGGACCTTGTAGTAGTCCTTCTCGACGAAGTCCTTCGTGCTCATCCCCGGTGTCCCTCCTCTCGGATCCCTACATGGTGTGCGTCAGCCCTTGTCGGGGGCATCCGTGTCCTTGTCGGACGGCGTGTCGCCGTCACCGGACTCGGACTTCGCGGCGGGCGCCGCGCCCGGCTGGGGCTCGGCCACCGCGACCCGCGCGGGGCGGATCGTGCGCTCGCCGATCCGGTACCCCGGCTGCAGGATCGCCACGCAGGTCGTCTCGGTGACGTCCGGCGCGTACGAGTGCATCAGGGCCTCGTGGATCGTCGGGTCGAAGGGCTCGCCCTCCTTGCCGAACTGCTGCAGCCCCATCTTGGCGGCGGCGGTCTCCAGCGACTCGGCGACCGACTTGAAGCCGCCGACCAGCTCGCCGTGCTCCCGCGCCCGGCCGATGTCGTCCAGGGTCGGGAGGAGCTCCGTCAGCAGGCTCGCGACCGCGATCTCCTTGACGGCGACCCGGTCCCGCTCCACGCGGCGACGGTAGTTCTGGTACTCGGCCTGGAGCCGCTGGAGGTCCGCGGTGCGCTCGCCGAGCGCGGTGCGGGCCTGGTCCAGCTGCGCCAGCAGGGCCACATCCTGAGCCGTGTCCCCGGCCGGGGCCGCCTCGTCCTCCTTCTTGGAGGAGTCGGCGGCCTTCGGCTCCGCGTCGTCACTGCCGGCGCCGGTGGGGACTTCAGGCTTCTCGTCGAAACCCGGGGTCTCCTCCGACATCAGGCAGCGCCGCCCTTCGGCTTCTCGTCGTCGACGATCTCGGCGTCGACGACGTCGTCGTCGGCCTTGGCCTGGCCCGCGTCACCCGCGCCGCCGGCGGCCTGGGCGGCCTGGGCGTCGGCGTAGATGGCCTGGCCGAGCTTCTGGCTGACCGCGGCGAGCTTCTCCGTCGCGGTGCGGATCTCGGCGGCGTCGTCGCCCTTGAGCTTGTCCTTCAGCTCGGTGACGGCCGTCTCGACCTCGGTCTTGACCTCGGCCGGGACCTTCTCCGCGTTGTCCGCGAGGAACTTCTCCGTCTGGTAGACGAGCTGCTCGCCCTGGTTGCGGGACTCGGCCGCCTCCTTGCGGCGCAGGTCCTCGTCCGCGTACTGCTCGGCCTCCTGGCGCATGCGGTCGACCTCGTCCTTGCCGAGCGAGGAGCCGCCGGTGACGGTCATCTTCTGCTCCTTGCCCGTGCCAAGGTCCTTGGCCGTGACGTGCATGATGCCGTTCGCGTCGATGTCGAAGGAGACCTCGATCTGCGGGACGCCGCGCGGGGCCGGCGGCAGGCCCGTCAGCTCGAACATGCCGAGCTTCTTGTTGTACGCCGCGATCTCGCGCTCGCCCTGGTAGACCTGGATCTGCACGGACGGCTGGTTGTCCTCGGCCGTCGTGAAGATCTCCGACCGCTTGGTCGGGATGGTCGTGTTGCGCTCGATGAGCTTGGTCATGATGCCGCCCTTGGTCTCGATGCCGAGGGACAGCGGGGTCACGTCGAGGAGCAGGACGTCCTTGACCTCACCCTTGAGGACACCGGCCTGGAGGGTGGCGCCGATGGCGACGACCTCGTCCGGGTTGACGCCCTTGTTGGCGTCCTGACCGCCGGTGAGCTCCTTGACGAGCTCGGCGACGGCCGGCATGCGGGTGGAGCCGCCGACCAGGACCACGTGGTCGATCTCGGACAGCGCGATGCCGGCGTCCTTGATGACGTTGTGGAACGGGGTCTTGCAGCGGTCGAGCAGGTCCGCGGTCAGCTGCTGGAACTGGGCGCGGGTGAGCTTCTCGTCCAGGTGCAGCGGGCCCTCGGCGGAGGCCGTGATGTACGGCAGGTTGATCGAGGTCTCCGTGGAGGAGGACAGCTCGATCTTCGCCTTCTCGGCGGCCTCGCGCAGGCGCTGGAGCGCCATCTTGTCCTTGGACAGGTCGACGCCGTGGCCGTTGGCGAACTGCTTCACCAGGTAGTCGACGACGCGCTGGTCCCAGTCGTCGCCACCGAGGTGGTTGTCACCGTTGGTGGCCTTGACCTCGACGACACCGTCGCCGATCTCCAGGAGCGACACGTCGAAGGTGCCGCCACCGAGGTCGAAGACGAGAATGGTCTGGTCGTCCTTGTCGAGGCCGTACGCCAGGGCGGCGGCGGTCGGCTCGTTGACGATGCGCAGGACGTTCAGACCGGCGATCTCGCCGGCCTCCTTCGTCGCCTGGCGCTCGGAGTCGTTGAAGTAGGCGGGGACGGTGATGACCGCGTCCGTGACCTTCTCGCCCAGGTACGCCTCGGCGTCGCGCTTCAGCTTCTGCAGGATGAAGGCGCTCATCTGCTGCGGGTTGAAGTCCTTGCCATCCAGGTTGATCTTCCAGTCAGTGCCCATGTGGCGCTTGACGGAGCGGATGGTCCGGTCAACGTTCGTGACCGCCTGGCGCTTGGCCACCTCGCCGACGAGGACCTCGCCGTTCTTGGCGAAGGCGACGACGGACGGCGTGGTCCTGGCACCCTCGGCGTTGGTGATGACGGTGGGCTCGCCGCCTTCGAGAACGCTGACGACGGAGTTAGTGGTGCCCAGGTCGATGCCGACCGCACGTGCCATTTCGATTCCTCCAGCTGACTTGAGTGGAACAGACTCAAGAGTGCATCACCTCCGCCCCGGAGTCAACAGAGGTGAGTCGAGGGGACTCAACCTTTAGGCTGCCCTTACGCTCACCCCGGGCGTCCGGGGCGTCACGCACCCTTGGGGCGCACGGGCCGGGGCGGGGTCCCGGCGGCGGTACCGCACCCGAACGGGTTCCCGCCGCGGCCCGCGACCGCGCGGCGCGCCGGGGGCCGGGCGGGTGTCCGGCAGCGTGCCGGTATGCCCCTGCTGCACCCCCTCACCGCCCGGCCAGGGCTCCGGCTCCGGCTCCGGCAGCTCCGGATCCCGGCCCGGATGCCGCTCCGGATCCCGGTCCGGCTCCCCGCGCGACGGCCGGCCGTGCCCCCGGCCAAGCGGGTCTGCGACCTGATCGGCACCGCGCTCCTGCTGGTCCCCGCCGCCCTCGCGCTGCTGCCGGCCGCCGCCCTGCTGTACGCGGCGACCCGCGCGCGGGTCCTCGTACGGGAGCCCGCCCTCGGGCTCGGCGGGCGGCCGTTCCGGGCCTGGCGGCTGCGCACCGAGGGGGCGGGGCGGGCGGGCGAGCTGGTGCACCGGTGCGCGCTGGAGGGCCTGCCGCGGCTGCTCAACGTGGCGCGTGGCGAGATGTCGCTGGTCGGGCCGCGCCCGGAGGCCCGTACGGACCACCCCGAACGGCTGTTGGTACGTCCCGGAATGACCGGATTGTGGCAGGTCAGCGCGCGTTCCGACCTCCCCTGGGCGGAGATGGCCCTGCTCGACCGGCACTATGTGGAGAGCCATTGGCTGGGGATGGATCTCGCGATCCTCGCGCAGACCCCTCGGGCGGCCTACCGACAGAGGCATGCCTGAGCGACACAGATCACCGCACGCTCACCTACAGTGCGGCGCGGGAACTGGGTAACCTCAAGCCTTGACTCAATAAGTTACCGCTTAGTAAGTCCCGCCCGAGGAGCCCTCCCATGCAACTCGCCGCGATCATCGTGTCGCTGGTCCTGACCGTGGTCGGCGTCGCGCTGATCGCCCGAGCCGTGGCGCAGATCTACCGGTTCGTGAAGCTCGGCCAACCCGTACCGGCGGGCAGCCGCACGGACCGTCCGAAGGACCGAACGATCACCCTGGTCAGGGAGTTCCTCGGGCACTCCCGGATGAACCGGTGGGGCATCGTCGGCTTCGCGCACTGGTTCGTCGCGATCGGATTCCTGACGCTGCCGCCCACCCTGGTGCAGGCCTTCGGCCAACTCTTCCAGGCCGACTGGCTGCTGCCGATCGTCGGCGACTTCCTGCCCTTCGAGCTCTACACCGAGTTCATCGGCGTGATGACCGTCGTCGGCATCGTCGTCCTGATGGTGATCCGCCTGCTCAACCTCCCCTCGCGGGCCGGTCGCAAGTCGCGCTTCGCCGGCTCGAAGGCCTGGCAGGCGTACTTCGTCGAGTACGTCATCCTCACCATCGGCCTCGCGATCCTCGCGCTGCGCGGCCTGGAGGGCGCGATCCACGGCGTCGAGTCGTACGAGCCGGCGTACTTCGCCTCGTACCCGCTGGTGCTGGCCTTCAAGGGCCTCTCCTACAGCGGCATCCAGAACGCCATCTACTTCACCGCGATGGTGAAGATCAGCGTCTCCTTCATCTGGATGATCACGGTCTCGCTCAACACCAACATGGGCGTGGCCTGGCACCGCTTCCTCGGCTTCCCGAACATCTGGTTCAAGCGCAACGCCGACGGTTCGACGGCGCTCGGCGCCCTGCAGCCGATGACCTCGGGCGGCAAGGAGATCGACTTCGAGGAGCCGGGCGAGGACGACGTCTTCGGCGTCTCCCAGGTCGAGCAGTTCTCCTGGAAGGGCATCCTCGACTTCTCCACCTGCACCGAGTGCGGCCGCTGCCAGTCGCAGTGCCCCGCCTGGAACACCGGCAAGCCGCTGTCCCCGAAGCTCCTGATCATGTCGCTGCGCGACCACGCGCACGCGAAGGCCCCGTACCTGCTCGCGGGCGGCGGCAAGACCATGGAGGGCGAGGAGAAGGCGACCGCCGAGCAGCTCAAGGACGTCCCGGCGGCGGCCCTGGCCGAGGCGGAGCGCCCGCTGATCGGCACGGCCGAGGAGAACGGCGTCATCGACCCGGACGTGCTGTGGTCCTGCACGACCTGTGGCGCGTGCGTGGAGCAGTGCCCCGTCGACATCGAGCACATCGACCACATCGTCGACATGCGCCGCTACCAGGTGATGATCGAGAGCGCGTTCCCGTCGGAGGCGGGCACGATGCTCAAGAACCTGGAGAAGAAGGGCAACCCCTGGGGCCTGGCCAAGAAGCAGCGCGTGGAGTGGACGAAGGAGGTCGACTTCGAGGTCCCGATCATCGGGAAGGACGCGGAGGACCTCTCGGAGTTCGACTACCTGTACTGGGTCGGCTGCGCGGGCGCCCTGGAGGACCGGGCGAAGAAGACCACCAAGGCCTTCGCGGAGCTGCTGAACATCGCGGGCGTCAAGTTCGCGATCATGGGCGGCGACGAGAAGTGCACCGGTGACTCGCCGCGCCGCCTGGGCAATGAGCCGCTGTTCCAGCAGCTGGGCCAGGAGAACGTGGCCATGCTGAACATGGCGTTCGGCGAGGACGACGACGACCCGTCGACGAAGAAGCCGAAGTCGGCGAAGCGGATCGTCTCCACCTGCCCGCACTGCTTCAACACCATCGCCAACGAGTACCCGCAGCTGGGCGGCGAGTACGAGGTCATCCACCACACGCAGCTGCTGCAGCACCTGATCGACGAGGGCCGGCTGACGCCGGTGACGCCGGTCGACGGCCTCATCACGTACCACGACCCCTGCTACCTGGGCCGGCACAACAAGGTCTACACGCCGCCGCGCGAGATCATGTCCGCCGTGCCGGGGCTGCGGCAGCAGGAGATGCACCGCCACAAGGAGCGGGGCTTCTGCTGTGGCGCCGGTGGTGCGCGGATGTGGATGGAGGAGCGGATCGGCAAGCGCATCAACAACGAGCGCGTCGACGAGGCCCTCTCGCTGAACCCCGACATCGTCTCCACCGCCTGCCCGTTCTGCCTGGTGATGCTGACCGACTCGGTGAACGGCAAGAAGAACGACGGCCAGGCGAAGGAGTCCGTCCAGGTCGTGGACGTGGCGCAGCTGCTGCTGGAGTCGGTGAAGGCCCCGGAGCCGACGGAGGAGGAGCTCGCGGCCCTGGCGGCGGAGGCCGAGGCGGCCGCCGCTGCGGCTGCCGCCGAGGAGGCCGAGGCGAAGGCGGCCGCGGAAGCGAAGGCCGCTGCCGAGGCGGAGGCGAAGGCGGCTGCCGCTGCGAAGGCGAAGGAAAAGGCCGAGGCCGCCGAGGCCGCCGAGGCCGCTGCCGCTGCCGCTGCCGCTGCGGAGAAGGAGTCCGAGGCGGCCGCCGCTGCGGAGCCGAAGTCCGACGCCGAGGCCGAGACCGAGGCGGCGCCGAAGGCCGACGCGAAGCCGGAGCCGGACGCCGACGCCAAGGAGGCTCCGGTCGCGGAGACCGAGGCCGCCGACGAGGCGCCCGAGGCGAAGCCGGAATCGGACGCCGGGGCGGAGACCGAGGCTCCCGCCGAGGCCAAGGCCGAAACTCCAGCCGAGGACAAGGCCGAGGCCCCGGCGGAGGCCGAGACCAAGGCGGAGGCCCCGGCTGACGCTCAGACCCCGGCCAAGGCGGAGACCGAAGCTGCGACCGAGGCCGAGGCCGAGGCTCCGGCCGAAGCCGAGACCAAGGCGGAGGCCCCGGCCAAGGCGGAGGCTCCGGCCAAGGCGCAGACCGAGACCAAGGCGGAGGCCCCGGCAGAGGACGCGGCCCAGGCAGAGGCCGAGACCAAGGCAGCCCCGGCTGAGGACGCGGCCACCGCCGAGGCCGAGACCAAGGCGGAGGCTCCGGCCGAGACCGAGGCGGAGGCTCCGGCCGAGACCGAGGCGGAGGCTCCGGCCGAGACCGAGGCGGAGGCTCCGGCTGGGACCAAGTCCGGGGCCGACGCTCCGGCCGAGGACGCGGCAGACGCCAAGGACGCGCCCGAGGCGGCCAAGTAGGCGCGGGCCGCTCGTCACGGTGAGAACGGCCGGTCCCCCCGCGGGGGGACCGGCCGTTCCGCGTATCCGGCTGCCGGGCGGGGCGTCAGCCGTCGGTGCGGTTGCGGCGGAGCAGTGCGAAGCCGAGGCCCGCCGCGCCCGTCGCGGCCATGCCGCCGCCCGCGGCCAGCAGCAGCGGGGTTTCCGTCTGCGGGTCGGTGGTGCCCGGGGCGCCGGCGTTCACGCCGCCCTTCGGGAGGACCCGCTCGATCTTCGTCGGCTTCGCCGTCGTCGGCTTCTCCGCCCGGTACCGCTCGATCAGCCTGCCGGTGGAGAAGTCGTACACCCAGCTGTCCCCGCCCCCCTTGCCGTCGATGACGACGAACTTCACGCGCTTCCCGTCCTGGACGAGCCTGTACGTCCAGCCGTCGTTCAGCACGCTCGGGTTCTTCAGGTCGATCGAGCCGAGCACGTTGCCGTTCGGCATGGAGATCTCGGCCCGCTTGCCCTTCGGGCCGTCGACCAGCCGCGCGATCCGCCCGTCCGGCATGGTGATCCGCACCGAGGTCTCCTTCTCCAGCTTCGGCTTCGGCTTGTGGGAGCCGCCCTCGACCCACGAGGTGACGGTGCCGTCCGGCCGGAGGACGACGTGCAGGCCGTTGTGCTGCCCGTACGCCGGTTCGCCGTTCCTGCTGACCAGGGTGTCCAGCTTCGTGCCGCGGGCGAGGACGTCCGCCTCGAAGCGGCCGTCGCCGGCCTTGTAGACCTTGGCGACCGACCCGTCGGCCAGCTTCACGGTGGTGACGTACACCCGCCCCTTCCACGGCTTGCCGGCCGGCTTCTCGCTCGGCTCGACCGGCGGCTTCACCGACGGGTCCACCACCGGCTGCTCGATCCCCGGCAGCACCTCGGGCTCCGGCACCGTCGGCGAGTCCGCGAAGGCGGAGCCGACGGGCAGCGCCAGCACGGCGGCGGTGCCGGTGAGGACTGCGGCGGTACGAAGGGCGGTGCTGCGGCGGGTACGGCGCATGTCTGGGGTTTCCGTTCTGGTTCGTGACTCCGTGGCGGCGACACTCCCGAAGCTACGGACCGGATGCGTACGCATCCCCTCGGCTGCGTAACAGACCCCCACAGAACCCCACGCAACCGTGTAAATCACCCTCCCCCCACTCCCCCTAGGGGATGTCACAGGTCAGCCGCAAAGGCCGCCCGTATCGGCGGCCCGGCCACGGTCGCCCGGCGGAGCAGGTACTTTCGATCACGTGGCTGGATTCAGGATCGGACGCGGCAGGGACGACAACCACCCTCCGCAGCAACCCCCGCACACCCCGCGGCAGCAGCCGTACGGTCAGCAGCAGCAGCAAGCGCCGCAGGCACCGTACGGCCATCAGCCCTACCCGCCCGCAGGCCCGCCGCCGCAGCAGCACTGGCCGGCCCAGGGCGGCGCGGGCGACCACGGCGAACCGGAGTACTTCGACCCGTACGGCCAGCAGGGCCAGCAGGGCCGGCCCGGCCAGTACGCCCAGCCGCACCCGCAGCCGCCGCACGACCCGTACGCGGGGCAGCACGCGCACGGGGGCTCGTACGCGAACGACCCGGGCCACACCCAGGCCTTCTCGGTCGGCGAGGACCCGTACGGCCAGGGCGCGACCTACCAGGCGGGCGCGGCCCCCGCGGCCCCCGCCGGGCCGCGGCTGCCCTGGAAGGACCTGCTGCGCGGCATCGTGCTGCGGCCGGGGCCGACCTTCCTCCAGATGCGCGACTACCCCGTCTGGGGCCCGGCGCTGGTCGTGACCTTCGTCTACGGCATGCTCGCGGTCTTCGGCTTCGACAAGGCCCGCGAGGACGCCATCAAGGCGACCCTCACCCAGGTGATCCCGATCATCCTCAGCGCCGGCGTGGCCTTCGTGCTGTGCGGCCTGATCCTCGGCGCGGTCACCCACACGCTGGCCCGCCAGCTGGGCGGCGACGGCGCGTGGCAGCCGACCGTGGGCCTGTCGATGCTGGTCATGTCCATCACAGACGCACCGCGCCTGCTGGTGGCGGTGTTCCTGGGCGGCGACAACATGCTCGTGCAGGTGCTGGGCTGGGTGACCTGGCTGGCGGCCGGCGCCCTGTTCACCTCGATGGTGAGCAAGTCGCACGACCTGCCCTGGCAGAAGGCGCTGGGCGCGTCCGCGATCCAGCTGGTCGCACTGCTCTCGATGATCAAGCTGGGCACGCTCTAGCCGACCCGGCACGTATGGGAAGGGCCCGCCGCGCGATCGCGCGGCGGGCCCTTCCCGTATCCGTGTCCGTACCCGTATCAGGCGTCGAGGACCTGGCCCTCGCGCTTGACCACAGGCGGCTGGACCGACCAGGGGAACTCGATCCAGTCGTCGGTGCGCTTCCACACGTACTCGCACTGCACGAGCGAGTGGGACTTCTCGTAGATGACGGCGGAGCGCACCTCGGCGACGTGGCCGAGGCAGAAGTCGTGGACGAGCTTGAGCGTCTTGCCCGTGTCGGCCACGTCGTCGGCGATCAGGACCTTCTTGTTCGTGAAGTCGATCGCCTCGGGCACCGGCGCCAGCATGACCGGCATCTCCAGGGTGGTGCCCACGCCGGTGTAGAACTCCACGTTCACGAGGTGGATGTTCTTGCAGTCGAGCGCGTACGCCAGGCCGCCGGCGACGAACACGCCGCCGCGGGCGATGCTCAGGATGATGTCGGGCTCGTAGCCGTCGTCGGCGATGGTCTGCGCCAGCTCGCGGACGGCGTTGCCGAAGCCCTCGTAGGTCAGGTTCTCGCGTACTGCGCTCATGCCTCGTGCCTCACCTGGGTGCGGTGGAAGTTCTGGAAGGAGCGCGAGGCGGTCGGCCCGCGCTGCCCCTGGTACCTGGATCCGTACCGCTCGCTGCCGTACGGGAACTCCGCGGGCGAGCTGAGGCGGAACATGCACAGCTGCCCGATCTTCATGCCCGGCCAGAGCTTGATCGGAAGGGTGGCCAGGTTCGACAGCTCCAGGGTCACGTGCCCGGAGAACCCGGGGTCGATGAACCCGGCCGTCGAATGCGTCACCAGACCCAGGCGGCCGAGGCTGGACTTGCCCTCCAGCCGGGAGGCGATGTCCTCGGGGAGCGAGATGACCTCGTACGTCGAGGCCAGCACGAACTCACCCGGATGCAGGATGAACGCCTCGTCGCCCTCGGGCTCGACCATGCGGGTCAGGTCGGGCTGCTCGATGGCGGGGTCGATGTGCGCGTAGCGGTGGTTCTCGAAGACCCGGAAGAACCGGTCGAGGCGTACGTCGATGCTGGAGGGCTGCACCATCGACTCGTCGAACGGGTCAATGCGAACCCGTCCGCTGTCGATCTCGGCCCGGATGTCTTTGTCGGAGAGAAGCACGTCCCGAGGATACGCAGAGCGCGCGGGCCACCCCCAATCGAGAAGGCCCCCGCGCGCCCGTACCGCCTACCGTCCTGTCGTCCCGCGCCCTAGCGCTTGACGCCGCCGACGGGCACCGCGTGCCTCAGCCGCGCGCACCGCGGGCACCGCAGCAGCCGCCCGGGCCCGATCCGGCCGGCACCGAGGTGCTGCAGCGGGAACGAAGCGGTGTTGAAAACATGCCCTTCGGCACAACGGACGACTGTGTGCTCCATCGAGTCCCTTTCCCCAACGAGCCGTAACGCGATGAATCGCCACATTAGGGGATGATCGGGACCCACTCCAGCCGCCGCTCCGCGCCCCTACGGTACGCCCCAACTCCCGCCCCCACGAACCCTGCTGCGAGGCGCAAACGACGACGACCCGGACGGGAGAATTCACCGGGGGTCGATCATGGGGTACAGTGTGCAACGGTAGGGATCCAGGCAACTGGACCACCTTGCGGATGTAGTTTAATGGTAGAACATGAGCTTCCCAAGCTTATAGCGCGGGTTCGATTCCCGTCATCCGCTCTTGAACGAAGGCCCAGGTCAGCGACCTGGGCCTTCGTCGTTGTCTCAACCTGTCTACGGCTTTCGCGCCAGAATCCTCGGCGCGGAGTCGCCTGAGCGTAAAGGCGGCCGCCGTCTCACACTGCCGCTCCAAGTCCGAGTGCCGGCAATTTCTTGACTCGGCCCGCAGGACTGGCAGTCCTTCCGGACACCGGAGCCGTCCAGCGCACCTGGAAGTGGCGTCCATCAAGGCGTAGGGGCGACCTCGGCCCGATGACCCGACCCCGGTCTTCACGAACCCCGAGAGGGGATCCGGCTCAGCCCATGCGCTTGAGTTCACGCACGGTTGCCGGCACAGCGAGGAAGAGGGCGAACGCGGTCGCGAAACCGCCTCCCCCGGCCAGAACGGCCTCGGTGGTGGCGGCGCCCGATCGAAGCGTGAGCAGGGCGACGACCAGGCCGACCACCACGGAACAGGCCACGTACAGGGCAATCCACAGTCGCCACATGCGCGTGGAGGAGGCCGCCGGTTCGGGCATGGAATCGATCCTTTCTGGGTTCTCGGACGAGGACAGGGACGGACGGTTCGGGGGATCGCAGTAGGCCGTCACAGTGATTCCACCGAGCCGTGCAGGAGATGCTCGGCGAGTTCGGCCCGCAACCCGCCGAGCGCCGAGGCGTACGAGGCGTACGCCTCGGCGCTCTGGTGCAGATCACGGAGAAGTTCCACACACCGGCGCTGCTGCTCGATGGGCGGAAAGCGCACCGGAAGGTGCCCCAGGGCCTCGGACCTCAGCGACGGGGCTGCCGTGGCCGCGGCCCGGTGCGACATCCACTCCCGCGCGTGCCGGAGGCCGAGATAGGCGTGGAGGTACCGAGGATCGATCTCAGCCGTCCGAAGTACACGCAGCCGCGTGACGTTCGCACTGAGCAGCCATGCCTCTTGCGAACTTGAAACCAGAGCGGGTTGCTGCTGTGCACCCGTGCGCACGCAGACAATGTCGTTCGCGTGCACCTCGAACTTCTTGAAACGCTCAGCCATCTGCCAGGACACCCGATGACGGGGTTCGTCCACGATCCTTCCCCCGACGAAATCCTGCGGAAAGATGAGCGGAACACCGGCGTCGGCTGTGCGCGCCGATGCTGGGAGGCGGGTGTACGAAAGTCCGGGGCGGATCTCGCACAACTGCACGAGGGTCTTCTCTTCCCAGTGGTCAGGACCGGAACCCGGACGGTAGCCGTACTCCAATCCTGGCTCCCGCTGATCCAGCAGACGCACCCTGTCGCCGTACGCTGCCACGGCGTCCTCCGCTTCGCCCAGCCGGGCCGCAACGGGAGCGGCACCGTAGTGTCCGCCACCGAGGTAGTCACCGGGGTGCAGCGAGTATTCCTCGCCGACGATGTCCTTGCGCAGCACAGAGGTGACTGAGAAGCCTTGGTCGGCAGTGCGCAGCACGTCCTCACCCGGTTCCGGGCCACCTGCTCTGTCGAACCAGGCACGTACCACCTCCGTGATCGCCGCACTGTCCGTGTCACGAAGTACGCGCCGACGTCGGCGTTTCTCCCCCAGGCCCTGTGCATCGACGAAGAGGACGTCCTCCCGTACCGGACGTTCGACCCGCCGCAGCAGCCACAGGGAGACCGGCACCGGCGTCGCGGAGAACAGGTGTGGCGGCAGCACGATGACGGACTCGACGACTCCCGTACGGACGAGCGCCGCGCGGATCTCACGCTCGGCAGCGTTGACCGAGTTGCCCGCCTTCACCGGCATCACCACCGCTGCTCGTCCACCGGGTACCAGTGCCTGGAGGACGTACTGCACCCAGGCGAAATTGTCGTTGCCCCGGGGCGGGGCGCCGTACGGCCAGTTCCCCGTTCGCCGGCCAGGGCCGGGTGCATCACTCATGTTGAACGGCGGGTTCGTCAACACGACGTCCGCGTGGTGTTCCCGGAGCGGTGGCCATCGGTCCGACCGGTTGCTGCTCACCTTGGGCCGCACCCCAAGGTGGAGGAGGTACAGACTCGCAACCGACTGCAGCCGTCCGTCCAGGGTCTCGCCGTAGACAGTCCCGCCCGCGTCCCCGACGTGTCGGTACGCGGCCGCCAGCATTTCCCCGCCCCGCGTATAGGGGTCCAACACAGTGGCCTTCTCACCTGGGGCCAGCATCAGATCTGCCGCCAACGAGGCCAGGCCCACCGGGCTGCAGAACTCCGAGCTCTGCAGTCCTTCCCGGACGCTGAACGACTCCCACACCAGCTGAAACGCACCCACGCCGGCGCGGGCCGCCGTATGCACAGCCGCAATGAGGTCGTCCCAGCTGCGCGGTTGGAGATTCAGCAGACTGCCCCGCATGTCGGTACGGTCACCATGCTGGCGCAGAGTCTCCCGGGCCATGTCGCCAAGGGAACCCAAGAGTCCCTTGACGTTCTGTGCCTGTTCACCCGCTGCCATGAGGTGCTCGATCCGACGCCACTGCTCCGGCTCTGCGTGGCGTACGTACATGACGAAGAGACAGAGGTTCACGAAATCCGCCATCGCGGCCGGACCCCGCACCCGATCCGCGAGACGGTCCATCAGCTGATCGACAGCCTGCCTGTCCCCGTCCTCGATCTGCGGGGAGAGAATCCGCGCGGACTTCGTTGCCGTCCCTCGCCTCCCGGTCGCACGGCCGAAGCGGTCGGCGTAGGTCGTACCAGCCCGCTCCCCCTTCAACAGTTGTCGTGGCCGAAGGCCGCGGGTCACCAGCCATCGCCCGATCTCGGCTTCCCGAAAGAGCTCCGCGTCACCGGAACGCACAGGTGTGGGGAAGTCCTCGTACCGCCGAGCCCAGTTCGACACGGCCGGACGGCTCACTCGGAGGCGGTGCGCGATCTGCGTCCGGGTAAGCAGACCTGTCTGTTCGTCATGTGCTGGCTCCATCACGACTCCTTGGCATCGTGTCGGCTTTATCTGCCGACACGAGGACCGTAGGCGGAATGCAACGTGTGGATCAAGTGAGCATTCACAGTGCTCATGGCCCATCGCTGAAGAAGAGAGGGAGCCTCAGGGAGGAGTCACACGTCAGCACGGCCAATATGGCGCTAGAACCCCTGATCAGAGACGTGCACTCGACTACCCGTCACGGCAGATCCATGTTCATCGGGGTTAACAGGATTTCGACCTGCGCAGCAGGCGAGCCCCATGGGAGGCACTCCGGTTCCCGGAGCGTGCTGGTGGGATGGAGCTCAGGGCGGGCTGCCTCCGGCATCTGGCGGCGGCAAGACCTGCCGGTTGACGGTGCCGCCCAGTCCCACGCCCCAGGCCGTTCGGCAGGACCACTACGCCCTGCCGCGCACAAACGATGCTCCAGCCAATCCACTCGACCTGCCTGCGTGGGAACGCCCCCGGGGACTGGCAACGTGCCGATAGGGCGTGGAAAATCCTGTGCCGGGACTGTGCGCGCCTCACTAGCGTGTGTCCCCATGAGCCGGGACATGTGGACGGGAGTTCGCAAGCGGGTGCTCCAGCTTGCCGAGCGCCCCGGTGCGGAGAAGATCTTCGGAGCACGAGGGCACGGGTTTCGCCTCGGTCCGGTCATGAGCGAGGGGCAGCTCCGGGCGCTGGAGGCAGACCTGGGCATTGACCTGCCTGCGCAGTATCGGGGTTTCCTCCTCCACGTCGCAGGAGGGGGAGCCGGCCCCGACTACGGCCTGATGACGCCGACCTTGGGCAACGCGGGGTGGCAGTGGCTCGGCACCGGACTTGCCTTCTCTGCACAGCCGACCACCGCCGAGTTCGCCGGACGGCCCTTTGCAGCGGAGGAGCTGAGGAGTGAGCTAGAAGCTCTTGAGGCACAGGAGCCCACTTCAGACGCCTTTACGGCCGACGAAGAGTTCCGTCGTGCGCATGTGGCCTGGGATGCGCGCTACGAGGAGCTGTATGACGCACAGGAAGCGGGGGCTGTGTACCTGAGTGACCAGGGATGCGGCTATGCGTCACTGATCGTCATGACGGGCCCGCACCGAGGTGCCATCTGGGAGGATCTGAGGCCAGCAGATCGAGGGATCGAGCCGACCGGACACGATTTCTCGCACTGGTACCTGAGTTGGCTCGACCGCACCGAGCAACAGCTCGAGACCTAACTGGGTGAGGACGATGCAGTACTGCGAACGCCACGAAATGCACAACTGCGCAGACTGCGATCCCCACGCACCGCGCAGCAGCGCGCCAACCAGCGAATGGGACGGCTGGCCAGCGGCTGCGATCATCATCCATGGCAGCGGTAAGGCCCACCTTCCTGGCTGCATGCACATCGTCCCGGCCGACATCCAGCCACCCCGCTATGGCTGGGTCCCCGCCCCGTCCCCCGGGGCATGGCGCCGCCTCGCGCCCTCCAACCCGCTCCGCGCCACCCAGGGCAACACCGAACGGATGGCTGTGAGCCGCTGCGAGAGCTGCGACGCGACGCAATAGGGACGCTTGATCCCGCGCCGCCGTGTCCCTGTACACGCATGCTCCCGCCTGCCTCTTGGGGGTGCAGCTGGATCTCGTCCGCTCCGGCCCCGAAGAGATCTCTCGTAGCCAGGACAGGCTCAGCCCGCGTCGGGCAGGATCGGATGGGTTCGCCAGACATCTCGCCAAAGGGGTCACTTCCTTGAACGCGTCCACGGTCCAGAACGCCCGCCGCTTGGTCGCCCTCTTGGCCACAGAAGACCCTGAGATGTCTGTGCGTGAGCTGCTCGAGCGCATCGACGAGTTGGCCGCAGGCATCAGCTCGGCCACGGAGCGGTCGGAGTGTCGCAACTGTAGGAAGCCCATCGAGCTGGGGCCTGGCGAAGACAATTGGGTGCATTGCAACCCTGCCCGCAACCGGGGCTGCAGGGCAGCGTCCTTTGACTACGACGCCGAGTCCGCGTGGGATGATTCTCTAGCCCGCTCCTGGAAGGCCCAGCCTTCGGCCTGAAGTGCGGCCAGCGAGGGTAACGGCTTGCGGGTGCCAATCCCTGCTTAGAGCGGCCTACCAACCAAGCCCATTCGCGGTTGGTCCAGGCAGCTCGCGCCTTTCCGCAGCAGCACAGCGATGGCGTGCCCCAACCGTGCCCTTGAGAGCGGTCAACAGCGGTCAGACCCGGATCCCAAACCGCCTCCGCGAAGCGCTCATCGGAACCTGTCTACGCAGGTCAGAGATGGTCTGAACACGTTCCGCGCAGTAGATTCCCAAGCCTATAGCGCGGGTTTGATTCCCGTCATCCGCTCCACAACAAAGCCCCAGGTCAGCGGCCTGGGGCTTTGTCGTGTACAGACCCGCCCACCCTCGGCGGGTCTCTTCGTAACTTCGCTCCTGCGGATGCCCTAAGGCCTGGCCATCCGGCCGGCTCGTACGCACGGTTCGGAGTCGCCGCCGGTCCCGGGGCCCGAACACGGTCGCCATCAGCTACCCCTGCGACCTGTACGACAACGAAGGGCGTACACGCTCAGATTGCGGGGAGCGGGAGCCTCAGCCGGATCGGGGGACCCTCACGGGTCGGATCGTCCAGGACGACGACAACGGCGTTCGGTCGGCGGTCCGTGGTGACGGCGACGGCACGGTACTCGTCGAAGTGCGGGGGTGTGCCGCTTCCTCCGCCGGAAACTTCCTCGGGGTCCTCCGTGTCAGGACTGTGCTCGAAGAGAAGCCTCAGAGGCTGCTGCGGCCAGGGGTCGGGGAAGTCAGGGGCGCCCGGGCGTCGCGCGGCGTGGGCGGTGACGTGGCAGCCTTGGGGTGATGACACGACCCCGCCGTGCCGAACGGTCCACTCGGTGTCCTCGTGCACGACGGCCCCCGGGAGCAGGAGTCGCAGGAAGGCGCCCGGTTTGACGTCAGGTTCGGTGAGCCGGTTGAGCGCGTACTGTTCGCCCCGGTCGGGAAGCAGGAGGCAGGCGTCGACTCCGGGGGCGTCCGGGAGGATGAGCTGGGACAGGCGGGCCCGAGGTGGGCCAAGGAGGGTCAGCTCGTCGGCCGCGATCGGGGCCGTGTCCGGGCCGGGTACGAAGCAGACGGGGTCCGGCGCCCGGTCAGGATCGGCGGCGACCACGGATCCGACGAGAAGTTCCGTTCCTGAGGTCGTCCGCTCGGCAAACAACCAGACAGCGCCGTCCGCTCCGTCCGCCGGCGGCCGGAGCCACCCCAGCCCCTCAGGCGTGGGCGTCGTCAATTCGAGCACCCCAGCTTCGCCGGAGATGACTTGCCGTCACCGTGAAAGACGCCGTTCTGGACGTAGGCCCTTGCCTCCGTCACGTACCACCGGGCAGCGGAACTCCTCTTGCACGGCATGGCGAACCAGGTTCGAGAGACCCGCCAGTTGTCCTCCTTGCGGTCGCTTCGACGCCAGACGGTCACCTCACGGTCCACACATCGCTCGCAAGCCCGGCTCAGGAGGTGATGGTTCCGCGTAGGCGGTCCCACTCAGGGACGAGAAGAGCAGGGCTGTGGCGGCGAAGGCCGAAACGCGTCGCATAGACAGTGCGTCCTCATCATCGAGAAGCCGGTGCCCGGACCATAGCGTCCTTTTCAGAATGAAAGGGCTGGATAGTACCCGAATGGCCCTGCATACGGCGCCTGCCACCTCGGCAGGACCGTGCCAGTAGGGGCGGTAGCCGACGGTCAACAGGGTCGGCCAGGGCCAAGTACCGCGTGATTCCCACGCTTATGACGCGGGTTCGATTCCCGCCATCCGCTCCACAGCAAAGCCCCAGGTCGTCAGCGGGGACGAGGACGGCGAGGACCCGTTTCTTCATTTCGGGCTGATTCCTTGCTTGTTGACGGTCTCGGTGCAGCAGCCGGCGGCCGGTCGGCCGAGCCCGTAGGTTCGGGCGAGGGCGGTCACGGCGTCGGTCATGGCCCGGCGGAGTTCCTCCGGTGCGACGACCTCGACGTCGGCGCCGAGCCGAAGGAGTTCTCCGCAGGCGTGGCCGGTGCTCTCGGTCGGGATGACGGCCTCGGTCCAGCCGTCGTCGCCGACCGGGGCCGCGGTGGCCTCGAACGCCCGCAGCACCTCGGCGGGGACGTTGTCCGCCAGCCGCTCACGCCCTCTCGGGGAGACCCGGACGGTGGCGGTGCCCGTATGGCGCCGCGCCCGGAAGTCGGCCAGGTGGAACGCCCAGTACTCGCGCAGGACGAAGTCCTCCGGCCTGTCGAAGTGTTCGTCCGTCACCACCGCGTCGAGGACCTGCGCGATCCGGAAGGTGGCGGCCCGGCCGTTGACCCCGGCCACGAGGTACCAGGTGCCCGACTTGAGCACCAGACCGTAGGGACGCAGCCGCCGGTCCACCTCCTGCGGTTCGCGCCAGCGGCGGTAGCGCACGTCCACCGCACGCCGGCTGAGCACCGCGTCCACGAGCAGGGGCAGGAACGGAGTCGCATCGGCCTCCTGGTACCAGCCGGGAGCGTCCAGGTGGAAGACCGCGTCGGTGCGCGTCGCCTCCTCGCGGAGGGCGGCCGGCAGGGCGGCCAGCAACTTCAGCCTCGCGGCCGCCACTTCCGCGGCCAGGCCCAGGTCCGCGGCGGGCGCGGGCAGCCCGGCGAGGAACAGCACCCTGGCCTCGCGCTCGCTCAGCCCGGTGAGGTGGGTGCGGTAGCCGTCGAGCAGCCGGTAGCCGCCGGTGCGGCCCTGCTCGGCGTAGACGGGGACCCCGGACGCCTGCAGGCGGTCGAGATCTCGGTAGGCGGTGCGCACGGAGACCCCCAGCTCATCGGCGAGCCGTCGGGCCGACATGCGGCCGCGGGTCTGGAGCAACAGCAGCATCGACAGCAACCGGTCGGCGGACATACGAGGATTCTGCTCCGAAACACTGCCAGGTCCTGGCACACATGGGCCCTAGCGTCGGGGCGGGCCGGCCCACCCGGGCCGGAGAACACGAACGAGGAGTCCGCCGTGCCCGCAACCGACCCCGTCGGCCACCCTGCCGTGATCGAGCTCCGCCAGTACACCCTGCGCCCCGGACGCCGCGACGAACTCGTCGAGCTGTTCGACCGGGAGTTCCTCGAAACGCAGGAAGCGACCGGGATGACCGTCCTCGGCCAGTTCCGGGACCTCGACGATCCGGACCGCTTCGTCTGGCTGCGCGGCTTCGCGGACATGGAGTCGCGACGGGAGGCCCTGTCGGCCTTCTACGGCGGACCCGTGTGGAGCGCGCACGGTCCCCGGGACAACGCCACGATGCTCGATTCCGACGATGTCCTGCTGCTGCGACCGCTGCCGGCCCGGAGCGGCTTCGCGGTCTCCCCGTCCGAACGGCCGCGGGAAGGCGCCGCGGCACCGGACCGCTTCGTGGCCGCCGCCCTGTGGCACTTCCCGCCGGGCGACCAGGACGGCGCCGCGCTGATCCACGACGGTCTCGTCCCCGTGCTGCGGGAGACGGGGCCCGCGCCCCTCGCGGTACTCGCCACCGAGCCCGCGTCCAACACCTTCCCCCGGCTCCCGGTGCGCACCGGGGAGAACGTCGTCGCGGTGTTCACCTCGTACCCGGACGAGAGCGCCCACCAGCGCCACCTCGCCCGCGCACTGGGCGGTCCCTTCGTCAGGGACGAAGTCCTTCCGAAGATCGAGGCGGCGCAGACCGCGGCTCCCCGGCTCCTCCGGCTGGCGCCGACCGCCCGCTCACTCGTCCGCTGAGGGACGGACCGTACGCGCCGGGGCGGGGACGGCCGGGGTCGTGGTGAGCCGCGCGGCGAGGACGGATCCGAGGACAGCTCCGAGGACGGCGACGCCGATGAGGGACGGCATCACGCCGATGGTGCTAGCCTCAGTAGCACCATGCTGCTGAGACTGGACGCCCACGACGGCCGCCCCCTCCACGAACAGGTGGCGGGGGCGATCCGCCGGGCCGTCGCCGAGGGGGAATGCGCCCCGGGAGACCGGCTGCCGCCCGCGCGGGACCTGTCCCGGGCGCTGGGCGTGAACGCGAACACCGTCCTGCGCGGCCTGCGCGCCCTGCGCGACGAGGGCGTGCTGGAGTTCCGGCGCGGGCGGGGCGTCACCGTCGCCGAGGGGGTCGATGGACGGGCGCAACTGCTGGAGCGGGTGCGGCAGTTGGTGGACGACGCGGCGCACCTCGGGTACGGCAGGGACGATCTCGCCGAGATGATCAGGGGGCTTTCGTGACCGACCTCGTGAACACGGAGAAGGGCGCCGCCCGGTGGGGGACGGCGGTGTGGACGGCCGGGGTGGCGGCGGTCCTGGCCGCGCTCCCGCCGGCCGCGGGTGGGCGGCTGCCGGACCGGCTCGCCACGCACTGGAGCGGCTCGGCTCCGGACGGCTCGATGCCGCTGTGGGCGGCCGCTCTGGTCCCGGCGGCGGTCTGGGTCGTCCTGGCGGCGGCCGTGGTCCTCGGCGGGCGGCGGGCCGGCTCCTCCTCGGCATCCTGGGTGGGCGCGTCGCTGTCGGCCGGCGGGGTGTTCCTGGCGGGTGCCCAGGTGTCGGTCGTGCGGGCCAACCTTGACCTGGCCGACTGGCGGGACGCCCGGTCGACCGGCGCGGGAATGCTGGTCACGGCCGTGGCGGCCGGGGCGGCGGGCGCGCTCGGATGGCTGGCCGGCCGACGGGCCGTGATGCCCGCCGGACCGGACCGGACGGGCGGCGGCGGCGAGGTCATGGAGATCCCGGCCGGTGAGCGCCTGGTCTGGCTCTCCCGCCTGTCGAACCCCTGGCTCCACCTCCTCGGGGCGGTCACCGGCCTGGTGGCCCTGGCCGGTGCCCTGGCGGCCGCGGGCGGTCTGGTCGGCGGCGGGGTGGCGTGGGCGTGGTGCACCCCGTTCGCGTTCGCCTCGCTCGGCCTGTTCGCCTTCGCCTCGGTGCAGGCCCGCGTGTCGGAGGCCGGGCTGGAGGTGGCCTTCGGGCCGCTGGGCCGGCCGGCCCGCCGGTGGGCGGCCGCGGACATCGTCTCGGCGCGCGTGGAGGACCGCAGGCCGGCCCAGGTGGGCGGCTGGGGCTACCGGCTCGGCGGGCTCGGCACCACCGTCATGCTGCGCTCCGGCCCCTGTCTGGTCGTCCGGCCCCGCAAGGGCGCGGAGTTCGCCGTGAGCATCGACGACGCCGCACGCGGCGCCGCCCTCCTCAACGCCCTGGCCGAGCGGCGGCAGCCGCAGGCGTGAGCCGGGCCCCCGCCGCCCGGCCGGTCACGGCGCGCCCGCCCCGCGCAGCGGCCGCGGGGACCGATGCCGGCGCCGGCCGCCCGCGCCTGTTCCGGCTCTCCGCGGACGCCGTGCCGGCGCCGGGCACCGTACGCTGAACCCGCCCTGAACCGAGCCGACTTGACGGAGGAACCATGACGACCGCGCCGCCGCGCGACCTCGACGAGAGGCTGCTCGACACCCGCAAGCGCTTCGAGGAGGACGTCGACCTCTGGCTCGCGTCCTCGGGCGGACCCGGCGGCGCCCACCTGGTCCCGCTGTCGTTCCTGTGGGACGGGACCGCGTTCCTCGTCTCGACCCCCCGCGCCTCGGCGACCGGCCGCAACCTGCTGGCCGACGGCCGGGTGCGGCTCGGCATCGGGCCGACCCGTGACCTCGTCATGGTCGACGGGACCGCCGAGCCCGTGGAACTCGCCGGCCTCCCCCCGGGGACCGGCGAGACGTTCGCGGCCAAGACCGGCTTCGACCCGCGCGACCTCGACGCCTACCAGTACTTCCTGATCCGGCCGCAGCGCGTCCAGGCCTGGCGGGAGGCGAACGAGCTGCGCGGCCGCGACCTCATGCGCGACGGCCGCTGGCTCGCCTGACGGAGGTCAGCCCTGCGGCGGGTTCTCGCGGGGCTTGTCGGTCCCCAGCTGCTCGTTGATCTTCTGCTGGGCCATGTCGACCTGGCTCTGGTACTTGTTGCCGGTCTTCGCGTCGAAGGCGTCGCCCGCCTTCTCGACCCCCTGGCTCACCGTGTCCTCGTGGCCCTTCAGCATTCCCTTGAGCTTGTCGAGCATCGACATGGGTTCCTCCTCGCGGACGCCGGCGCGCCCGTAGCGCGCCCGGCACCACCAGCATCCGCGCCTTCGCCGCGGCCCGCACCCCGGACGCCGGGGACCCGCCCCGGACCGGCGGGGACCCGCCCCGGACCGGCCGGGACGGGCGTCACGGCAGGTCGGGGCCCGCGACCTCGCAGGCCGTGTCCGTGAAGGCGCGCACCCGGGCGCTCTCGCCGGCCGTCGGCCAGAAGAAGCCGTAGTCGACGGGCGGGGCGTCGCTGAAGGGGATCCAGGCCACGTCGGGCCGCGCGTAGTAGCGCTCCGCCGACTCGCTGGCGGGCGAGACGCCCTTGCCCCGGCCGATCAGGCTCAGCAGCTCCGTCCAGTACGTGACCGCGGGCGCGTGCCGGACGGGCCGGCCCAGCGGCGTGTGCCGGGGGTAGTGGTGGTCCAGCCAGTGCCGCGGTACGGCCTCCCCCGCAACCGCGAGGAGCTGCGCCTCCGCGAGGTCCTCCAGGGACACCGACGCGCGCCGCGCGAAGGGGTGGCCGGCCGGGACCATCAGCACGCGGCGCTCGCGGCGCAGCAGCGGTCCGAGGGTGAGGTCCGCCTCCTCCACCGGCAGTTCGCTGACCTGGAGGTGCACCCGGCCGCTGCGCATCGGACCGAACGGGTCGGAGAGCTGGACCTCGTGGATCTCGACCTCGCAGTCCGGGTAGCGGGAGCGGAACCGGTCTCCGGCCTTCAGGAGCACCTCGGCGACCATGGGGCTGGAGTAGCCGACGCGCAGCATGCCCGTGAAGCCCCGGCCCGCGGCCGTGGCCCGGTCGACGGCCCGCCGCAGCTGCTCCCGGACGGGCAGCAGGTCGTCGCGCAGCTGGCGTCCCACCGGGGTCAGGGCGACGCGGCGGCTGGTCCGTTCGAACAGCGCGACGCCGATGCGGCGCTCCAGCTTCTTGATGGTCTGGCTGACCCGCCCCTGGGCCAGCCCGAGCCGCTCGGAGGTGCGCCGGAAGTGCAACTCCTCGGCCAGCGTGAGGAACGCCTCGATCTCGTGCCGTTCCAGAGCGGGCCTCCATCGGTGAGTTCCGGTCACCGATCGTAGATCAGATCGGCCTTGTTCGGCCCTCGGGACCGTTCGAAAGTGGGTCCATGACCAGCGTCTTCGACACCGCCCGCATCGGTGCCCTGAGCCTGCCCAACCGCCTGGTGATGGCGCCGATGACCCGCAACCGCGCCGCCGCCGACGGCGTGCCCACCCCCCTGATGGCCACCTACTACGCGCAGCGCGCCTCGGCGGGGCTGATCATCGCCGAGGCCTCCACGCCGAACGCGGTGGGCCAGACGTACCCGAACATCTCCGCGATCCACAACGACGCGCACGTGGCCGGCTGGCGGCGCGTCACGGAGGCCGTGGCCGCCGCCGGCGGGCGGATGTTCCTCCAGCTCCAGCACGGCGGCCGGATCGGCCACCCCGACAACAGCGGCGGCCTGTCGCCCGTCGCGCCCTCACCGGTCCCGCTGCCCGGCACGGTCTTCACCCCGGGCGGGCACCGGCCCGCCGTGGTGCCCCGGGAGATGACCGCCGCCGAGATCCGCTCCACCGTGGCCGACTTCGCCGCCGCCGCGCGCCGGGCGCTGGACGCCGGGTTCGCCGGGGTGGAGGTCCACGGCGGCAACGGCTACCTGCTCCACCAGTTCCTGGCCTCCGGGACCAACCACCGCACCGACGGCTACGGCGGCCCGGTGGCGGGCCGCACCCGCTTCGTGCGCGAGGTGGTCGAGGCCGTCGCCGACGCGGTCGGACCGGACCGGGTGGGCCTGCGCATCGCCCCCGGGGTCACGGCCAACGGCATGCACGAGGAAGACCCGGAGGAGGTGTACCCGGCGCTCGTCGACGCCCTCTCCGGCACGGGCCTGGCCTATCTCCACGTCGTCTTCGCCGACCCGGACGAGCCGCTCTTCCAGCGCCTCCGCAAGCAGTGGGAGGGCACGCTGATCGCCAACCCGGCGCTGCCGTGGCCCGGTCCGCTGCCCGCCGACGGCGGCCGCGGCGCAGCCGAACGGCTGCTGGCCGCGGGCGCCGACCTGGTCTCCCTCGGCCGGGCCTTCCTCGCCAACCCCGACCTGGTGGAGCGGCTGCGCACCGGCGCCGCCCTCAATCCCCTGCGGGAGGAGGGGCTGATGTACGTGGGCGGGGCGGACGGCTACACCGACTACCCCGCGCTCGCGGCCTGACCCGTCAGTCCGCGTACGTACGGGAGTGCAGGCGGCGGGCCGCCCGCGGTGACGGGACCAGGGCGAAGCCGTGGTTGGCCGCGATGGCCCGGGTGTGGTCCGCCGAGAGGGAGCCGTGCCGTTCCAGGGTGAGGACGGGGAGGCCCGAGCGGCTGCGCCCGGGCGCGTGGTGGAAGGACAGCACCGTGGTCGACATCGGGGCGTGGTGCGGGTGGCGCCGGCGGGCCGCGGGCTCGTCGTCGTGGACGAGGATCCGGACGTCCTCCTCGTGGCCGAAGTCGGCGATCACGCCCTCGGCCCGCCAGTGGGCCGGTTCATGCTCCGCGCCGGTCAGGTGCCGGGAGCGGTTCACCGAGGTGATGGAGAGCAGGGCGTCGCCGGTGCGGTCCAGGGCCTCGGCGAGGAAGCCGTTGGACGGGCAGCGGTAGCCCGGCCCGATGAGCTGCACGGTCGTGACCCCGTCCTGGACGGCCGTCAGGTGCCGCGGCACCCGGGCCGCGGCCGGCCCGCGGAAGCCGAACGGGCCGAGCAGGAACAGCTCTTCGACGAGCTGGCGCAGCTGCCGGCGCGGCAGGGCCGGGGGCAGCCGGTTCCAGTCGAACAGCGACGGGACCCGCTCCGGGACGGTGGTGACGCTGCCGATCTGCCCCTCGGGCCGGCCCTTCAGCCGGTTGACCCGCTCGACGGCGGCCCGGTCGGCGCGCGCGGTGACGGCGTAGAAGTTCCCGAACCCGTGGGCCACCGCGCAGCCTTCCGCGAGCGCGCCCGCGGCCGCCCGTACGTCCTCGGCGTCGTCCAGGACCAGATGCCGCCCGCTCGTCCTCGTCCGCTGTCCGTTCAGTCCGTTCACTGCCGGCCTCCGAAATGATCTTTTTGGAAGGCCAACGACGGGACTCCCGAGTCGTCACCCCCGGGAACGGGGAGGGAGCCGGCCGGGAACCGGTCAGGATTCGAGAAGCGCCCGCCGGGGGCCGCACCTAACGTGGCGGACATGGACATCACCATTCACACCACGGCCCTCCCGCACGACGACCCGGACGCCTCGGTGGCCTTCTACCGCGACGTCCTCGGCTTCGAGGTCCGCAGCGACGTCGGCCAGGGCAGGATGCGCTGGATCACCGTCGGCCCCGCCGGCCAGCCCGGTACGTCGATCCTGCTGGCACCGCCGGCCGTCGACCCCGGCATCACCGAGGACGAGCGCCGCACCATCCTCGAAATGATGGCCAAGGGCACCTACGGCTGGATCCTGCTGGCCACCCCGGACGTGGACGACGTCTTCGAGAAGGTCCAGGCCACCGACGCCGAGGTGGTCCAGGAGCCGACCGACCAGCCGTACGGCGTGCGCGACTGCGCCTTCCGCGACCCGGCGGGCAACCTGGTCCGGATCCAGGAACTGCGCTGATGTGCCGTCCCGGGTGGGCGCGCGCGCTCACCGAGGCGCAGCACCTGAAGGGGCTCGTCCGGCTGCGCCGGGTGCGCGACCGGATCGACCGGGAGTACGCGCGGCCGCTGGACGTCCTGGCCCTCGCGCGGGCCGTGGGGATGCCGGCCGGGCAGCTCGGCCGCGAGTTCCGGATCGCCTACGGCGGATCCCCGTACGCCTACGTCACCGCGCGCCGCGCGGCCGTGCGCGCCGTGGCCGCGCGGGCGGCGGCCGCCGCCGGCTGATCCGCGGGACACCGCCCCCCTCCTACAGGGGTGCGGTGTCGTCCGCCGGGAAGGCGGGGCCGTGGCCGGGGACGATCACGTCCGCGGCGGCGAGCACCCGCTCCCGGGAGGCCCGCAGGACGCCGTGGTCCGGGGCGACCGGGTCGTCGACCGGGCCGTTGGGGCGCCACCACAGGTCGCCCACGAAGGCGACGACGCCCTCGTCCGTGCCGGCCAGCAGCGTGATGTCCTCGCGGCTGTGGCCGGGGGTGCGGATCAGCCGGAGCGAGGGGCTCAGTTCGTGGCCCTCGGCGTCGCGGTCGGTCCACTGGTCGTTCTCGTAGATCGCCTTGTGGTCGTGGACGCGGGCGTGGCCGAAGAGGCCGACGTTCATGGTGTTGTCGGGGTGGTGGTGGCTGAGCACCACGTCGGTGATGTCGTCGGGGCCGAGCCCCAGCTCCGCGAGCGGGCCGAGGATCCGGTCGCGGCCGGCCACCATGCCGGGGTCGACGATCACGTGGCGGTCGCCGTCGCCGACGTAGGAGACGGTGGCGGCCACCCCGGGGCCGGTGGAGAGGGTGTAGCCGGTGGTCAGGATGCGGAAGCGGGCGGTGGCGCCGAGCGGCGTGTCCGTCGTGTTCATCGTGTTCGTCATGTCCCCAAGTCTTCGCCCTGGCGGGCCCCTTCACGAGTGGCCGCACTGCCACTGATCGCGGGATTCGTGCCACCGGTCCGGCCGGCCGCGTGCCAGACTGCGCGCATGCCGCCCTTCGTGTCCGTCGCCGCGTACGCCCCTCCCGGGGTCGGGATGCTCGGGGCGGGGATCGTCTCCGAGGTGTTCGACGAGCGCGGGCAGGGCCTGCCCCGCTTCGACTTCGCCCTCTGCACGGACCGGCCCGGGGCGGTGCGCAGCGACGTCGGGCTGCCGCTGACGGTGGAGCACGGCCTGGACCGGCTGGCCTCCGCCGACCTGGTGATCGCCCTGCCCTGGGCGGAGTTCCGCACGCCGCCGCCCGCACCGGTGCTGGCGGCGCTGGCCGCCGCGCACGGGCGGGGCGCGCTGGTGGCGGCGCACTGCGTGGGGGCGTTCGCGCTGGCGGCGGCCGGGCTGCTGGACGGGCGCCGGGCCACCACCCACTGGCGGTTCGCCGGCCTGCTGGCCGAGCGCCATCCGCAGGTCCGCGTCGAGCCGGACTCCCTGTACGTGGACGAGGGGGCGGTGGTCACGGGCGCGGGTGCCGCCGCGGGCTTCGACCTGTGCCTGCACCTGCTGCGGCGGGAGTACGGGGCCGCCACGGCCAACGCCATCGCCCGGGACCTGGTGCTGCCCTCCCACCGCGACGGCGGGCAGGCCCAGTACCTGGCGACGCCGGTGCCGGAGGACTGCCGGGACGAGAAACTGGCCGAGGTGCTGGCCTGGGCCCGGGAGCACCTGCACGAGCCGCTGCCGGTGGCGGAGCTGGCCCGGCGGGCGCTGATGAGCCGGCGTTCCTTCGCCCGCCGCTTCGCGGCCTCGACCGGCACCACCCCGCACGCCTGGGTGCTGGGGCTGCGGATCAGCCGTGCCGAGGAACTGCTGGAGACCACCGACCTGCCGGTCGAGGAGATCGCCCGGCTGGTCGGCTTCGGCAGTGCGGCGGTGCTGCGGGAGCAGTTCGTCCGGCGGCGCGGGGTGCCGCCGCGCTCGTACCGCAGGGCGTTCAGCCGCGCCCCGCGCTGAGCGAGTCGACGTCCTCCATGAAGGAGAGCATCCGGGCGTTGACCACGTCGGGGTGGTCGATCTGCGGGCCGTGCCCGGTCGCGGAGACGATCTCGGCGCGTGCTCCGGGCACCAGCCTGGGGACGCGCTCCAGCTGCCGCTTCGGGTGCACGAGCAGGCTGTGCTTGCCCATGATCACGTAGAGCGGGGTCCGGATGGTCCGCAGCTCGTCCTCGCTCAGCGGCAGCGGGGCGGGGCGGCGGATCCGGTAGGCGCGGGCGCCCAGCTGGATCCACGCGCGCATCTCCGGGACGGCGAGGACGGGCTGGTCCAGCCACGTGGCGAACCGGGGGCGCAGCGCCTTGGGGGCGAAGGTGGCGAAGAGGCTGACGAAGACCCAGGCGAAGAAGCGCAGGCCGACCTTCTCCAGCCCGCCGGGGTCGAGGGCGGTGACGGAGGCGAGCCGTCCGGGCCGCAGGTGGGCCTGGTTGAGCACGAGCCAGCCGCCGTAGGAGGAGCCGACGAGGTGGACCCGGTCCAGGCCGAGCGCGTCGAGGGCCTCGTCCATCCACTGCGCGGCGCGCTCCGGCTGCCACATGGGCTCGCGGTGGACGCTGCGGTTGGCGTCGCCGGGGGTGTCGAGGGCGTAGACGGGCCGGTCGAGGCTGAGCCCGGGGGTGTTGGGGTACCACATCGCCGAGCCGTAGCCCGCGCCGTGGATCAGGACGATCGGGGTGCGGTCCTCGGCGGCGGGGTCCGTGGGGCCGTACCGGTAGACGTGGGTGGTGCCGAAGCTGGTCTCCACGTCCGCCTCGGAGCGGGCGGGCGCCCCCATCGCGAAGAGCACGTCGGCGGCGGCGAGGTAGCGGTCGCGCAGGGTGTCGTTGACGTAGCGGCCGACATCGCGGCGTACGCGGGGCGTGCTCTGGGTCACGGCGGTCTCGGGCACGGCGGCACCTCCTGGGAAGATCCGTTCTTCGTGATACGAACGTACCATGTTGTTGGTACGGCGGTACCATCAAGAGGGCGCGGAACGACGGACGGAGACACGAGGACATGCCGAAGCGCGTTGACCACGAGGAACGGCGCGGGCAGATCGCCGAGGCGCTCGTCCGGGTCGCCGGACGGCGCGGACTGCACGCCGTCGGCATGCGCGACGTCGCCGCCGAGGCCGGGGTCTCGCTCCGGCTCGTGCAGTACTACTTCGAGACCAAGGAGAAGCTGCTCCTCTACGGGCTCCAGCACCTCACCGACCGCTTCACCGCCCGGGTCGGCGCCCGCCTCGCCGCCGCCGGCCCCGCCCCGGGCCCGCGCGCCACGGCCGAGGCGCTGCTGCTGGCCTCCCTGCCCACGGACGAGGAGAGCCGCACCTTCCACCTGCTCTACAGCTCGTACGCGATCCTGTCCGTCACCGACGAGGCGCTGGCGGCACAGCCGTTCATCGACAACCCCGACGCCGCCGAGGACGCCCTGGCCGGACTGCTCGCACAGGCCCGGGAGGCGGGCCTGACCGGCCCGGACGTCGACCCGCGCACGGAGGCCATCGGCCTGCTGGCCATGGCCGGCACCCTGGGCACCAGCATCCTGGTCGGCCAACGTGGGCCCGACGCGGCCGTGGCGGTGCTGCGCCACCACCTGGACCGGATCTTCACCGCACAGCCGCCCGCCTAGGAGCTGTGACGCCGCCCCGCCCGGAGGCCGACCGGGGCGTCCGGATGCGGACGGTCTACCTCGACAGCGTCCGCAACGACGCCGTGACCAGCGAGTACGCGGAATGGCTCACCGGCCTGGGCGGCGAGGTGCGCACCGTCCCGGTGCTGCCCCTGCGGATGCTGCACTTCGACCGGAGGACCGTCATCGTGGGCGCGCGCCCGGACCGCGACCGCGACGACGGCGGCCTGACCCGGCAGGAGCGGGAGCTGCTGAAGCTGCTGGGCTCCGGCCTCACCGACGAGGCCGCGGGCCGCCAACTGGGGCTGTCCCTGCGGACGGTGCGCCGGATGATGGCCGAACTGATGAAGCGCCTCGGTGCGGGCAGCCGCTTCGAGGCGGGCCTGCGGGCCGCGCAGCGCGGCTGGATCTGACGGCGTCGTACGGCCGGTGCGCTCAACCGCGCTTCAGGAGCGAGGGGTTGAGGCGCGCGAAGCCCTCCTGGCGCTCGTACGGGAAGTACGGGTACGGCGCCGGCCGGTGGCTGGCGGCGTCCAGCCGGGCCACCTGCTCGGGGGTCAGCTCCCAGCCGACGGCCCCGATGTTCTGCCGCAGCTGCTCCTCGTCGCGGGCGCCGACGAGGACGGTGGAGACGGTGGGGCGGCGCAGCAGCCAGTTGATGGCGACCTGGGGGATGGTCCGGCCCGTCTCCCGCGCGACCTCGTCGAGGGCGTCGACCACGTCGTAGAGGTGCTCCTCCTCCACCGGCGGGCCGTAGTCCGCGGTCTCGTGCAGCCGGCTGCCGGCCGGCAGCGGGCGGCCACGACGGATCCTGCCGGTGAGGCGGCCCCAGCCCAGGGGGCTCCACACCATCGCGCCGACGCCCTGGTCGTGGCCGAGCGGCATCAGCTCCCACTCGTAGTCGCGGCCGACGAGGGAGTAGTACACCTGGTGGGCCGCGTAGCGGGGGAAGCCGTGCTTCTCGGCGGCCGAGAGGGACTTCATCAGCTGCCAGCCCGCGAAGTTGGAGACGCCGGTGTAGCGGACCTTCCCGGAGCGGACGAGCTGGTCGAGGGTGGACAGCACCTCCTCGACGGGGGTGGCGGCGTCGAAGCCGTGCAGCTGGAAGAGGTCGATGCGGTCGGTGCCGAGCCGGCGCAGGGCGTCCTCGACGGCCCCGATCAGACGGGAGCGGGAGGTGCCGTACGCGCCGGGTCCGTCGCCGGTGGGCAGGCCCGCCTTGGTGGAGATGAGCACCTCGTCCCGGCGGCCCTTGACGGCCTGCCCGAGGACCTCCTCCGAGGCGCCCGCCGAGTAGACGTCCGCGGTGTCGAACAGGGTGATGCCCGCCTCCAGGCAGATGTCCACCATCCGGCGCGCCTCCTGGGCGTCCGTGCTGCCCCAGGCGCCGAAGACGGGGCCCCGGCCGCCGAAGGTGCCCGCTCCGAAGCCGAGGGCGGGGACCTTGAGGCCGGACGCACCGAGCTGCCTGTATTCCATGACGGACTCCTCCCGTGAGCGGTAATGGCACCGCAGACCCTTTAAGGTGATCCCAACCTAACAGCGGAATCTCGTTAATGGAACCGGAGACCCGTTATGACTTCGCCGAGTGAGACCCCGGGCGGCACCGGGGACCTGTGCGCCGAGCCGGGGACCGTGCGCCCCGGGGGCCGGACCGCCCGGGTGCGGGCCGCCGTCCTGGAGGCGGCCGGGGACGTGCTGGCCGAGCAGGGCTTCCACGGACTGGACCTCGCCGAGGTCGCCCGGCGGGCCGAGGTCGGCAAGACCACCGTCTACCGGCGCTGGGGCACCGTGGCCGGCCTGGTCGCCGACCTGCTGACCGACATGGCCGAGCAGTCGCTCCCCCGCACCGACACCGGCTCGCTGGAGGAGGACCTGCTGGCCAACGCCGCGCTCGTGGCGCGCACCCTGTCCGACCCGCGCCAGGGCCCCCTGTTCAAGGCCGTCATCGCCGCCGCGACCGGCGACGCCCGGACGGCCGAGGCACTGCACCGGTTCTACGAGGTCCGGGTCGCGGAGTGGGCGCCCTGCGTCCGGGAGGCCGTCGAACGGGGCGAACTGCCCGAGGGCACCGATGCCGCCGAGGTGGTCCGCGCCGTCTCCGCCCCGCTGTACTACCGGCTGCTGACCACCGGCGCCCCGCTGGACGGGGCCGCGGCCCGCCGGGCGGCCGCGGCGGCGGTCGCGGCGGCCCGCGCGGGGGCCTACGTACGGACTCCGTAGTTGCCGGGGGCCGTTGCTAGCCTGCGGCGATGGGACTGGACATCACCGTGGTCGCCGCCGACTGGGAACACCTCGCCCGGATACCGGCCGCCGAGCGCCTGGACACCCTGACCGACGCCGTGCACCCGTACTTCCGCTGCGAGGCCGACGAGGAGGCCGACCGCGCCGTGACGGGCGGCTGGGCCTCGCCGCAGGGGGTCGCGTGGTGCGCCGAGTACCGGTTCTCCGGGACGACCGGGACCTACGTCTGGCACTTCTGGCTGGCCGAGACCTGGCAGAGCGTCAGGGGCGCCGCCGGACCCGCCCTTCGGGAGGCCCTCGACCTCTTCCTCGGCGGCCTGGTGTGGGACGGCCCGGACTACACCGACGACCCGGACGCCGAGGACCCGCCGCGCATGGCCGGCTTCCCGGACGACCCCGAGCCGTGGCGGCCCCGGTTGCTGGTGGGCCGGGCGCCGGACGAGGTGGCGGCGCTCGCCCGCGCCTGGGAGGGGGCCGAGCCCCGGCTGGCGGAACTGCGCGGGCCCCTCGGCGCCCCGGAGCTGCGCCGGTCGGTCTGGCCCGACACCTTCGAGGGCTTCACCGCGCTGCTGCGCGAGTGGGGCGAGGCGGTCACGGGAGCCGCCGCCCGGGGCCGGGGGCTGATCGGCCTGCCGTACTGAGGCAGCTGCCGGGGCCGGCCGGGTCCTTGCCCGGGCCGGCTCTCAGGTGCGGTCGACGAAGACGCTGGTGGACTTGACCCGGGCGGTGGCGCGCATGCCGACCTCCAGGCCGAGCTCCTCCACCGCCTCACGGGTCAGCAGCGACACCACCCGGTGCGGACCCGCCTGGATCTCCACCTGCGCGCTGACCTCGCCCAGCCTGATGCCGGTCACGATGCCGGGAAAGGCGTTGCGGGCCGAGGTGTACGGGGCGTCCCCGTCCTCCCCCGCCTCTTGAGCCACTTCGACGCAGAACGCCGCCAGGTCCGGCCCGTCGACGATCCTGCGGTTCCCCTCCCGCCGGGTCGGGAAGCGCTCGGCGTCCGCCCAGCGGCGAGCGGTGTCACTGCTGACGCCGAGCAGCCTCGCTGCCTGGCCGATCGTGTAGGACTCCATGCACGGCAGCGTAGGCGGTACCGGGCCCTGGCGGCGCAGCGGACCGGCCGCCCCTGACCAGGGGTTTCGGCCAGAGCGTGGTTTCACGTGAAACACGGGTCGAAAGAAGGTACGGGTATCAACCTGTATCAGCGGGTATATCCCCCTGGACGGTGGCGGCCCCGGCCGGGCGTGACATCGACCCGCGACCAGGGCCTCCCGTCGGAGGGAGCGCAGATCGATGGACCGTACCGAGCGCGACCGCACGGACGCGGCCACCCTGGAGGCCAGGGCCCTCTCCACGGCCCTGTTCCACCGGCTGGCCGAACTGGACGAGGGGACGGCCGACTACTCGTACGTCCGCAACACCCTGGTGGAGCTGAACCTCAGTCTCGTGAAGTACGCCGCCCGCCCCTACCGCGGCCGCAGCGAACCGATGGAGGACATCGTCCAGGTCGGCACGATCGGCCTGATCAAGGCCATCAACCGGTTCGACCCGGAGCGCGGGGTGGAGTTCACCACCTTCGCCCTGCCGACGATCAGCGGTGAGATCAAGCGGTTCTTCCGCGACACCAGCTGGGCCGTCAAGGTGCCCCGGCGGCTCCAGGAGCTGCGGATCCACAGTGCGAAGGCCCACGACGCGCTGGAACAGGACCTCGGACGCGAGCCGACCGACGCCGAGATGGCCCAGGAGCTGCACGTCACGCCGGAGGAGTTCGGCGAGGGCCGCAAGGCGGCCGGCGCGTACTCGGCGCGCTCCCTGGACGCCCCCGCGCAGGAGGACACCGGGCGCGAGCCGGCCGCGGAGCGCGAGCCGCTGGGCGAGGAGGATCCCGCCTACGACCGGATCGAGTGCCTGGAGGCCCTCAAGCCCATGCTCGCCGGGCTGCCCGAGCGCGAGCGGGAGCTGCTGTCGCTGCGGTTCGGGCAGGAGCTGACCCAGTCCGAGATCGGGGCCCGGCTGGGCCTGTCCCAGATGCACGTCTCACGGCTGCTGAACCGCACCCTGACCCGGCTGCGCGGCGGCCTCCTCACCGACGCGTAGGCCCTCGGGCCCCGGCCGGGCGGCTCGGGGGTCCGGGCGGGTCACCCGGGGGTCCCGGGGGCGTGTCAGGGATGCAGGTGCGGGTGCGGGGGACGGTGGGCGGGCTCGGGGGCCGCCACCTCCAGCCAGACCGTCTTGCCGGGGCGGCCGTCCGCCGCCGGCACGGAGCCCCAGTCCTTCGCGAGGCGCTCCAGCAGGACCAGCCCGTGGCCGCCCGGCCGGGAGCGGTCCTGCACCGCCCGGCGCACCGGTGTCTCGGAGCTGCCGTCGCTCACCTCCACCCGGAGCATTCCGGGGCCGTGCCGCAGCACCAGCTCGCGCGGGCCCCCCGCGTGCAGGCAGGCATTGGTGACCACCTCGGAGACCAGCAGGAGCAGGTCCTCCTCGGCCTCCGAGCCCTCCGGCCAGAGCCAGTCGGTGAGGGCCCTGCGGGTGAAGTCCCGGCACCGGGCCACGACCCCTGCCGTGGCGCCGCCCAGGACCAGCCGCCGCGTCTGCTCCGCCACAGGCTCTCCCGTCTCCGACACCACTCCCCCCGGCGCCGCACCTACCCCCGGCCGGGAGGGACAAATCCCGCGCGGATCCCACGCTACTGCCGGGGCGGGATCCCGGGGCGTGACGCGCGGCGGTGGACCGCCCCGGCGGGGCCGCCGGGATCCCGGCGGGGCCCGCGGGGTCGCGCGAGGGCCGTCCGAACGCCCGCCTCGAAGGGGCCTGGACGACGGATCGACGGCGGGTTGACGGACGCCGGGGCGCCGGACCGCCGGCGGACCGAGGGCGCGCCGGAGGCGGACCGAAGCCGCCCCCGACGCGCTGCGCGGGGCCACTCAGGGCTCCCACCTCGGGTTTTCCGCCGTTCTCCCCCGTGGAGCGGCCGGTCCGACGGACGCTATGCGGGCCGTCCGGACCCGTCGAGGACCCGCCCCTGGATCCGTCAAGTCGCCCGCGCGGGGTGTCGTGACCCGGGCACCCCGGCGTCCACATCCTGGACAACTACCCTCGATATATGAACGCAGAAGCCGACGCCCTCGCGGCCGTGAAAGACGCAGTCAAAGAAGCTGACCGAAACCACGTCTTCCATTCGTGGTCGGCGCAGGAGCTCATCGACCCGCTCGCCGTGGCCGGGGCCGAGGGCTCGTACTTCTGGGACTACGACGGCAACCGCTACCTCGACTTCTCCAGCGCGCTCGTCTACACCAACATCGGCTACCAGCACCCCAAGGTGGCCGCCGCCATCGCGGAGCAGGCGACGAAGCTCTGCACCCTCGCGCCCGGCTTCGCCGTCGACGTCCGCTCCGAGGCGGCGCGTCTGATCGCCGAGCGCACCCCGGGCGACCTCGACAAGATCTTCTTCACCAACGCCGGTGCCGAGGCCGTGGAGAACGCCGTGCGCATGGCCCGGCTGCACACCGGCCGGCCCAAGGTGCTCTCCGCCTACCGCTCGTACCACGGGGCCACCACCACCGCGATCAACCTCACCGGCGACGCCCGCCGCTTCGGCAACGACGGCGCGACCGCCGGCGTCGTCCACTTCTGGGGCCCGTTCCTCTACCGCTCGCCCTTCCACGCGACCACCGAGGCCGAGGAGTGCGAGCGCGCCCTGCGCCACCTGGAGGACACGATCGTCTTCGAGGGACCGGGGTCCATCGCCGCGATCATCCTGGAGACCGTCGGCGGCGCCCCCGGCGTGCTCGTGCCCCCGGCCGGCTACCTGGCGGGCGTGCGCAGGCTCTGCGACCGCTACGGCATCGTCTTCATCCTGGACGAGGTCATGGTCGGCTTCGGCCGCACCGGCACCTGGTTCGCCGCCGACCACTGGGACGTCACTCCCGACCTCCTCTGCTTCGCCAAGGGCATCACCAGCGGCTACGTGCCGCTCGGCGGCGTCGCCATCTCCGCCGCCATCGCCGAGACCTTCGCCCGCCGCCCCTACCCGGGCGGTCTGACGTACTCCGGGCACGTCCTGGCCTGCGCCGCCGCCGTCGCGACGGTCAACACCATGGTCGAGGAGGGCATCGTCGAGCAGTCCGCGCGCACGGGCGCCGAGCTGCTGGGACCGGGGCTGCGCGAGATCGCGGACCGGCACCCCTCCGTCGGCGAGGTCCGCGGCATGGGCACCTTCTGGGCCCTGGAGCTGGTGCGCAACGGCGAGACCCGCGAGCCGCTGGTCCCGTACAACGCCTCGGGCGCCGAGGCCGCGCCGATGGCCGCCTTCGGCGCGGCCCTGAAGAAGGGCGGCCTGTGGCCGCTCCTGGCCGGCAACCGCATCCACGTCGCCCCGCCCTGCAACATCTCGGCCGAGGACGTGGCCAAGGGGCTGGCGATCCTGGACGAGGCCCTGTCGGTCACGGACGCGCACATGGTCTGACCTGCGGGCTTGTGCGGTCGCCCAATCCGTGGGTGCTGGTGTTCGGATGTTCCGTGCGGTGGTTAACCCGCCGTACACATGGTGCAATCCCGTCAGTACTTCAGCACTTCAGTACGCATCAGCACCTACGGACCGGGATGCACGTCAGTCCCGGGGCGGTCCTGCGGGGCCGAACGGCGGGGAGCGGGACGTCCTCCAGGAGGGCGGGCGCTGGACGCCGGGCGTACGGGATCCAGATCAACGGACTCCGTGTTCCCGAGTACCCGAAGGAAGACAGCATGAGCAAGCACGTCCTGGGCCAGAACCAGTACGGCAAGGCCGAGAACCGCATCGTCGTGGTGACCCGCAAGGGCAGCGACGGCTCCTGGGCCGAGATCCGCGACCTGAACGTCTCCGTGGCCCTGCGCGGCGAGTTCCGCGACGTCCACCTGACGGGTGACAACGCCAACTGCCTGCCGACCGACACCACCAAGAACACGGTGTACGCCTTCGGCAAGGAGCACGGCATCTCCTCCCCCGAGGCCTTCGGCATCCTCCTCGCGAAGCACTTCGTCTCCTCCCAGGCCCCGATCCGCGAGGCGCAGATCCGCATCGAGGAGTTCGCCTGGGAGCGGATCCCCGTCCCGACGCGCAAGGAGCAGCACTCCTTCGTCCGCAAGGGCCAGGAGGTGCGCACCGCGCAGATCACCTACAGCGAGACCACCGGTCTCCAGGTCATCTCCGGCCTGAAGGACCTGACGGTGATGAACTCGACCAACTCCGAGTTCCACGGCTTCATCAAGGACAAGTACACGACCCTCCAGGAGGCGTACGACCGCATCCTGGCGACCAAGGTCACCGCCCGCTGGGCGCACTCGGCGCTGGCCGGCGACGACGCCGGGTACGACTGGGACCAGTCGTACAAGAAGGTCCGCAAGCACATGCTGGAGGCCTTCGCGGAGACGTACTCCTACTCGCTCCAGCAGACCCTGAACCAGATGGCCGAGCGGGTGCTCGACAACTGTCCCAAGGTCAACGAGGTGCGCCTCAACCTGCCCAACAAGCACCACTTCCTCGTCGACCTGGAGCCCTTCGGCCTCAAGAACGACAACGAGGTGTACTTCGCCGCGGACCGCATGTACGGCCTGATCGAGGGCACCGTCCACCGTGACGGCGTGCAGCCCGTCATCGCGACCTCCGACTGGATCGTCGCGTAGCACCGCCCCGCCGTGCGCAACGGCCCGGACCGCGTCGCGGGGTCCGGGCCGTTCGGCTTTCCCGGCCGGGGCTACGCGGGCTGCCCGACGAGGAGGTTCCAGCGGCCCGCCCGTCCGCTGAGCGAGGTCACGGTGTCCGGCCGCACGTCGAGCCGCCAGAAGGCTCCGGCCGGCAGCTCCAGCGCGGCCACCACCACAGCCCGTACGACGGCCTGTTCGACCACCGCGTGGTGCCGGCCGGGTCCCAGGCCCGCCAGGTACGCACCCGTCCGGGTGATCAGTTCCGCCACCGTCTCGCCGCCTCCCGGGGGCGCGTACTCCGGGTCGGCGAGCCAGCGGCCGATGCCCTCCGGGTCCTCGGCGGCCACCTCTTCGAGGGTCCGGCCCGCCCAGTCCCCCATGCCGGGCCCGGCCAGGCCCGGGTGGCCGGGGCACGGCTCCCCGGACCCGAACCTCCCCCGGCGGGCGGCGTCGTCGAGCGGGGGCGTGGCGAGGTGTACGCGTACGGTCGGCATGCGGGGAGCGTAGAGCGCACGCGCAGGGCGTGAAACCTCGGCCACGCGCCGTGGTGTTCAAGCCACGGGCGCGGTACGGTCTCGGACGACATGACGAAGGTATGACGGAAGCACCGGTGAGAATCCGGCACGGTCGCGCCACTGTGAATCCTCCCGCGTCACCCCGGGAGGGAAGTCAGACCCGCCTCCTTCGAACAGAGCACCACTGACCGGGACGCGTGTTCCCCCTGGAGGTTCTGCAATGGCCCACACCGCCGTGCCCGCTTCGGCGCCCGCCACCGTCGCCCCCATCTCCCTCTCCGCACTGGCCCCCTGGGCGGCCTTCGCCGCGGTCCTGGCCCTCGTCCTGCTGTACTTCGTCGGCATCGAGCAGGGCGCCACCGCCGTCTTCCAGGGCGAGACCGTCCACGAATGGCTGCACGACGGCCGCCACCTGCTCGGCTTCCCCTGCCACTGACCCCCCTTCCGGTCTCCCCGACGATCACCCAAGGGGCTCATAGGTGAACACCGTCTCCCCCCGCACCCTGCTGGTGCGGGGCATGCTGGCCGGCCTGCTCGCGGGCGTCGCCGCGTTCCTCGTCGCGTACCTCCTCGGCGAGTCCAAGGTGGACGCGGCGATCGCCATTGAGGAGGCCGGCCAACTCGCGGCCGGCCACGACCACGGCGCCGAGGAGGCCCCGGTCAGCCGGGCCCTCCAGGCCACGGCCGGCCTCGGCACCGGCGTCCTGCTGTACGGGATCGCCCTCGGCGGCATCGCCGCGCTCGTCTACTGCTTCGCCCTGGGCCGGATCGGGCGCTTCGGCGCCCGGGCCACGGCGGCCCTGGTCACCGGCGCCCTGTTCGTCACCGTGACCCTGGTGCCCTTCTTCAAGTACCCCGCCAACCCGCCGGCCGTCGGGGACCCCGACACGGCCGCCCGGCGGACCGCCCTCTACCTGCTGATGATCGCCCTGAGCGGGCTGCTGGCGGCGGGCGCGCTGATCCTGGGCCGGCGGCTCGCGCCGCGCCTGGGCAACTGGAACGCCTCGGTGGCGGCCTCGCTGGCCTTCGTGGCGGCGGTGGGCGTCTCGTACGCGCTGCTGCCCGGGATCGACGAGGTGCCCGCAGGCTTCCCGGCCGCGCTGATCTGGCAGTTCCGGCTCGCGTCGCTGGCCATCCAGACAGCGCTGTGGGCGACTTTCGGCCTGGCCTTCGGTTTTCTAGCCGAACGCGCTCTTGCCCCGGCCGCCGCACCCAAGGAGGCTGTACAGCCGACGAGTTGAGCGCGACACCTGTTGCGCCTGTGACGGGTGTGGAGGTGGGATCCGGCGATGCAGTCCGCGATCCGGGAATGGCGGGGCTGGACCGGTGCCACGCCGTTCTGGCTGAACTCCGTCCTGCTGGTCCTGGCCCCCTTCACCGCCGCCACCCTCCTCGCCCAGATCGGCGTCATCAGCGCCCTGGCCGCCCTCGGCGGACTGGCCCGCCAGCTCTGGTTCGGGGACTACGGTCACCCCGCCGTGCACCTCGCCGCCGCCCTCATGGGGGCGGCGGCGGTGGCCCTGGTCGTGGTCTGATCCCTCCCCCTGCCCGCGCCCGCCCCGGCGCCTTCCCCCCTCCCTCCCGGTCGAATTGATCTTGATGCGGGGGAGAATGACGGTTCGTTCGCGCGGATCGGACCGGGGAGCTGGTGTGGAGTCAGGGCGGGACATACCCGAGGAGTATCTGGACGGGTACGTACGCATGCTCGCGGACGCCGAGGCCACCGGCCGGCGCCCCGGACGCGGGGAGCTCGACGCCCGCCGCGCACTCGGCGAGCGCGCCGCCGGAGCCGGATACGGGCTGCGCGGCCTCATCGGCGCCCACCTCGCCGCCACCCGCACCGCCCTCGGCGGACGCCACGCCCCCGACCACGTGCTGGCCGTGCTGGAACAGGCCGTGGACGCCTTCACCGAGGGGTACGAGCGGGCCCACGGGCCGGACGCCCGCCGCGAAGCCGCCGCCCGGCGGGAGTTCGTCGACGACCTGCTGCTCGGCGGGAGCGACCCCGGCCGCCTCGGCGAACGCGCCGCCCGCTACGGACTGGACCCCGCCCGGCCGCACGCGGTGGCCGTCGCGCACGGCCCCGCGCCCTACGAGGACGGGGGACCCGAGCAGCGCCGGCTGCAGTCGGCCCTGGCCGGCTGCTTCGGGGACCGGGAGTTCCTGCTCGCCACCAAGGACGGCCGGCTGGTCTGCGTGGCACCGGGCGACCGGGACGGGATACCGGCCCGCTTCGCCCGGCTCGCGCAGGCGGAGTCCGAGGGCCGGGGACTCGTCGCGCTCGGACGCCCCCACCCCGGCACGGGCGGGGCCGCGACCTCGTACGCGGAGGCCCTGGACGCACTCGGCGTCGCGGACCGGCTCGGGCTCGGGGGCCCGCTGCTGCGCGCCGCCGACCTGCTGGTCTTCCCGGTACTGACCCGCGACCGGGCGGCCATGGCCGAGCTGGTGCTGACCGCGCTGGGTCCGCTGCGGGCCGGGCGCGGCGGGGCAGCACCCCTGCTGGACACCCTCGGCGCGTACTTCGACTCGGGGTGCGTGGCCGCGGAGGCGGCCCGGCGGCTGAACCTGAGCGTGCGGGCGCTGACCTACCGGCTGGAGCGGATCCACCGGCTGACGGGGACCGACCCGGGGGACCCCGTACAGCGGTACACCCTCCAGACCGCCGTGATCGGCGCCCGTCTGCTGGACTGGCCGGCCCGGCCGCTCCCGCCCCTCACCCCCTCACCCGTTCGGGGGTAGCGGCCCGATCCGGCGCGCACGGCCCGCGCACCCGCCGCCAACTGGGACGACACGGACCCGGCGGCACGGCAGGGACGTGACGCGCCGTCATTTCCGGTGCGGGCGGCGATGTGCGGGCGGGCCGGGAGCGGTCCACTGCTCCCAGGAACCGGCCGCCCGAGCCGGACAGGAGGAACGCCATGTCCCGCGCCCAGTGGGCCGCCGCCGCACTGACGGTCACTCTGCTCTGCACCGGTGTCGCCCTGTTGCGCGGCAGCGCGGGAGCCGAGCCCGCCGCCGCGAGCGTCGCCGACGCCCTGCCCTCCCGGGCCCTGGGCCTGTCCGGGCACCGCCGGCTCGTGCGCGGGCTGGAGCAGTCCGGCGCGCACGGCCCCGGTGCGCACGGCCCCGGCGCGGACCGCCGGACGGTGTCCGCCCCGCCGATGCGGGCGTCCCGGCCGCTGCGGCTGCGCATCCCCAGCCTGGGCGTGGACCTCCCGCTGGCCAGGGGCCCGCAGGACGGTGACGGCGGGGCCGGCTGGGACACCGGCGGCCCCGCTCCCGGCTCCGCCGGCGTCGCCGTGGTCACCGGCGAGGGGCTGCCGCTCGCCGGGCTGCGGCGGGGCCGGGTGATCGAGATCCCGCGCGCGGACCACCGTACGGCCGTGTTCACCGTCGAGCGGGTCTCCCCGCACGCGGTCACGGCGCCGGCCGGGGACACCGGCCTCGCCCGGCTGCGGCTGGTCAGCGGCGAGACCTCCGTCCTGGCCCGGCTGACGGGGCCGCTGCGCGCCGGCTGAGTCAGCCGTGGGGGGTGTCTTCGTCCCCCGGTCGGGGGCTTCTTGGGGGTCCGCGGAAAGTTGCCCGGCGTGTCGGGGCATGCAGGCCCCATGAACGGTGCGCGGTACGCGCGGACGGCGCTGGCACGGGCCCTGACGGTGGCCTGCGTGGCCCTGCTGTGCCTGTTCGGCATCGGTCCGGCGGCGACGGCCACGGCCGGCGCGGAGCCCCGCCCCGCCTCCTCGGCACCGGCCGACCCCGCCGAGGGGACGTCGGAGCCGGCCGGGGACCCCGTCGGCCGCTCGGCCCTGCGGACGGTCGTACGCGTGGCACCGGCCGCGCGGCGGCTGCCGCCGCGGATGTTTCACGTGGAACACGCGGGCGGACCCGCCCGCGCGGCCTCGTACGGGACGGCCGGACCGGCCCCGTCCCGGCGGGCGGTACGGAGCGTGGTCCTGCGCTGCTGAGCGGGCCGAGCAGCGTACGCGACCCCCCACACCCCCGAAGCACCGTGAGGTTCCGCCATGCCCATCGACCCGTACGCCGCCCTGAACGCCATGCTCCGCGCCGAGGCCGCCCGCTTCTCCCCGCCGGCCCGGAAGGAGGGCCAGGACCGCCCGCGCGCGGACCGGACCCTCGCCGACCGGACGGTCCCGCAGCCCGCCACGGCCGAGCCCGAGTCCGCCGCGGCCGAGCCGCAGCAGGACCAGCCCGCCGGCTCGGCGGCGTAACGACACCCGACGGCGCCGGTCCCCGCACCCTCGCAGTGGGTGCGGGGACCGGCGCGGTCCTGTCCGCCGGGCTCAGTCCTCCCGCGTGTAGTACCGGTAGAAGGCTCCGATCCCGATGCCCGCGCCCACGAACAGGCCGACGCCGGTGGAGCGGAGCACGGACTCGTTGGTCAGGCTGTGGAGGTAGCCGGCGGCGATGCCGGCGAACACCCCGTACGCGGCGGCGTGCAGCTCCCGCTGCAGCTTCGGGCCCACCTTCGCCAGGGTGAACATGCAGGCCGCGAAGATCACGCCGCACAGGATCCCGTAGAACACGTTGCCCGCGTCCACCGGTCCCATCTGGCGCTTGATGAAGGCCGCCCAGACCCCGTAGACGAGGCCCGCGAGCAGCGCGCGGATCAGGCGGTTGCGGTCGGTGTGCCGCTCCGCGTCCGCAGCGGTCATCGGACGGTGCCGCCGCGGAACGGTGGGTGCCGCATGTGCCATGGCGGGGCTCCTCTCTTCCACCCTCAAGGGCACACCCGGCACCCGGGAGCGGCAAGTGGATCACTCGTCCGGGCGGTGCCGACCGCGCTCCCCGGGGGAATCCGGGCCCCGGACGCAGCAGCAGCGGTGGCGCCCGCACCGCACCCGGCTTCCCCTGGTGACGTGCGCACCTACCTGTCGGCGGCCCTCATCGTGCTCGTGGCCCTGCTCGTGCCCGCGAGCGCGGTCGCGTACTGGGCCGACCGGCGGCTGGGCGACGCCGACCACTACACCGCGGCCATGGCCCCGCTCGCCAAGGACCCGGCCGTGCAGGAGGTGGTCGTCGCCCAGGCCTCCGGCGCCCTCTCCGGGCAGATCGACGCGGGCCCCTTCCAGGGCGCCGTGGACGCCCTCATCGGCGACGCCCTGGCCTCCTTCGCCGACACCCCCGCCTACCGCACGGCCTGGGAGACGGCCAACCGCGCCGCGCACACCGCCTTCCTCGACGCCCTGAAGACCGGCCACGGGGACGCCGTCACCGTCGACCTCGCACCCGTCATCGCCCAGGTCAAAGAGGAACTGATGGCGGACGGCGTGCCCTTCGCCGACCGCATCCCGGAGACCCACCTCTCCGTGAAGGTCATGGAATACGACAACCTCGGCGCCCTCCGGGAGGGGTTCCACGTGCTCCAGATCGCCGGGGTCTGGCTCCCCGTGCTGACCGTGCTCCTCGCCCTGACGGCCGTGGCCGTCGCCGTCCGGCGCAGGCGGGCCGTCCTCGCCACCGGCGCCGGGCTCGCCGTCGGCGCCGTACTGCTGTGGACGGCGGTGGCCGTGTGCCGCCGCATCACCCTCGACGACCTGCCCTCCGACGTCAGCCGGCCCGCCGCCGCGGCCGTGTACGACGCCCTCACCGCCTTCCTGCGCACCACCGCCTGGGTGGTGCTCGCCCTCGGGCTGGCCACCGCGCTCGCCGCATGGCTGGTGGGCCGGGTGCGCCGCACCCCATAAGCTCGGAAGGTACCCATCCTCCGCAGAACTCCCCAGAACGACCGATTCGCGAGCGGCGACACGGAAGCGGAATGACCACCGAACGACGCACCGAGCACATACCGTCCGGGCGGACCCGGCCCCACCCCCTGGCACCCCCCGCCTGGCTGCTCGCGGGACTGCGGCCCGGCAGCGCCCCCGTCCCCTGGGCGGCGGCCGCCCGCGCCGGGGTCGCGATGGCCGTCCCGCTCGCCATCGGCTTCGCCCTCGAAGAGCCCGAGTACGGGGCCCTGATCGCCATGGGCGCCCTCGCCGGAGTGTTCGGCGACACCGCGGACGCCTACCGGATGCGGGTCCTGAACATCGCCGTCCCGCAGGCCCTGGGCGCCATCGGGGTGGCCGTCGGCACCCTCGTCTACGGGCACGGCTGGGTGGCCGTCGCCGTCCTGACCCTCGTCGCCCTCGTCTCCGGGATGATCTCCTCGATCGGTTCGGTCGCCTCCGTGTCCGGGCTGCTGCTCCTGCTCAACGCCGTCGTCGGGGCCGGCCTGCCCATGCCCCGGCCCTGGTGGATCGCACCGCTGCTGCTGACCGCCGGCGGCCTGTTCGTCCTCGTGCTGACCCTGCTGGCCTGGCCCCTGCGCGGCCGGCAGCCCGAACGGGCCGCCGTCGCGGCCTGCTACCGGGCCCTGGCCGACGCCCTGGAAGCCTGCGGCGGACCCCAGGACGTCTACGACGAACGCCGGCGGCAGGTCACGCAGGCCCTCGACCAGGCCTACGACCTCGTCCTCGGCCGCCGGGCCCGGGTGCACGGACGCAGCCCCTCCCTGGTGCGGATGCTGGCCCAGCTGAACGTGCTGATCCCGCTCGTGGAGGCCGCGCCCGCCGCCCACCTGCGGGGCCGGCCGCTGCCGGAGCAGATCCCGGCGACCGTACGGGACCTGGCCGCCGCCGTCGAGGAGGGCCGCACCGGAACCCCCGTCCTCACCCTGCCCGACCCGCACACCCCGTCCGACCGGGCCATCGACTCCGCGCTGCGACACGCCGCGGCCATCGTGCACCTCGCCGAACCGGACCCGTACAACGTCGACGACCGCCTCGGCCGCCCCGCCGCCCTGCGCGTCCGGGCCCGGCGCGGGGTCCGCGACATGGTGCTGTCCGAGGCCTCCTGGCGGTACGGGCTGCGGCTGGCCCTGTGCATCGGCCTCGCCCAGTCCCTCGTCTCCCTGATCGAAGTCGAACGCTCCTACTGGGTGGCCCTGACCGTCACCTTCGTCCTGAAACCGGACTTCGGCTCGGTCTTCTCCCGCGCGGTCCTGCGCGCCCTGGGCACGGCCGTCGGGCTCGTCCTCGCCGCCGCCGTCCTCGCCGAGGTGCCGCGCGGCTGGTGGGACGTACCGGTGATGCTGGTGCTCGGCGCGCTGATCCCGGTGTTCTCCGCGAAGGGCTACGCCTTCCAGACCGCGGCCATCACCCCCGTGATCCTGCTCCTGTCGGACCAGCTCAACCACGAGGGCTTCGACCTCATCATGCCGCGGCTGCTCGACAGCCTGATCGGCTGCGCGATCGTCCTGGTCTTCGGCTACCTGCTGTGGCCCGAGAGCTGGCACACCCGCATCGGGGACCGGCTCGCCGACGCCGTCGACGACGCCGCCCGCTACGTCGAGCGCGCCTTCGCCCCCGTCGCGGACGACGCCGAGCTGCGGGCCGCCCGGCAGACCCGCCTCCAGGCCCGGCGCCGCATCTACCGCGACCTGTCGGGGGTGCGCAGCGAGTTCCAGCGGGCCCTGACCGAGCCCCCGCCGACGGGGAGCCGGGCCGCGGCGTGGTGGCCGCTGGTGGTGGCCGTGGAGCGCATCGTGGACGCCACCACGGCGGCGCGGGTCCGCGTCAACCACGGTGCGGAGGCGCCTGCGGCGGGCGAGGTCGAGCGGATCGCGCGGGAGCTGCGCGAGCTCGCCGAGGGGGTCCGCAGCAGCCCGACGCCGGTCCGGGTGGAGCTGCCGGCGGAAACCGACGAGGGCGGTGTCCTGGCCCCGGTCCAGCACGAACTGACGGCGGCCCGGGCCATCTGCGCCCTGCCCACTCCTTCTTGACGCGCCGCTCGCGAGGCTCGGCCGCGGGCGGCCTTACCGGCTTCGCGCCGCTGCGCCGGACTCCGTCCGTCGGCCTGCCGGGCGGGGCCGGTTCGGGTGGCGGGGGCCGGTACGTCGTCTGCGGGCAGTGTGGCCGCTGCGCGGGGCCGGTCCCCTACCCGCCCTTCCACCGTTCCCAGGGGCGCTGCCCCTGACCCCGGTACCGGACGCTCCGCGCCCGGTGCGCTCAAACGCCGCGCGGGC